>JAWXBV010000100.1:0-5132 GCA_034440335.1 Nitrospirota bacterium | reverse complement strand
GGAGGGCTATGGAGCCGTACTTGTGCCACTTTGCCCCGAGGGCGTATCCGACGAAGTGGCGCGAGATGTACCCGAGGTGTGGGTGACCACGCCGACTGAAGAACCCGGAATCGGTCGTTTGCTCGTCAATGGAAGCTTCGACCTGAACCCCGGGCGAACTCAACTGCGGCGGACGGATGAGAACGTCCGTATCGCCAGGGAAATGGGCGAGGCACTCGGCGAGCAGCTATGCAGTCTCTACGCCCACGCGGCCACGAATTGGCCAACGACCCGCGATGCTATGGGCTGCACGCAGGCAACGGCGGATGCCTTTTGGACATCCCTATGGCATGCATGCGAGCGTTACGTGCTTTATGGTCCTGAGAATGAGGTTCTGCGATCAGTCCTCTACGGCTCGGAGCACTGCGGGCTTCATCGGCTCATTCGTGAAGCACGTGCGCTGCCAACGGGTCTTCCCGCCGAATACGACTGTCTCACTCGGCTTCAGGACGTTCACTGGCACCTAAGCGGTGTGCTGGCCGATCCCGGTGTGTGGTCAACTGCTGTTCAATGCAGATGGATACGGACCCATGTAGTGCCTGGTACGATTGTCGGGCCAGCGATCTTCGAGGTGTTGGAGGCGCTGTGTCCCGTTGACGCTCGGTCTTTAGCCCTTAAGACGATCGTTGAGGGATCATTCCCTGATGGTTACTTCGCCGATGCAAGTGTCTCACACGAACTCGGAATGCTTCTGCCCCCGGAACGCCTGAACAAGATGAGCACCGACAAGCGGAGCGCGCAAGAGGAGGGCGAACTGCGCGAACTTCTGTCCGATGTGAAGTTCCAGACAGTTGCCGGTAACTGGCGTGTTGGTTGTGAGCTGCTGATCAAGCATGGCGATCGGTCGGAACGTATCGAAGAGCGAAGGCGCGCATCATTCGCGCCAGACGATCGAGTGATTGATCCGCGTTACGAGGGCGCTGCGTTAGACTTCTTCCTGTCGTGCCGCGAGGAGATGCGAACTTCGGCGATGGAGATGGCCACGTGGATCTTGCACGCAAATGACCTCACAGCCCGAAAGGCCGCTCTCGAGTATCTAGAGCGCGGCGCGCAGCACTTCAACGTGGGACATGAACTGAACGAGCTGAAGAAACAAGTCACAACCTCATGGCTCGACGACAAGTCCGAACTAGACGCGGCGATGCCGACCGATGCGAACAGCCAAGCCGTGGTAATGGGTAAGCTCCGGAAAGGAACGGAGTTCCAGCAACAGGAAACCGGCCCGCGAAAGTCGCCACCGCCTCCTATCGCCACGCGGAAACCGGGCGCAGTTCTCAAGGACATTCATGCCTGGTGGACACAGAATCGGGATGAAATCATCACTCACCACGATGCCATGATCTATCCTGGAGGTAAGCCCCCGAAGTTGAAGTGGACCGCGTCACAGCAGCAGCTGGTCGCTGACGCAGACGTCCGGCGCGGGTGGTTGATCCTGCTAATGAGGGGATCGATGTACCGAATCGGTCGAGCAACGCATCACCAGCATCAAGGATTCCTAGAAATGTGCGTTGAACGAGGCTGGCTGGATGCCCTTGCGACGAGCGGTGAAGAGCAGTCAAGGTGGTTCGCGATTATGGAGGACTATCTCGACAGTCTGCAAGGCGAGTCAGCGTACTACCATTGGATGGCCCAGTTCTTGGCATATTACCAAATTGCCAGGTGGCTTCCGCGCTACGCCCGATCATTTGAAGCGATTACCCGGCCAGGCGTTAACCTTTCAGACCTCCGCAGTATTCGCGATATCGCCGATCTGCGGACGAGCCATTTCTTCGGCAGAGCGACTGGCTTCGATGCACCACCGTGCAGTCGCATGCTTGGACTCGGAGCCCATTTTGTCCTACGCGAAACAGCCCGGCTTCGACAGACCGAAACTAGAGGTGCCGTCATCAATCCAAGACTTGCCCCGCTGGCGTTCGTGCCCGCTTGGAGGACGAGAAAGCTGATGGCGCAACTTCTGGGACGAGGTGATCAGCACGACCAGGCCGTAGCCGCGCAGCTGGTGGATGCAAAGTGTAGGCGCGAAGATGCCTCTAAGGCGATTGAGAAGGTGCTTCGAAAGTACCTCGGCGACGGCTCGACGTTTGACGGTGCCTTTGATGTGCCCTTGCTCGTCCTGACGTGGCCCAAGTACGCGAGCGTGTGTGCCGAACTCCTTGGGCAGGCGGCTCCGGCGGTCGACGGCGGGCCGATGGAGTTCCTTGATGAGCCCACCGACGATAGCGAGGTGCACCGATGAGTGATCCAATGTCCCGAGGCCAAATCGTTCGTGTAGCCGGGTACGGCATTGGCGAGGTTCAAAGTGGTCTGGGCGACACCGTCATCATTCGTTTCGGCAACAGCATTCACGAGGTGACGTGTTCCGACGTCCAAGTCATCGAAGGCGTTTTGGAAGCGGTCCGCAGAGGCAGGACGCACGCACCGCTCGATGTCGTTGTGCGAGTGCAAGCAGAGGCAATCACGTCCGTGAACAGCGCATGGGGGATGTTCGCGCGGAGTCGGATTGCGCTGTTGCCCCATCAGCTTTGGGTGTGTCGAAAGGTCCTGACGCAATGGCCAGCTCGATGGCTTGTGGCCGATGACGTCGGTTTGGGCAAGACGATCGAAGCAGGGCTGATTCTCTCTGCATTGTTGTCGAGGCGGCAGATTCGCCGGCTCCTAATCATGTGTCCCGCATCGCTCGTAGATCAGTGGCAATACCGCCTTCGGACGATGTTCGACATTCGAACGAGCATCTACGCGCCAGCGGCGGACACGGCTCGCGGGGATTTCTGGAACACGAACCCGCAAGTCGTTGCCTCTTTGCAAACGCTTCGGCTAGACAGCAATGGGCGACACGAGCGTATGCTCGAGGCGGAACCCTGGGACCTAGTTGTCGTTGATGAAGCGCATCACCTCAATGCAGACGAGCAGGCGGGCCCCACGCTCGGGTTCAAGCTCGTTCAGCAGCTTGTTGAAGGTGCGAGAATCCGATCGATGGTCTTCTTCACGGGAACGCCACATCGGGGGAAGCCATTTGGATTCTTCTCGCTCTTGGGGCTCCTGCAGCCTGAGCGATTCAATCCGAAACTGTCTCACCGGGAGCAGCTTCGACGCCTGCCTGACGTGATGATTCGCAACAACAAGCAGAATGTCACAGACCTGCGTGGTACGCCGCTCTTTAAGGAACCCGTGGTTCAGAGCCGCACCTACGAGTATTCACCGGCCGAACAGCAGTTCTACGACATGCTGACCGAGTTCATCGTGACCGGAAAGGCATATGCATCTAGTCTTGGTGGCCGAGATGGGCGAGCGGTCATGCTCGTCCTCATTTCGATGCAAAAGTTGGCGTCAAGTTCAGTTGCGGCAATCCTTCGGGCGTTGCGTGGCCGGCTTGGGCGGATTGGTCAAGCCGCGAAGCTGCTTCGCGACGCGAGGCAGGCGGTCGAGGTGCTCGGCAAGCAGCACGAGGCGGAGACCGAAGGCGACCTAGACGACGTCAGCAAGCTGGATGAAACCCTCGCGGAGGTTGAGCTTCGACTCATGGATGACGAGCAAGAATGGCTAAACGGTCTGATCGCCGCAGGTGAGAATGTCCAAGAGGAAACGAAGATCCAGACAATCCTTAAGGAAATCAGGTCGCTATCGCCATCGACCTCTGTCCTCTTCTTCACAGAATATAAGGCTACGCAGTCGCTGCTGATGTCCTCGCTCATAAACGAGTTCGGCGAATCGTCAGTCACGTTCATCAACGGCGATGGAGAAGCACGCGAGGTCGTAGATGCCACCGGACAGAGAAAGACGATTCGGGTACGTCGGGACGATGCGGCTGCTCGCTTCAATCGCGGTGCAGTGCGGTTCTTGGTTTCGACTGAGGCTGCTGGTGAAGGCATTGACCTTCAAGGTCACTGTTACACCCTGATCCATGTCGATCTGCCGTGGAATCCGATGCGTCTCCATCAGCGTGTCGGGCGACTGAATCGTTACGGTCAGACCGAGATTGTACGGATCACCAACTTTAGGAATCCGTCGACAGTGGAGAGCCGGATCTGGGACAAGCTCAACGAAAAGATCGCTCATATTAACGTCGCCCTGCGTCAGGTCATGGCTGACCCGGAGGACATGTTCCAGTTGGTGCTCGGGATGGCTCCCCCTGAAATGTTCCGAGACATCTTCGCGGACGGGGCACAGATCGAACCGGACAAGTTTGACGCGTGGTTCGACCGGGCCACATCGCGATTTGGTGGTAGCGACGTAATTGATACGGTGAAGGACTTGGTAGGCAACTGCGCACGCTTTGACTTCCAAGAGGTATCCCAGCGGCTTCCCAAAGTGGACCTGAAGGATCTCGAGCCGTTCTTGGTTGGCGCTTTGGTTCGCAACCGCAGGCAGCCGAAGCCGGGCGCGGGTGGTCTTTCGTTCAAGACTCCGGACGAGTGGTTGGTAGACCCGGCAATCTTGCCGGAGTACAGCGACATGATTTTCGATCGTGAACGAATTGGCGACGGTCCTCCAGAACAGCTATTGGGCGTGGGCCACAAATTGGTTGATATGGCGCTGAGCCAGGCAGAAAAAATCGAGGCGTGCTTTGCGGTCATTTCGGGGGACAAGTTGCCTTACCCGATCGTGGCGCTCCGGGTATACGACCGCATCACAACCGGGGAGGCCAGCCGTTCCGCGGTGCTATGCGGCGCGGAGGTGTGTAACGGCCAGGCCACAATCATCCCGGACTGGGTACTCTTGCAGCGGCTCAACGAATTATCCGCACACAGTCTCGCTCGCATGGGGCAGGCTAGCCCGACCAGAGCTCGCGATGCGGTCGAGCTGATTCCCGAGATTGTCCGAAAGGCTATCGAGTTTGTGATGTCTGCTGGCACCGAATTCCGGCATCCAGATGTGGCAGTTGTCGCTATACTGGTGCCCGCCGAAGCGGTACCGGTACCGACGGGAAAGATTTCCGAGCCCGACTCTCCGTCCAACAGTGGCCCATGAGTTTTGTCGATGGAGGCCAAGAAACATCGTAAGCGTTACGCCATCCGCATCTTCGCGCTGCGCATTGGGCGTGGCATGTTGTCGGGATGACAAGATCAGAATCGGCGCGAGAGAAGTGGGCGCGG
>JAWXBV010000099.1:0-8849 GCA_034440335.1 Nitrospirota bacterium | reverse complement strand
TGCCTTGCATCATGACCGATTCAGCACAGCCGCCGCTCAGACTCATGGCTCGTTGGAAATACGACCCGGCTTCAGACTCATTTCATATTGGAAGAGGCTACTATTTGACTCCCGCCATGACCCATGGTATTCTCTGCGGTCATCTGAGCTAGCATGAGCCATTGCGCGTTTTGAATCTCATCTGATTATTCCAGCGCGTCTAATCTCAGTAGATGCGGCTCATACATTCATTTTCTGCGCGTAGACGCCCGTCAGGAAAATGGACGGAATGGTTTTACTAGTTCCATCCGACCCCCTCATCTCCATCGAGTGTTTTCCCACGTTGGAGATGCTAGGTTCCATAAAGGAGCACGTATGAAGCTATCCACTGGGTGGCGAGCCGACAAGACGAGAAAGAACCGAGCACGGGCGACACGGAAACCAAAAATCCGATGGGAGGTGCTCGGCCTTCCAAATCCTCTTGATACCAGTCTGACGACCACAATGGAAGACATCCGTCGGCAAGTGTCGAACATGGCAAGCCGTGGGTTCGGCCAAGGCACTCGCTCACGCACGGCTGAACGAGAAGCCAAGACCACCGACCATGCTCCTGACTCAAACAGCAAGAGACGTCGTGGGGCGACAAAGCCGTCGTAACCTCCTCCCAGAGGAGATGAGATTTATGGAAACAGTGGGCGATTAGCGGCTCAATAGGAGCAAAGGAGGGCGCCATCGGACGAGCAGGAAAAACAACCATCGCAAAACGAGATCGCGAGAAAGCGAAACAAGTTCAGCGACGTGAAAAAGACGCCCGCCGTGAACAGCGCAAGACCGAGAAGCCCGATCGCCCTCTAAACACAGAGGGCGAGGATCCAGATTTGGCCGGACTTCAGTGGGGCCCACAAGAGCCTCTGTATTAGGAATACCGAGAGTCCCTGCTATCACTCCTGTCATGCTGTCTGCGCAAAATGGTGATGCTCACCATTTTGTTTCATTTTCAACCCGCATCATCCGCATCGGTCAGGATCAGCAAATCGTTTTCAATCGCCAGTGTTCGGTCGGGATCTCAGGCATTAACCCGTTACTGCGTCCGACTATCGATTTCGGCCAGGACTAACGACCAATTCCGTCAGCCCAGCGGCGATACCTTCACGTCCGTCCCCACCAAACCAGACCTTTATACCGTCAGAAGTTCTTGGACATTTCTTCCCCATCTGCAGCCCGTCAACCTTTGGGTGTTTCGCGTTCAGACTCTCCGAGCACCGACACCTCGTCGCCGGTCAATCAATAAACGTCGGTTCCCTCCGCTCTCACCCTACGACTCCATCCTCAGAAACCTCGCTCTCTACAGGACGATGGGAACCTCGGCTGATGCTGATGCCGGTCTCGGTCCTCGACCAGACGCCCCCCATCGCTGACGGTCGCCTCTGGAACGTTCAGGCATCCTTGAGTGCGCGCGATCATGGGGCCGAAGGCTGCCTTCTGCCAACGGCACAGGATGCCCCAACAATGCTTCAATCGCGTGCAGTTGATCACGTTCCTCGAAGGTCACAAAGCTGGTGGCTCGCCCGGTCATCTTCATCCGAGCTGTCCGTCCAATACGATGAATATAGTCCTCCGGGCAATTCGGCAAATCGTAATTCACCACGTGGCCGATATTGGCCACATCAATCCCGCGGGCTGCAATATCTGTCGCGACGAGAATCCTAACTTGTCCCCGTTTAAATCCGTCGAGAGCACGGAGGCGCTGTGGCAGGCTTCGGTCTCCGTGAATGACGGCGACGCGGTGACCAGCTTGTTCAAGCATCTGACCAAGTCGATCAACCCGACTCTTTGTCCGAGCGAATACGAGGACGGTCCCTCGTTCCGTTCCCAATAACGACACCAATAGATTCGTCTTCTCATGGGAGGTCGTATGATGCAGTGTCTGGGTCACACCTTCGGCCGTCGTCGAGGCAGGGGTTACCATAACATGAACAGCGCCGTGTAGGCTCGCTTGAACAAGGCGAGTGATATCCGCCTGAATCGTTGCGGAAAAGAGCAACGTCTGCCGCTCCAGCGGCAATGCATCGAGAATCTGATTGATCTGTGGAGCGAAACCCATATCGAGCATCCGGTCGGCTTCGTCGAGCACCAGAATTTTAATCGGGGCTAAATTGATCGTCCCGTTCCACATGTGATCCAGCAAACGCCCTGGTGTGGCAACTAGAATATCAGGCCGTTGGCGTAACCCTCTGATCTGCGCCTGCATATCGCTCCCCCCAACAATTACCGTGGCAGAGATCCGGTGGCTTCGACCGAGTTTTTCGATTGAACCAAAAATCTGTAACGCCAATTCCCTCGTTGGTGCGAGAATCAAAGCTTGCGGCTGACCTTTCGGCAAGACCGCGAGCCGTTCGATCATGGGGACAAGAAACGCGGCTGTCTTTCCGGTACCGGTTTGTGCACAACCGATGACGTCCCGGCCCTCAAGGGCTGGCGGAATGGCCTGAGCTTGTATGGGAGTCGGAACCAGAAAGCCCGCTGCTGTCAAATCCAGTAAGAGCGGTTCAGAGAGACCAAGGGTATGAAAACTCGTGTGAACAGAGGTATGCAATGCACTTTCCTTTCAGTATGATCGCATTATGACGGGATCAGAGAACCGAGGGGAGAGAAACCAGGAAGGCGTCAACTCCGACAGGACCTGGTCGCGATGCGATCGCGAAGTCCGTTATGGTGTATGCAGCCGTGCCGCCGGACTACTGCAGCAACGATATGGAAGGCATCGTACAGCAAGCCCCTGTCCGCGTCAACTCTCTCGATAGAAACTGTAGAGAGCACATCATCTGTCCGGTTTAGGGTGGTCTCGCTAGGAGGGCCACGATGACACGCGCGAGAATCCTATAGGAGATGAGACCGATGTGGTGTGAGGCGCGGTACGCGCGCCAACAACGGCCGGACGTGACGATGGCGGAGGCGGCCGAGATGCTCGGGGTAATGGAGCAGACATTCCACCGCTGGAGCGGCTGGTATGACGGGCGGGCACCGAGGGGGTACGGAATCGGCGCTTGGCCGGCTTTCTGCCCGCGCAGTACCGGTCGAGGAGGCGATGCGCATGATGACATTGTATGAGACCCGGTACACGGGCTGGAACGCCATACCTGTCCGCGAGCGCTGGTAGACCGAGCAGTGAGCTGCTGCCGGTTTAGTTGACTGCAACCTATGCTAATTCTGCCTAACTTTCGAACTTCATCGAACTGAAATAGCTACTCAGCGGTCAGTAATATAGACAACACAAATTGATTGTGTCATCCTCCGTTCCGTCATGACGCGAGACGGACGGACACTGGATCACAGCACCCTGGAGACCATCCGCACGATGGCCGTTGAGCGCGTGCGCGAGGGCGAGCGCCCGAGCGACGTGATCACCAGCTACGGCTTTCACCGCTGCACGATCTATCGCTGGCTCAAGACAGTCCGTGGGCGTGGCCACGGACTCCAGGCGCTCGCAGCACGCCCCGCGACCGGTCGCCCACGGACCCTGACGGCGAGACAGGAACGACAGGTGTTTCGATGGATCAATGGAAAGAATCCACGACAATACGGATTCGAGTTAGGTTTGTGGACGCGCCAGATTGTGCGCGAACTGATCGCGCAGCGATTCGGCGTGCGGTTGAGCCTGGCCTCGATGGGTGCGGTGCTGGCGCGACAAGGCCTGACGCCGCAGAAGCCCTTACAGCGGGCGTATCAGCGAGATCCCGACGCGATTGCCCGCTGGCAGCGTGAGACGTATCCCGCGATGGCGCGCCACGCCAAGCGAACCCAGACCGAGATCTCGTTCTGGGTTGAGTCGGGCTTTCGCGCCGATGCGGTGCATGGCAAGACATGGGGCGCACGCGCCCATACCCCGGTGGTCCAGGTTCCCGGCCAACGTCAAGGCATCAGCGCCGCCTCGGCCATCAGTTCCAAAGGTGCCTTCTGGTTCGCCACCTATGCGGGTGCCTTGACCGGCACGCTGTTTGTGGACTTGCTGCGCCTGATGATGCGCGGGCGTCGCAAGTCCCTGCATCTGATCCTTGATGGACTGCCGGCCCACAAGGCGCCCGCGGTCAAGGAATACGTCGCTGGACTCGACGGCAAACTGATCCTCCATTACCTGCCCGGCTACGCCCCGGACCTCGATCCCGATGAGATGAGTTGGTCTGGAGCCATGCGAAGCTTACCGGTCATGCCAGCCCGCCCTTGTAGAAGGGTGAGCGACTGGCCGATCGCATCACCGCGCAACTCGCCGAGATGGCGCGCCGCCCGCACTCGTCCGTTCGTTCTTCAGACATCCCAGTGTTGCCCATATTGCTGCCTGCTGAGTAATTGCTGAGTACTGCCCTACATCGCACCGATCTGCTTCTTGCGCCTCACCCATCACGCCGGTCTATTTCGCAGCATATCGGGGAAAGCTGGCCCAGCTGGGCTCTTCTATTTATTGCGTTTTGTGGTTCGCAGAACAAGCATGACAAGACAGACCCGCGTACCAGATAGACGGCCCCAGGGGAAGCACTGGATCATTGATTGCCCCTTGATTGCCCCTTCACTTCCCTCTCATCCAAAAACGGCCGGAGAGCATGATGCGAAACGCGCGAGACAGACGAGAGGGCATACGAGGATCGAGCTGAGCTCTTCACCTACATTCAGCAAGACGGCTGGTGTCACCTCCACTATGGGTGGCCAGCGAGGACTGAACTCATCACGACCGCATATTCATCAGAAATCGACATCGCACGTTTCATGGCTAAGCTCTCACACCGGATTCGGCGCCACGAACACGAGGACTTTGAGTTGCTGGCCTGTGTGATTCTTCACACCGTGCTCTTCCCCAGCTGGTGCTAGGGTCCCCTGCCCTGGACCCATCACCTGTTTCTCAGTTCCAACGTGGAACGTGCCCTGTCCCTCAAGCACAAGATAGACCTTGTCCTGCTCGCCATGGATATGACCCTTCTGTTCCTGCCCTGGCTCGAAACAGTAGATATCGCAAAAGAATCGTGGCGTCTGGAACAGACTATTCTTCTTCATCTTCTCGCTGCTGAACTGCTGAAAATCCGACAGAGTGATCACCTTCATTCGCCGACTCCTTCAGGACGGTTGCGGATGCGTGCGGCGACGTTCAAACTTCGCCAGAATGGACTCGACCGAGATCACATGATGCGAGAGCCCCAAGTCCTTAGCCGGAATCCCGATCGCCAGGCCCAGTAACTGGGGGACATGCAAGATCGGCAAGTTGAGCGTGGTGTTCATCGCAAGGCCAGCCCGTTCTTGATAAATATCCAGACTCATGTGGCACAAAGGACAGGGCGTCACCATAAAGTCGGCTCCCTGCTCCTTCGCCTCTTTCATATGCGTCCCTGCCATGGCCACGGCAATGGCTTCCTTTTCGAGGATGATAGGGAACCCGCAACATTTGGTTCTTCCTGCATAGGCGACCGGTTCGCCACCGACGGCCTTGATGACGCGCTCAAGGGATTGAGGATTCTCAGGATCGTCAAACCCGAGGTCCCACGACGGACGCAGGATATAGCACCCGTAAAACGGAGCGATGTGGAAGCCTTGCAACGGTGCGGAGACCAGGGCACCAAGACGAGCCAGTCCGATGTCTCGCACCACGATCCACAACAGATGTTTGACTTGTACATGACCGTGATACACCAGACCTTCTGGCTCAAGGAAGGCATTCATGCGGTCCAGGGTCCCCGCCTCGGTCTTCAATCGTCGATTGGCTGCACTCATCACCCCTTGGCAGGTGCCGCAAATCGTCATCACATCCAGGCCAAGCGCCTCCGCTTGCGCAAAGGTCCTGGCATTGAGCGCCAGTGCCATGTCGGGGTTGGCTTCCGTCACAACCCCAGCGCCACAACAGGCTGCAGCAGTGAGTTCAACGACCTCGATTCCCAATCGGCCGATGATCGCTCTAGTCGATTGATAGAGTTCCGGAGTCGCCCCTTGAGCGGCACACCCTGGGTAGAGGGCATATTTCATGGGTCTACCATCATGGGAGATGAGACTTGGCTCGCGTGAACGCCTCTCGGAGATCGTCCATCGCCGCTGCCGTTTTCGACTTCACCTGCTCCCAGGAAGAGGCCGTGGCGGAATGAATGTCCTGCGCTTTTTTCTGGGCCAACTCTTTTTTCTTTTCTAATTCCACTAACGCCTTCTGGATATCCCTTTGTGCTTCTGCCGACGCATGCGAGACTTGACCACGAAGCTGCGTCATGCGCACGTGCATCTCATCCAGTTCTGTCTGAATCTTTCGCTGAAACGCATCTTTCTGCTGAATCGTATAGTCCTTGCTGGCTGTCACCGCCTCCTGGGTTTCCCGAATCACCGTATCACCTGTCACCGGTTTATCCGGCGCTCCAGCCGCTACGACAACGGGTATGGCGAGTAAGGCAATTCCCACGATCCCCCACAACCCTGCAACATCATTCCTCATAACAACCCTTTCCATCTCTTCGATGCACGCGTATCCTCTAGAGTATAACTTCCGTCCTTCGGAAAGTCACCGTACATGGACCGTGACGCGTGAGAACTATCTGGTCGGTCTAGCTCATCTGGCTTCTCTCGTCTACCCTGTTAATGCGATATTGCATTCCGATCTTTTCTGCAAAACCGATGCGGCGACATCCTTCACACATGACTCTCTCCATCGACGGAGCACCATCACGCTCATATATGGATATCACCTACAGAGATACTGCACTGAGTCGACGGCGGCATGACCGTGCTAACAGGCTTCGCGGAGAGGAACTGGCTGGAGCATCTGAGTAAACGCGTCCGCCGGCATCGGCCGCCCAAAGAGATACCCCTGAACAGAGTCGCACCCCTCATCCAGTAGGACCGTTCGTTGAGCTTCCTGCTCGACCCCTTGGCGAGAAGGAAGAGGTCGAGGCTGTGGGCCAGGCAATGATCGACTGCACAATCGCAGGTGGGCGAGTCTGCGTCAGGATTTCCTGGATGCACGATTGATTGATCTTCACCCTGCTGATCGGCAAACGATGCACGTAGCTGAGCGACGAGCAGCCAGTCCCAAAATCGTCGATGGAGATCTGTCCCCCCATAACCTGTACGGTAGTCAGCAGAACGATCGACGCACCCACCTTGCGCATCGCGACCGACTCCGCCAGTTCCAACTCCAGGCACGCCGGCGCCAACCCCGTTTGACGGAGCGTCTCTCCCACGACAGACAGTACTGTACTGCCGTGGAACAATGAGTGGGAGACATTGATGGAAGTGCGCACCGGCCTCTTGCCGCACTGCTGCCACGCTTGATTGTGCCCACAGGCTGTTCGCAGCAACCCACTCATCAATCGCTCTCACCAGACCCGTATCCATGGCAATCGGCAGAAATTTCTCGGGGAGCAAGAGCCCTCGCAGGGGATGCTGCCACCGCACCAACGCCTCCGCACCAATCATCTCGTCCGTCCGCAGATCGATCTGCGGCTGGTCATACCCCACAAACTCTTCCCTGTCCACGGCGTGGCTGAGCTCTCCTTCCAGGATTACACGTTCATTGGGGCCGGCGGTCAGGTTGCTGGAATAGGACTAAACGTTATTCCGGCCTTGTTCCTTGGCGTGATACATCGCTCTGTCCGCATTCTTCATCAAGGCATCGGCCGACTCTCCATCTATATTGGACCCCAATTTCAGGATAGTCGTTTACGCTGGCAGCCTGCTGTCACAAAGGAGCCGGCAGGAGTGTTCGTACGCGCCAGCTTTTTAGTGGGCCGTTCAAGGCCAAGGTGGCCTTGGAGGCGATCCGAGCGGTCACGACGGTGCATGAGATGGCCCAGAAGTAGTGGGGGCATCCGACCCAAGTGGGGCAGTGGAAGAAGGAACTGTACGAACAGGCAGCAAACATCTTCGACGCCAAGCGTGGTCCGAAACCAGTTGACCCGTCGGCGAGTCCGGAGCGGCTGTATGCCGAGATCGGGCGGTTGACGATGGAGCGGGACTGGCGTAAAAAACGTCCGGGATAGGCCTGTAGCCGCGCGTCAACAGTGGGTCAGCGCCCGTGATCCCGTGGCGCTGACCTGGCAATGCGAACTGGCTGGTGTGGCCTGCTCCACCGTGTCTGCGCCGCACGCGGCCCCTAAACCGGACAAACAGGCCTTGGCGCGGCTGGCGGTGATCGACGCCGAATAGATCAGGCATCCGTTTTACGGTACCCGCAAGCTGCGGCAGTCCCTGCGTGGGTTCTGGCACCAGATCAGCCGCACGCGCGTGCAGAGACTGCTGGGTATAGTGGGACTGGCCGGCCTGGCACCCGGACCGAATACCAGCCGTCCGCACCCGCAGCACAGAGTAGATCCGTACGTGCTCAGGGGCCTGGTGATGCAGGGCCCCCAACCACGTGCGGAGTACGGACCGTACAGACCTCCGTTTGGCGCGTGGGTTTGTGTCCCTGATGGCCGTGATCGACTGGTACTCGCGCACAGTGCTGGCATGGCATGTCTCGAATACACTGGAGCAGGGGTTCTGCGTGAAGAGTCTAGCGCACGCCTTCCAGATCTACGGCATCCGCGCGATCTTCAACACCGATCAGGGCTGCCCATGCACCTCACAGGCGTTCACCGGTGTGCGCAAGGCGCACGGCATCGCCATCAGCATGGACGGGCGCGGGCGGGCCTTGGACAACATCTTCGTGGAGCGCGGCACTGACGGAGCATCACGTACGACGACGTCTCTCTGAGAGGGTATGCCATGGTGCTGGACTTGCGGGTGGGACTGACGGACTATGTCGATCACTAGGCACTGTTATCAAAGGTACGCCTTGATAATGGCGAGCGCGATAAACGCGAGGAACGCCGCGTCTGTTTTCTCGTAACGGACGGTGACGCGCCTGT
>JAWXBV010000098.1:0-7656 GCA_034440335.1 Nitrospirota bacterium | reverse complement strand
CTGGGGAGTCGGCCCCCTTCTGAACAGGCGGTGTTTCCACATCTACCATGAGAGGGTGGTAGCACCCGGCTTCCAAGTTTGTCAAGACGAGGGGAAGAGGGAGAAGTACTGCTGTTGGGTGAAAGACAAGAAAGCGGTCTCTTGTCCAAGCTGAACGAGAAGAATACACTACCCCACCAGGCTGAGGAGAATGCCCGCAAAGCGGAATCGCTCGTTCCCGGAGCCGCCGCTTACAATTGAGCCTGCGTCGAAGCAAGGAAAGGAAAGGGAACGAAGACAGCTGCCAAGCGTGGTTGATCGAATGCAGAGAGCTTGGGATGCTTCCGTCGAAAGAACCTCGATGACATGACCCAGATCTTTCTTCTGTCCGCCGGCGAGACTGGTTTCAGAGTTTTCTGAGTTGAGTACATATCCCATAGTCGGCTGAGTAAGGAGGTGACGTCATGTTTGGTTCCTTCGCGCTTGAAATTGCGATCAGCCTCGCGCTGCTCTATATGCTGCTCGGGTTGATGTGCTCTGTGCTCAACGAATGGATGGCCGGCATGCTGAATATGCGAGCGAAGAATCTTTGGGACGGAGTGCGGAATTTATTGTATGACCCGGAAGGAACAGGGTTGGCCAAGCAGTTGTACGACCATTCGTTGGTCAAGAACTTGGGGAAACCAGGCACGATACCTTCGTATGTGCCTTCTCGTGCCTTTGCCTTGGCTCTGTTCGACCTTGTCGCCCCAGTACACGGTTCGACAACCACGAGGACGCTGCAAGATATTCGGAGTTCGGTCGCCACCATTTCAAATGAACAAGTCAAAAGCGCCTTGCTCGGCTTACTCGATGATGCGGGAGACGACCTCAAGAAAGCACGAGAGAACGTGGAGCGGTGGTATGACGACGCCATGGACCGCGTGTCCGGATGGTATAAGAGAAAAACACAGGTCTTCATCTTCGTATGGGCATTAGCGGTCACCTTGTCGGTCAATGCCGATACGATCTTGATCGCGAATACGCTAGCTCAGGATGCCACGTTGCGAGCGTCACTGGTTTCGATGGCTGAGGTCACGGCCAAAGAAGCGCTGCCCCAGAATGCCGAACAGGAGAGAGAACGGATCAAACGGATGTCTGCCGAGATTAAACAATTGGGACTCCCGATTGGATGGTCGCGTGAGCCCAATGATACAAAGGCTCTTCCTTCTGACGTTGGGGGATGGGCACTGAAGATTATCGGTCTATCGCTTACAGCGATTGCGGTGTCTCTTGGCGCTCCATTTTGGTTCGATGTCTTGAATAAACTGGTCAATATTCGTTCTGTCGGCAAACAGCCGGAGAGGTCGCACCAAGAAAAAGACCCGGCGAGTAAATAGTCCACGGGCAGAAACTTTTTCGTCGCAAGACTGCGAGTATGCCTCTAGCCAATGGTCACCTCCGTACCTACTCTCGGCTCCCAGATTCTCACATGCTATAATCCCACCCCTGATGCATAACTCGATCATCATTAAAGGCGCCCGCGAGCATAATCTCAAGAACATCGATGTGACGATCCCGCGCGACCAGCTCGTCGTGATCACGGGACTGAGCGGGTCGGGCAAGTCGTCTCTGGCCTTCGACACGATCTATGCCGAGGGGCAACGACGGTACGTCGAGTCGCTCTCGGCCTATGCCCGCCAGTTTCTGGAACAGATGGGCAAGCCCGATGTCGATTCGATCGAAGGGCTCTCGCCTGCCATTTCCATCGAGCAGAAAAGCACGAGTCACAACCCCCGATCCACCGTCGGCACCGTCACGGAAATCTACGACTATCTCCGTCTCCTCTATGCCAGGGTCGGACGTCCCTCCTGCTTTCAGTGCGGCGAGGAAATCACCGCGCAGACGGTGCAGCAGATGGTGGATGCCATCGGCCTGTTGCCGGAGGGAAGCAAATTTCAGCTCTTGGCCCCGATCGTCCGTGGCAGGAAGGGAGAGTATCGCAAAGAACTCCTGGACATGCGCCGGGCCGGCTACGTCCGGGCCAGGGTCGATGGTCGACTGATCGACTTGGGCGAGGACATCACGCTCGATAAACAGAAGAAACACACGATCGAAATCGTGATCGATCGGCTGGTGATGAAACCGGGCGAGGCCTTGACGAGACGGCTCGCCGATTCGGTGGAGACCTCGTTGAAACTCGCCGGCGGGCTGGTCGGGGTGTTGACAGAGAGCGGGAACCTGTCGCTCTACAGCGAGAAGCTGGCCTGCATCCGCTGCGGTGTCAGTTATCCTGAAATTACCCCCCGCGTCTTTTCGTTCAACAGCCCACATGGTGCCTGTCCTGCTTGCGACGGTATCGGCTACGCTATGACCCATCGACAGGGCTCAGGGCAGGCAGCCGGCTCTGCTGACGACGAAGACTTCACCTTGCTGGAGCCCTGCGAGGTCTGTAAGGGTGCGAGACTCCGGCCTGAAAGTTTGTCTGTCAAGGTGGCTACACAGTCAATCGCCGAGGTAACCCATCTCTCCGTGCGGGCCGCTGCCGATTTCTTCAGTTCGTTGAAGTTCACCGAACGCGAACAGATGATTGCCCATCGCATCTTAAAAGAGATTCGCGAACGGCTCGGGTTTCTCGTCAACGTCGGCCTGGACTATCTGACCTTGGATCGGGCAGCCGCCACCTTGTCCGGTGGAGAAGGCCAACGCATCAGGCTCGCCACGCAAATCGGTTCCGGCCTCGTCGGTGTGCTCTATATCCTGGACGAGCCCTCGATCGGCCTTCATCAGCGGGATAACCGGCGCCTACTCCAAACCCTGCTGCGCCTGCGCGATTTGGGCAACACGGTGGTGGTGGTGGAGCACGACGCGGAAACCATGATGGCGGCGGACCATCTCATCGATATGGGGCCTGGTGCCGGGACGCAGGGAGGGCAGGTCATTGCCCAAGGCATGCCGAAAGAAGTCATGAAGAATCCCGCCTCATTGACGGGGCAGTATCTCCGCGGCACACAAATGGTCAGCCTGCCCCGCCGCGAACGGAAGGCCAAGGGCATGTTGTCCATCGTGGGGGCCAAGAAACACAACCTCAAGGGAATGACCGCCAAGATTCCGCTCGGTCTGCTCACCTGTGTGACCGGCGTGTCGGGATCCGGGAAAAGCACGCTGGTCTTAGAGGTGCTGTTCCATTCCCTCTCCCAGTTGCTCTATCAGAAAAAACCGAAGATCGATGGCTGCAAAGAGCTGCTGGGTATCGAGGCATTGGATAAAGTGATCGACATCGACCAGGCGCCGATCGGACGGACTCCCCGCTCGAACCCTGCGACCTATACTGGTCTGTTCAGCTTCATCCGCGATCTCTACTCCAATCTGCCCGAATCCCGCGTGCGGGGATACAAGCCTGGGCGCTATAGTTTCAATGTGAAGGGCGGGCGCTGCGAGGCCTGCCAGGGCGATGGGTTGATCAAGATCGAGATGCACTTCCTGCCGGATGTCTACGTGACCTGCGAGGTCTGCAAGGGCCTACGGTACAACCGTGAGACGATGGAGATTCACCATAAGGGAAAAAGCATCGCCGACGTGTTGAACATGACGGTGGACGATGCCGTGCAGTTCTTCGAACATATCCCGTTCATCAAGCGAAAACTCGACACGTTGCACGATGTCGGACTGCACTATGTGAAACTTGGGCAGTCCGCGACGACCTTGTCCGGAGGCGAGGCGCAACGGGTCAAACTCTCGCGCGAACTGTCGAAACGTCCCACTGGACGGACGATGTACATTTTGGACGAACCGACGACCGGGCTTCATTTTGCCGATGTGCAACGGTTGCTGGATGTGCTGGATCGGCTAGTCGAAGCCGGCAACACCGTAGTCGTCATCGAACATAATCTCGATGTGATCAAGAATGCCGATTGGATCATTGATCTCGGACCGGAAGGCGGCGATCGCGGTGGTGAAATCGTAGCAGAGGGGCCACCCAAGGACATAGCCAAGTCGAAGCGGTCGTATACGGGACAGGTGCTCAGGGAGGCGGGGGTGGGATAAGGACCTGCCTTTCTTGATCGACGGCACGCCGACCGTTGGTTTCCAGGTACACCCCATCGATAAGTCAGGTATCTCCAACTGACCCTCGGCACCGACGCGGTCGGCTGGAATATGTACATCCTCACGTGCCGCACACCGACTTGGCATCGAACCAATGACTTCGAGGAAGCATCGTGGATCCTGAGTTGGTCACGCGAATTGCGAACAATCCGAACTATCAGGCGCTGAAAGCCAAGCGAACCAGCTTCGGCTGGTGGCTGACCCTGGCGATGATGATCGTCTACTACGGCTTCATTCTGCTGGTGGCGTTCAATAAGAGCGTTCTGTCACAGAGACTTGGCGCCGGCGTGATGACCCTGGGTATTCCGATCGGCTTTGGCGTCATTGTGTTCACGATCATGATCACCGCGTACTACGTGAATCGCGCGAACCGCGAGTTCGATGCGCTGTCCGACTCCATTGCCAAAGAATTGCTGAAATGATCGGCTTGCATCGCACCTATCTCAATGCAGTGCGTTTTGGGCTGACCGTGGCTGCGCTGTTTACTGTTGCCGCATCGGTGTATGCCGCCGGCCCGGATGTGGGCCAGGCACAGAAGCAGGCGATCAATTGGACGGCGATCGGCATGTTCGGCGTTTTTGTCTTGCTCACGCTGTTCATCACGAAATGGGCAGCGGCCCGAACCAAGTCGGCGGCGGACTTTTATACAGCGGGCGGGGGCATTACGGGTTTCCAGAACGGTCTGGCGATTGCCGGCGACTTCATGTCCGCGGCATCGTTCCTGGGTATTTCGGCAGCGGTGATGGCCAGTGGCTACGACGGCCTCATCTACTCGATCGGCTTTTTGGTCGGCTGGCCGGTACTCACGTTTCTGATGGCCGAGCGCCTGCGCAACCTCGGCAAGTTCACCTTCGCCGATGTCGCTGCCTTCCGGTTCAAGCAGGCGCCGATCCGCATCTTCGCGGCCTCCGGCACACTGGTGGTGGTGTCTTTCTACCTGATCGCTCAAATGGTTGGCGCCGGCCAGTTGATCAAGCTCCTGTTCGGTCTTGACTACTGGATGGCGGTGGTCATCGTCGGCGCGCTGATGATGGTCTACGTGTTATTCGGCGGCATGACGGCAACCACTTGGGTGCAGATCATTAAGGCCTGCATGCTGCTGGGCGGTGCAACCTTCATGGCTTTCATGGTGCTGCTGAATTTCGGCTTCAGCCTGGAGGCGATGTTTGCCAACGCGGTCGAGATCAAAGCCGGTCTGGCCACAGCCGCGGGCGAGACGCCGGCAGAAGCGGCGGCTTCCGGTCAGTCGATCATGGGACCTGGCAACTTCGTCAAGGACCCGATCTCGGCGATCTCGTTCGGCATGGCGCTGATGTTTGGCACGGCCGGCCTGCCGCACATCCTGATGCGCTTTTTCACGGTACCGAGCGCCAAGGAAGCGCGCAAGTCGGTGATGTGGGCGACCGGATGGATCGGCTATTTCTACCTGCTGACCTTCATCATCGGTTTCGGTGCAATCACTTTCGTGCTGACCAACCCGGAGTTCCTCGATGCCACAGGTGCGCTCAAGGGCGGCAACAATATGGCGGCGGTGCATCTGGCCAACGCGTTGGGTGGCAATGTGTTTCTCGGTTTCATCTCGGCCGTGGCCTTCGCCACCATCCTGGCGGTCGTTGCCGGTCTTACGCTGTCGGGTGCGGCAGCCGTGTCACACGACCTGTACGCGACGGCTATCAAAGGCGGCAAGGCCGACGGCGCTTCCGAGTTGCGGGTGTCGCGCATCACCACGGTGGCGCTGGGAATCCTGGCCGTGTTGCTGGGTATCGTGTTCGAGAAACAGAACGTGGCGTTCATGGTGTCCTTGGCGTTCGCGATCGCGGCATCGGCCAACTTTCCGGTGTTGTTCATGTCGGTCTTGTGGAAGGACTGCACGACCCGCGGCGCTGTCATCGGCGGTTTTCTCGGGCTGATTTCATCGGTGCTGCTCATGATCGTCTCGCCGTCGGTGTGGGAAGCGACCTTGGGCTATCCGAAAGGCAGCGCATTGTTCCCCTACACCTCGCCGGCGCTGTTCTCGATGACGACCGGTTTCGTAGGTATCTGGTTGTTCTCGATCCTTGACCGAAGCAGCCAGGCGGCAAAGGACCGTAGCGGATTTCTTGCACAGCAAGTAAGGTCGGAGACCGGCATCGGCGCCTCGAGCGCATCCGGACACTGAACCCGGCTCCTGGGAACCTGGCAAACGGCAGGCGAATGACGGACTACGTGCTCAACCGGCTTGTCGAAGCCGGCAACACCGTAGTGGTAATCGACCATAATCTCGAAGTGATCAAGAATGCCGATTGGGTCATCGATCTCGGATCGGAGGGTGGCGGCCGAGGCGGCGAGATCGTAGCAGAAGGACCACCCAAAGAGATCGCCAAGTCGAAACGGTCCTATACGAGACAGGTGTTACGGGAGGCAGGGATGTAGGCGGACGAGATGCCACATCCAGCATGACTTTGCTGATCTGGAGTGTTA
The DNA here is from genome assembly GCA_034440335.1 of Nitrospirota bacterium. Taxonomy (GTDB): domain Bacteria; phylum Nitrospirota; class Nitrospiria; order Nitrospirales; family Nitrospiraceae; genus Palsa-1315. The sequence goes on along the minus strand of JAWXBV010000098.1, from coordinate 1,131 downwards.
CCATCCAACATCTGTTGCTAAACGCCTGAATAGAACGGCACGCGAGCTTGCTCGGCTGGGAACAAGACACGATGACTGCTCAAGAGGCTATTGATACAGCGGTTCGGCGGCTGGTGGCTGCGGCCAACCCGGTGAAGGTTATTCTCTTCGGCTCCTACGCGGAGGGGAAGTCCACGCCGGAATCCGATCTGGACTTGCTTGTAATCGAACGCGTGGTTGCGTCCAAACGCAAGGAAATGGTCCGCTTACGGAAGGCGATCGGATCGATTGGGCTTCCCGTCGATGTTCTCGTCTTTTCAGAAGGGGAAGTTTCCGACTGGGGGCATCTGCCCGGAACGGCCCTGTACTGGGCTCTGAAGGAGGGCAAGATCCTCTATGAAGCAGCCTGAGGAGCTCGCTCGCCGCTTTCTCACTCTGGCCGACCGTGATCTCAGGGCTTTCCGTAAGCTATCAGACGACCTGGAAATAGACGACGAGGTTGTCGGGTTTCATGCCCAGCAAGCCGTAGAGAAATGCCTCAAGGCGGTGTTAGCAAAACACCGTGTCGAAGTCCGCAAGACTCATGATCTACAGGTTCTCATCGAACTGTTAGCCCAGAATAATCTACCTAGCCCTCCGTTGCGTGAGGGGATCGACACCCTGGGTCCGTTCGCAGTCGAGCTGCGATACGACCTGATGGTGACCGAGCCGCTGGATCGCGAGCAAGCATGCAAAGTCACAGAAAGTGTCCGCCGCTGGGCAGAGCAGCAGCTCTCATAGCATCGACATCAGGCCGTTTTGGCAACCCTGGGGACTGAGGCTGTAAGATCGTGGCCGAAGGACCGCCCAAGGACATAGCTAAGTCGAAGCGGTCCTACACGGGACAGGTGCTCAAGGAGGCAGGGGTGACGATGGGCGGATATTCCGGGAGCCGCCATCATGCGTTGGATAGAGACTGCTCATGTCTCCTTCTTACTGTTAGCCGCGTGCTCCTCTAAAGCGCGACCGAGGGTCGCCTGCCGTCGCACATATGCATCGTCCCATCAACAGGCTCCTAGGCACTGTTATCAAAGGTCATGAATTGTGCGAACCTCCCTGTAAACAGGGGAGGTTCACATGGACACGCGTTTGGTTCCGATACCGCGGGAGTAG
>JAWXBV010000097.1:0-9557 GCA_034440335.1 Nitrospirota bacterium | reverse complement strand
CCTCAACGGGGACCCGGCCGCCTCACCACTCGGCGGCGCGCACAAACGTGGTGCTCCTTATTCGTCGCACCGTGCGCCCCAGAGGGTACGCCTCGGTCCTTCACTCGCTGCGGCCTTGCTGGTCGGCCTTTTTGAGCCTCCTGCGAAATCTCCACCTACTTTCGAGCAAATCCCATCGGCATCGTCACGCGCGGTCGGCCCGTTTGCGGATGGGCATCGACAACCACGTCGCACCCATAGACCATCCGAAGCACATCCGGCCGAATGGTCTCCTCCGGCGAGCCGATGCAGCAAAGCCCACCGTCCTTAAGCATCAACACACGATCGCAATACTGACTCGCGACATTCAGATCATGCGACACCAACACGACCGTCAATCCTCGCTCTGTCTTGAGCCTGGACACGAGCGAACAAATCTCAATCTGGTGATTGATGTCGAGAAATGCCGTCGGTTCATCGAGCAGGAGGACCTTCGGTTCTTGTGCCAACGCTCTGGCAATCATGACTCGCTGCCGTTCGCCTCCGGATAAGTCGGAGACCAGTCGATCGGCCAGCGACAGGACATCGGTATCGACCATGGCTTGGTGCGCACAGGCGAGGTCGTTCGCCGTTTCGTCTCCGATTCCCATGCTCCACCAACGCGCAGTCCGATGGGGGAATCGTCCCATCAACACCGTCTCGGCCACGGTAAATGGAAAGACTTGTGCGTATTCCTGAGGCACGACTGCAAGCAAACGCGCAATATCGGTCTGACTCCGTTTCCCAAGTGAGAGGCCGCCAAGCCGCACATCACCCTCGCCAATCGACAAGAGGCCAGACAGCACTTTCAACAGCGACGACTTCCCGGACCCGTTCGGCCCGACAATGCCCAGAACTTCTCCCACATCGACCTGGAACGAAAGATGGTCCAACGTCCACAGTCTCCCCTGCCCCTCCATCGTGTGATAACGAAAGGACAGGCCTTCAACCTCAATGGCACGCGCGTCGACCGGCAACCAGGGTTGCGCTGTTCCCATCATGTCGATCGTCCTCTCACAACATCCGTTCTTTTCGCCAGAGGAGGAGATAAAGGAAGAACGGCCCGCCGGCGAGCGCGGTCACGATCCCGACCGGAATTTCTGCCGGGGCCATGATCGTCCTGGCTATCGTATCGGCTACAGCGAGAAACATGCCCCCCACTAACGCCGACGCGGGAAGTAGCAGTCGATGGTCAGATCCGATGAGCAATCGCACGGCATGAGGAACGACCATCCCGACGAATCCAATCATGCCGCTCACCGCCACAATGGCGCCGGTCAGCAAGGCCGTCAGAACAAACAGCTGTTTCTTTGTCCCCTCGGTATTCACACCCAGTGAACGAGCCGTTTCCTCCCCCAATGTGAGCACATTTAACAACTGGGCCTTGTGCATGAGGAACGCAAGGACACCCACGACGTACATCAAAAAGATGCCCAATGCGGGATAGCCCGGCGCCGTGAGCGACCCCATCAACCACGCCATCAGTCCCGCTGAACGATTCGGCTCCATGATCGACGTAATGAACATGATGAAGGCCGTCAAAATGGCATTCAAAATCACGCCCGCCAGCAGCAAACTATGAACCGGCAACCGGCCTTTTGACTGGGCCAATCGATAGATGAACAGCAGGGCCAAGAGTCCTCCGGCAAATCCACAGAGCGGGAGCACCGGCAACAGCATGAAGGTCGAGCCGATGCCAAACAGGATGGCCATCGAGACACCCAACGCTGAACCGCTCGACACGCCCAGCACATAGGGGTCCGCGAGTGGATTTCTGAGAAGCGCTTGCAGCGTGACGCCGACCGCCGCCAAACTGGCCCCCACGAAAAACCCCATCAGCACGCGTGGAAAACGAATCTGAACCATGATGATTTCCGACGTGCCCAGAGTTGCGGAGCTTTCTTGGTCTGCACGCAGCAGGTGCATGAGTGCCGTCGCAACAGTTCTCATGTCTACCGAGGTGGCGCCGAATTGCAGACAGAGCACCAGCACCGCCAGGCAGGCCAGCAGCAGTCCACCCATCACCGCCATCCATCGATGCACGGTCAACACTGCGCCGGCCTGTGCCCAATGCGAGATAAGATCTGCCATAGGCTATTCAGGTTGCCGTTCAGCTCGGCCACCCGTCGCACTGTCCGGATGTAAAATGACCGCAAGCGATTCAAGCCCTTGGATAATGCGTGGACCGGGCCGATTGAGCCAATCGGCGGAAATTTGGTGAAGCCGGCCCTGTTTGACCGCCGTCATCGTCGACCACTGACGCCAGGCCTGCTGTTCGCTTTCAGAAATACCCTCTGCTTTGCCGACAGGAAATACCAACACTTCTGGATCCTCCTGGAGCACAGACTCCATACTGAGCCGTGGATAGGGAGTGGCGCTCTTCTCGGCCACGTTGATCCCACCGGCCATTCGAATCAGCTGGTCGATGAAGCTTCCCGGGCCGACGGTGATCAGAGGCCGGCTGTTCAACACATAGAGCATCCGCACCGGAGCCATTCCCTTGATGCGCTGTTGGATCACGGTCACTTGCTGTCGAAGCTGCATCGCAATCGTATCGGCTTTCGACGATCGCCCCACGATGCGTCCAAGCGTTTGGATATGGACAAAAATCCCCTCCACATTCTTGTCGGCCATGATGAACACGGGAATCTTCAGCTGTTCGAGCTTGACGATGACATCAGGCTTGAGAAAATCGTTGGGCGCCACCACCAGATCGGGCTGGAGTGCCACCAACAATTCCAAGTTTGGGTTCGAGTAGCCCACTTTCGGCTTCTGAAGAACCTCAGGCGGATAGTCGCAAAAATCCGTGACACCGACCAGTTGCTCTCCCGCCCCCATCGCAAAGAGCATTTCGGTGATGCTGGGGGCCAGTGAGACGATCCTTGATGGAGGCGTCGCAAAGTACATGCGCCGACCGGCATCATCGACATAGGCGCGCGCAGAGACGTGGGTCATGAACGGCATACCGGTGAGAATACCTTGCTGTCGCCGTGTCATGTCCGACTTCCCATCGTCTGTATTCGCCACGGTCGTTGTCGCACCGATGAGCAGAACGGCGCCGATCAGCAACCCAGCCCACCATCGACTCTGCCGTGCAGAATTCAAATAAAAATCCCCAAGGCCTCGACAGACCCTGAGGATTGCTCCCGCAACTCATCCTCGCCAATTCCCCAGCCCACGAGGGAATGTCGGTCTTGGGAGCCTACCAGAGGATCGCCATGCTGTTGCGGCGAACGATCTCGGGCCATCTGCCGCGTTCTCGGCGTGACACGATCCTCAACGTATGACAGTGAATACGCTTCCGATCGTGGTCACGCCTGCGGCCTTGCGTCTGACCCGATCTCCTTCGTCTCACGACGCAGAGATCCTCTGGCAGGCTCCTCTTCCTGGGAGGTCTTCTGGCTCATGGTTCACCCTACTCCCCGCGCCTTCCCATCTTACGCGTGAAGCGTGAAGCGTTGTACGTGAAGCGCCTGCAAGAAGAATCCTTGCGCGTCACGAGATACGTTTCACCACTCACGCCACCAGACAGTGGCTTCTACGGGTTTCGTCCCCATTGACAGCGGCGGGACCGCGAGGGATTTACACCCTCTTCCCTTACCCAGGACTCACAATGTGGAGGGCACTGTAGGAGACAAGGAAGAAGGTTGTCAAGTTGATTGACCAGCAGGCCTCTGTCCAGCCCTGTGATTTACCCGCTGCGAGCTCGATAGCGCACCTTCAGCACAAGTATCGCACCCGTGAGGAGCAAGGTAACGGCATTGGTCACCATGATGGGCCAGGAATATAGCACCAGTCCGTACAGAAACCAGAGGCAGACGCCGGCTGAAAAAATGGCCAACATACCCAGCGATACATCGCCGGCAGACTTCGAGATCCACGTCTTCTGCAGCTGAGGCCAGAAGGCACAGGTCGTCAACGCCCCTGCCGCAAATCCCAGTAGATCGATTCCCGTCATAGCATGGTACCCTTTCGCAATCTCACGCTTCCATACTGACAATGACGAGGCCCACAAACCTGCTTGTCAAGATGAATAGCCCTGTGATAGATTTCACATCTTACGCAGGTGTGGTGATACGATTAGATGAAGGAGTGTACCCGTGGCATTTACTTGTGATCTCTGTAGCAAACGTCGCCAATCCGGCCATAATATCAGTCACGCGAATAACAAAACCAAGCGGATCTTCAAGCCCAACCTCCAACCAGTCCGGGCACTGATCAACGGTCAGCCTAAGCGCATTCGAGTCTGCACACGCTGTCTCCGTAGCGGCAAAGTCCAAAAAGCTGTTTAGCAGGCTAACAGGGCCGCCGGCTTCGTCCTCTCATTGCTCAGGCCGTCACAACGTACTCCAGTGGGCTTCGCCGTAGCCCTTCATTCGTTGCGGCCTTGCTGCTGCTCCTACTCAATCTCCTATGGAGGATAAAGATTGTGCGTAGGACTCCTCCCGCTCTTTGGCCTTGAGAATCCATTCCTGAAATACAAAAAAGGACTTGAAAGCGGATGCTTTTCAAGTCCTTTACCTCCTTACGTGTGACGCCTCACGCCTCACGTCTTATTTATGGAGCGGGCGAGGGGATTTGAACCCCTGACAACTTGCTTGGGAAGCAAGGACTCTACCACTGAGCTACGCCCGCTCGCTGAGTCGAATCCTACGCTGGCCTCGATGCCAAGTCAAGAAACACCTGGCGATTCTTCCCTCAGTTCAATCAACGCAAACTTTCGGCGGCCGATCTTCAGGCGATAGGATCGTCCTGGCACAATCGGTAACACCGCATTCGCATTGCGCTGCTTCTGTTCATCCACCTCTACGCCACCCTGAATAATCAGCCGCCGGGCTTCACTCTTGCTGGGGACTAAACCGGTCTTCGCCACCAAATCCACGAGGCTGATTGTATGCCCATCTCGGAGATCGGCTGTACTCAATGTCACGCGAACATCCGGCTCAGAGGGAAATTCGCGCTCGGAAAACTTCTGCTGAAAGCCGGCGCGGGCTTGTTTCGCGGCGTCATCTCCATGGTATCGAGCCACAATCTTTTCCGCGAGCGACTGTTTGGCCTCCATGGGATGAGCGGCCTTCACTGTGGGTAGATCTTCGGTGGTCAGGAGTTCGTAATACCGAAGCATGAGCATGTCACTGATCGACATGAGTTTCCCGAACATGTCGTTCGGCGTATCTTCCAGCGCGATGTAATTTCCCTGACTTTTACTCATCTTCTTCACACCGTCCGTCCCCTCGAGTAACGGCATCGTGATCACAACCTGCGGCTCCTGCCCATAATCCCGTTGCAGCTCACGCCCCATCAAGAGATTGAACTTCTGGTCGGTGCCACCCAGTTCGATATCGGACTTGAGCGCTACGGAATCGTAGCCCTGTACGAGAGGATACATGAACTCATGGATACTGATCGGTTTCTGCTCATGGTATCGTTTACGAAAATCATCGCGCTCGAGCATGCGCGCGACGCTGCTATGCGCGCTCAGATGGATCAACCCTTCCGCGGTCATTGTGCTCATCCACCGGCTATTGAACTCCACCAGGGTCTTCGCAGGATCGAGAATTTTGAAGATCTGCCGCTCATAGGTCTGGGCGTTCTCTAAGACTTTTTCCTTCGAGAGCGCGACGCGCGTTTCCGATTGTCCGGTCGGATCGCCGATCATGCCGGTGAAATCGCCGATCAAGAAAATCACGTGATGTCCGAGTTCCTGAAAGTGCTTGAGCTTATGGATCAACACCGTATGACCCAGATGCAGATCCGGCGCGGTCGGGTCGAAGCCGGCTTTCACACGGAGCGGCCGGTTCTCTTTCAAAGAACGCGTCAGCTTCGATTCAAGTTCGGCCCGCTGGATCACCTCCACGACGCCGCGAAGGATCAAGTCGAGTTGACGGGAGAGTTCGCTCATGTTGCTTTCTTTCGTCTGTCCACAAGTCCGGCATCCGGCGGGACCGTCACCAAGAGACGAATCTGCTCAAACTTCTTTTTCCCAATCCCTTTGACCGACCGCAATTCATCAAGAGAATGAAAGCCTCCCACCGACTGACGATACGCCATGATCCGTTCAGCCAACTTGGGGCCGATCCCTGGCAGCGCATTGAAATCCTGCTCCGTCGCTCTATTGAGATCGATGAGGTCGTGGTGCGATCGTTTCGGAACAGCGGCAGCGGATGGATCATCCGTGACCAACGCGACAGAGGACGGACTCACCGCCGCGGCGCCTGTGCCGCTGGACACCATCTCAGCCTGCGTCTCCTCAGACGAGTCGGCGACAGGATCTTGCTCACGATCGAATGGGGTCGGCACGATCCACCCGATCCAGAACACGACTCCCATGGTCGCGGCAAACATCCCGAGCTTGAGGAGCATCGATTGCCACATTAGTGCGCCCGCTTTCGCGCTTGGTGAATTGCCTTCCCTTCGACATCTTCAGCCGCTTCCATCAGGCCTTCGGCCAGCGTCGGATGGGCATGGATCATCTCGGCCATGTGCGTCACCGTCGCGCCGACTTGCATCGCCAAGGCCGCTTCATGTACCAGATCAGCTGCGTGGGCTCCGACGATATGCACACCAAGAATTCTGCCGCTCGGCGACTCGGCAATGATCTTGAACAAACCGGTCGTATCTCCTGTCGCCTGCGCCTTCCCCAACCCGGCATAGCGAAAACGTCCCACCGTGATGGTCTGGTCTGGATTCTGTCCGACAGCCCGAGCTCGTTCACGGGCTTGCTGTTCCGTTAGGCCTACGCGACCAATCTCCGGCAGGGTAAAAATTCCGGCAGGGATGACGTCGTAGCGGATCGTTGCCTGATGCCCCATGATATTCTCGGCTGCGACTTTCCCCTGAGCCGACGCCACGTGCGCGAGCATGGCCTTGCCGACCACGTCGCCGATCGCGTAGATCCCCGGCACAGTGGTTTCCATCCGCTCGTTGACCAGAATCTCCCCTCGCCGTCCCGTCTGTACCCCCACCTGCTCCAGTCCAATGCCTCGGCTATTCATCCCTCGCCCCACGGACACCAGGAGCTTCTCGGTCGCGACCTGCGTACCGTCTTTCAGATGGGCGATGACCGTCGTCGGTGACCGTTCGAGCCGATCCACGGTGGTCCCAGTCAGGATCGTCACGCCGCGTTTCTTTAGCTCACGCGTCGTCGTCGAGGACATGTCGTCATCCTCCAGAGGAAGCACACGCGCCATCAATTCGACCACCGTGACTTCCGTCCCTAGACCGCTATAGAGCGCTGCGAACTCACATCCTTCCACACCGCCACCGACGATCAGCAGACTGGCAGGAATGCGATCGAGATCCAGGAGGTGCTGGCTCGTGAGCAGCTGTTGTCCGTCGATTGGAAACTGCGGCAGGTTCGGCCAAGACGACCCAGTGGCAATGATGATCGCATCAGCCTGAATGTCCTGTGATGCGCCATCGGCTCCGGTCACTGTCACCGTCTGCCGATCTCGCAACGACCCGGTTCCCTGCACATGCGCGATGTGCCACGCCTTGAAGAGCGTGGCAATGCCCTTCACGAGCGTCGCCACCACTTCATTCTTTCGGGCGACCATTCGAGCGAGATTGTACGTGACTGGTCCTTGGACGAGCAGCCCCAGTTCATCGGCTTTTTTGACCTTGTCGCCGAGATCGACGACCGATAGGAGGGCCTTACTGGGTATGCAGCCCCAGTTCAAGCAGACGCCGCCAAGTGCATGGGATTCAATGACGGTGACGCGGGCGCCAAGCTGCGCCGCCCGGATCGCGGCAACATACCCACCAGGTCCCGCGCCCAGAATGGCAATGTGTGTGGGGGACGTCATCGAGTCATCGGCCCATCGCCGATTGATTCATTGCGGGAACACACCCATGATCCAATCACATATTGGTTCAATGCTTCAGGCCGGCAAGAAAGACTTCATACTGTGTGGCGGTCATCAGGGTATCCACTTCGCTTACGCTCGACAGATCGATCGCCACCATCCAACCCTTGCCATAGGGATCGGAGTTCACCACTTCCGGATGGTCCTTCAAGTCGGCATTGACCTTCGCAATGGTGCCGCTCACCGGCGTGTAGATCGTGGAGGTCGTCTTGGTCGATTCGACCTCACCGATCTGCTGGCCGGCCTTGACGACAGCACCAGGTTTCGGCATATCGATGAAGACGATATCGCCCAATGCATCCTGGGCAAAATGACTGATGCCAACCGTGGCCTGGGTGCCGCTCATACGCACCCATTCATGCTCTTGGTGGTACCGGAGGTCGTTCGGAATCATGCGCGCTCCTTGTGAAGAAAGCCAAGGTTCAGGTGACGGAGAATGGAGGCACGATCTCACCGCGCCTCACTCTCAACCTGGATCCTGCCTGGGAAATTTTATCGCGGAATCGTAGTGGTCCGACGCCTCTTTGTCAAGGAATCACTGGCCTGTTGATCGGCAACCGATGGGCCCCAGCCTGCCCTCGTTCGTCGGCCAAAGCGCAATCTGCCGCCCATCCAACAAGAAACAATGAGCCGAGCCTTTGACAAAAGGTGTCCAGCCGATTGAGCGCGTGAAACTCGTAGCTGGCAGCGAGAATGGTGTATCGCGGTGCTACTCTGACCATGACAGGATAGGCGGACTCAGGAAGCCGCGTCTGAGCGTCCAGTGTTAGATCGGCACCCGACAGGGCAGGAGGCGCAGAAGGAGAGAACCGCGGCGCCAGAGTCGCGCTGCCAGACGGACCACGAGCAGCACAGAGGCCATCCCTCTCACACCATCCAGCCGACGATGAACGGAAACAGGCACAGTCGTCCACGCCTGCCGACAGGCGTCCCTATCCGACCAGTTCCATTACCGGGAAGAAATATCCAATCTCGAACTTCGCGGTCTCCGGCGAATCAGATCCATGCACGGCATTAAATTCGATGTTCGCCCCATGGTCCTTGCGAATCGTACCGGCCACCGCCTTGGCCGGATCGGTCGCACCCATCAGCTCACGGTTCTTCTTGATCGCATTGTCGCCTTGCAGCACCAGCACCACGACTGGACCGGACACCATGAACGTGCAGAGGCTATCGAAAAATGGACGGGCCTTATGAACCGCATAAAATCCCTCGGCCGTCGATTGCGAAAACTGCATCATGCGTATGGCCACTGGCTTCAGACCGGCTTTTTCATAACGGTCAATAATATCGCCAATGGAATTCTTCTTCACCGCATCTGGCTTGATGATGGCTAATGTTCGTTCACTCATGGGCTTTGAGATTCCTCCAGACAGTTAACCGATCGATTGAACAGCGCTGGCGCATTATAAGTGCCTGAAAATGGGCTTGCAAGGGTCTGGGTCGGTGAGGGACAAGAGGCACCACGTGCGACGTTACGGGGCAGAGCTTGCTCTAGCAGGCTGCGGAAAAACTCGATTATTGCGTCATACGTCGCGATTCTCACACAGGCCATTTCGCGTCAGAATAGCCCGTAGGATGCGCAAAAAGGCCGTCCAGCAAGGCCGCAGCGAGCGAAGAGGCGAGGCGTACGCTTCGGTACGTTGAGCCTCTGAGCGATGCGAGAACGATGCT
>JAWXBV010000096.1:0-12360 GCA_034440335.1 Nitrospirota bacterium | reverse complement strand
GCGCCTTGGAGAAAGCCAAATCCATGACGAAGCGCCATCAAGCAAGCTTCAAGAACGCCCTACGAGACGGTATCCAGATTGCCATGGGAACGGATGCGGAACACCCTTTAACTTTCACGGTGAGAACGCCCAGGAACTCGAGCGGATGGTCGCCTTCGGGATGAGCCCGATGCAGGCGATTCTCACCTCGACCTCCGCTGCCGCACGTTTGATCGGGATTCAGGACCAGGTGGGAACGATCGAGAAAGGGAAACGGGCGGACCTCCTCTTGTTCGAGGGCAATCCACTTCGCCGCATCGATTTGCTGCGTGACCGCAGTAGAATTATCGGGGTCATGCAAAGCGGACGGTTTGTCGCGGGGCCACTTTCAAGGACGTGAAACGTTACATGTATTCATCGGTACTGAATCGGAGAGACAAGGTCAGATGAATTCGGGCCTCGAAGGACCGCTCCCGGCCAGAAGCCGACATGACTCTCTTACGGCGTTCAAGACACCAACCCGCGCTGCATCAGCTCTAGGCGCACACACACTTCCCCGTCGTTTCGTTGTAGATGCTGAATGAGATTGGAAATGAGATACTAGCGTTGTGAACCTTAACGACTACGAGAAGAAGTCTTTTCCAACCTACGAAGCCTTCGCTGAAACGGTCCGCTTCATCTTGAAGAAGGCGCTACAAGCTGCCGACTACCTGCCTCGGCCTCAATCCATTCAGTGCCGCGCTAAAAGGATCGACAGCTTGTGGCACCGCTTGGCCGAGAAGGGCCAACTGGACACACAGACTCTGGAATCCGACCGGCTCGATCTCGCAGGCGCCAGGCTCATCTTCTACACCAACAACGACGTCGACCGCTTCCTGGAATCGCGACTAATCCGCGACAATTTTGAGGTCGAGGAGGACTCGACCAGGATCCACCATCCCACCCCAGAAAACAAAGAGGCGCGATACCGCGCAGTTCACTACACGGTCCGGCTTCGTGAGGATCGCGTACGCCTTCCAGAATATGCGCGGTTCGCTGGTCTGCGCTGCGAAATTCAGGTCCAAACCATTCTGAACCACGCGTGGTCCGAGACCTCACACGACATTCTCTACAAAGGCAAGTTGGGCGATGGCTGCGGCGAGAGAGCTATGAAAGGTATCGCCAGCCGATTTGAGCGGATCATGGACAAGTACCTGATCCCGGCTGGTTTTGAGATTCAAAAGGCCCAGCAGGAGTATGAACGGGTCCTTCAGGGTAAGGAGCTCTTCGACAGGGACATCGCCAACCTGTTGGACAATGCGCAGAACAACAACAAGCGTTACGAGATTCTGTCAGGACTGAAAGATTACGCCATCCCAAATTACAACGACCTGCCGGCTGCCTACGAGGGATTGAAAGGTCCGTTACTGAGGGCAGTCAAAGCCGCGCGCGCCACGGAGCCCGTTCCGATAGAAACGACCTACGGAAATATAGATGGTTACACGGCCGATTTAGTGACGAGGCTCGTCGTGGAGATTGCTGAGCATCTGCGCTACGCCGATGTAACCGGAACGCTGCAACTGCTCATCGACATTTATCGGGACGAGCCAAACGATGCTATTCGCCAGCAGATCGTGAACGCTGTCCAAAAACTGTCCGAGTACAAGATCGACGTCTACAACAAGGTAGGGCCGATGTTCCAGATGGCATTGGTAGATTACCTTGCCAGCCTGAACGATGCCGAGGTGGACAGTGTTCGGCCCATCGCCCTTACCGTCTGGACCGAAGCAATTCAATCAGACATCACCGGAGAAAAGTGGAAGGCAGACTCAGTGGTCTTGAGTACGGGAGCCGTGCCCCCATCCGATCAGCTCAGGGAGGTTCGCGACAAGGCGATCAAAGCCCTTTTCGCAGCCTATGATCGATCGACCGACGATGTGCATAAACGAGCCGTTCTTTCAGCCCTGAACGCCTCAACAAGGACTCCCAATCAGGCACAATACTCCAATGCGCTCCTAGCTACCACACTCAAGGATGCCAAACGCATTGTCGACTTTGTGACGGAACGCGCTAAGGCTGCGAGCTACGAGCTGCTGCAGCACTTGGAGCACCGATTCCTCTATGACTATTTCCGGGCGACAGGTCTTACCGAAGACCTGGAAAATCGGTTCGGTTGTCAGGCCGAAGCCGAGGCGCTCGTGGGCGCAATCCTTAAGTTCCGCGACACTATCAACGCCGATGATCGGTTTGTTCGATATAAGGTTCTGGTAGGGTTTGAATCTGTCTACCCCAGTCACTGGACCGACAAGGAGTTTGCCTACAAGGCGGACGAATATCGGCGCGAGGAAGCTAACCGCTACATCGACGAGATCAATACGGCGAACGAGAGCGATTGGTTCGACCTGATTGCGCGTTGCGCGGAAACCAAGTCAGAGGACCTTGCCACCTTTCCGGTTTTCGGCAATTTCATCCGAAATCTGGCTGAGCGGAAGCCCGAAGTAGCCGACAGGTTTCTGGCAAAGGCCTCGGACGACCTGCGGAACTTCCTGGCGGGCTTTCTTAACGGTCTGGCCCTGAGCGGCAGGCCCGATATCTATAAGCGGATATTGGAGACTGAGCTTGAGTCTGCCAAGAATCTCACTGGCGTAGCGCGGCACCTTCGTTATTCAGGTGTTAAGAAGCCAATTTTCGCCGCGCGTCTATTGAAGCACGCAATTGATAGAGGTGACTCAGTAGCAGTGATCGAATGTCTGCTGTTCGCATTGGAGCATTACGGAACAGAGAAGGTCACAGACGCCGACACGTTCGTGCGCGCCGCTCTGACCTTCCTGAATGACCGCAAAGATCCGCGCTGGGTCTGGGAAGCGTGGTATCTGGAGAAGGTTACAAAGTTCTATGAGGAATTGACTCCGGAAAGGACGGCGCAGGTATTACAGAGTCTGGGCTATCTTCGCCAAGTGAACCATCGCGTCGAGCGCGTTTTGGTTCGTGTCGCCGAGCGCCAGCCGGAAGCGGTGTGGGACTACTTCGGATCTCGGCTTGCCAGGGAGGCCGAGGACGGCGACGACGAAGAACGCTTCGAGGCGGTGCCGTTCCAATTCCATGGCCTGGAAAAGGAACTCTCTAAAGATCCGCAACTCGCAATCAGCAAGGGGTTGTCGTGGTTCGCTCAAGACCGGGAGCTATTTGAGTATCGAGGGGGACGCCTACTCAGCAGCGCATTTCCCAACTGCACCCCGAAGTTTGCTACTGCGCTCGCCGAGTTGGTAAAAACCGGAGGCGATACGGAGGCAGATTTCGCACTGGCGATTCTTCGGAACTATCGCGGTGAGGCTTCCACCTACGTTGTGTTGAAGGAGATTGTGTCACGGCTTCCAGATGACCCTCGCAAACTGAGCGCGGTCCGGGCCAGCATCGACAGCACCGGCGTGGTCTCTGGTGAATTCGGCCTTGCGGAAGCATGGCGGGCCAAGAAGGAATCCCTAACTGAATGGCTGGCAGACGAACGGCCAGCGGTCAATGCGTTCGCCGAAAAGCATATCGCAGAACTTGATCTGATGATCGCGTCAGAACAGCGCCGCGCTGAGGCCGAAAGAGAAATGCGAAATAGGAGCTATGACGAGAACGACAAGTCAGACGACGGTGTGGATAACGAAGGCGAACAGTAGACTGATCGGTGCCGTCGTATCTGAATTTCACCAGATACGTTTGATTCCCGTGACTGCCGTGAACGACTTGAATTGCCCACGCGGTTCCGTTAGCTGCAGACAAGTCCGCTTTGGGTCGAAAGCGGTCATCGCCTCGGTGACCGCCACGGAGACGGATCCGCAGGGTTGTCCGCGGCAGGTAAAAATGTGGCGGCGGCGGCCAAGCTCGTAGCGCAAGCCGTCGTTGCGCCACCAACGTTCAGTCTTCCACGCCGACGCCGATCACGATGAGCACCGCATAGTCCTGCTTCGTGCAGCCCTCGACTGGAGGCATCGCTCCCCCTGGCGCAACAGGAAACGCCGCCTTCTGCGCGTTGGCCGGCGAGCAGGAACCACCCGCCGACGCCGGTGTATAGCGCGCGGAGCGGCAGGCCAGATGCGTTACGTCGTAGAGCGTCGCGCCTTGATCGAGCTCCCAACGCCTGTCGCCATTCTTGTCGGCGGGATGAATGGTCAGCACAGCCGTCACCTTGCGGGCGCCCGTGACCAGGTATTTGCCGGGAGGGAGCGGAACGGTCGGCTGCTCCATGATCAAGCCGTGTTCCTCCAGCCACCAGTCCCTGTCGTCGAATTTCCAGCGCGCCGGGGCGACGCCACCGGCATCCTTCAACCGTTGATAGCGGCTCAGATCGACGCCTCGAGGACCAGGGTCCAGCGGCCACAGACCCCACGATTGCGCGCCGCTCCCGGAGGTCGCACCAGGATCGCCCAACGATGCGATGAACTGCGTCGCTATGCGCGGGAACTTCGTCTGACCTCCGCTTGCGGCGTGAACCGGCTGAGCCACGGCGGCGATCATTACCAATAGTACCGTCGCCAGGCATGCGCGGTGAATGAGGCACGGCATGCTCCTCGTTAGCGTCAACACCGCACCTCGCTATACATAGGCTCGCACCCCAGTCGTGCTAACAGTCTGCGGAAAAACTCGGCGTATACACGAGACGCTGATGGAATCTTCCCTATGGCGCCAATATCACAATAGTCTCAGGATGCTCAAAAAGTCTAGACTTCTCACCCTCCAACCCTGGCGGCTAGTTCACCCTCCCGCCCTGAGCCTGCCAAGACAGGCTTGTTGCCCAAGGACGCGCCTTGTCCCAGGCAAGGCCGTAGCGAGCGAAGAGGCGAGGAGGTACGGACGGCACTTCGTGGGGCCGTTCGCCTGTGCAATAGATCTTGGCGAACGGAAGAGCCCCTTCAATGCTTCCAATCTCCGAACAACTCTCGTTGAGTCTCTGAGCGATGCGAGAACGCCGTTTGGGGAATGGCTCGCCTCGGCGCGCCGGGGTGGGCGGGTGAGAAGGGCGACCTTTTCAGCCTCCTGCTAGAATCAACGATCGGGCGGGCGCATGATCGAGGAGTCGGGTTCTTCCGGCGGCATGACTCGGCCTCAGTCTCGATCAGCCGGCCATCCGCGTGCTAGCGCGCCAGACACAAAGGCCCATGGAACACGGCCAGGGTCCCATCTGGATATTTGCGCACCCGCACCGTGACCTTCACACCATGAAACCGATGTGGGTCCTGCGGGATCTGCAACCGCTGACGGTGATCATGCACGGTAGTGTCGTAGGTCACGACGCGTTCGTCTTGCACACACAGGATCTCGGGCGAGAGCCAGTTCTTTGGGCAACCGGTCCTGCAGGGTCAGGAAGGCACGCTCCGACCGGCCTCGCGCTTCCGCCCCTCTTTGAGGGCCTACCCTAAACCGGACAGATCATGCGCTCTCTACATCCCTGGTCTTTGCCCTTGCCCTGGAGTCAATTTAGCTGGCATTATGCATAACTCTGTATAGAGAGCGGGTGGATCTGGTTTAGTGCGACGAAACCCTGTCGCGATCACCAGCTTCATGCTGTCTGGTTTCGCGCATGCCTTGCCTCGTGAAAAGGAGTTGATCACCATGAAACCGAAAGTCATCGTGGCCGATGATCACCGACTTGTTGCCGAAGGCATCGTCAAGATCTTGGAGAAGGCATATAGTGTGGTGGCGACGCCCGCAGATGGACGCAGCTTTATCGAGGCGGCTGAGAAGTTTCATCCTGATCTGGCAGTGGTTGATATTTCGCTCCCTTTACTGAATGGACTGGATGCCTGCCGCCATGTGAAGAAATCCTGTCCGGAAGTCAAGATCATCATCCTGACAATGCATGCGGAGCAACACTTTGTAAACGAAGCATTTCGTGTCGGAGTTGGAGGATACGTCTTGAAAACATCGGTTGCGGATGAGTTGTTGTTTGCGGTGAATGAAGTCCTGCAGGGCCGTATGTACATTTCCCCGGTCGTGACGCAGGGTATGATCAACCAGGCGTTGGAAACGACCACTCAGACGCCGAAGCCTCCGACAAGCACTCCAGTCGTAATGTTAAGTCTACGACAGAGGGAGGTCCTGCAACTGGTCGCGGAAGGCAAATCTAACAAGGAAATTGCGTCTGCGATTAACGTCACGGTGAAAACCATCGAATTTCACAAGTCCAGAATCTCGAAGGAACTCGGCGTCCGCACCACGGCCGAACTGACGAAGCAAGCCATCTCCCTCGGGCTCATTGCCCCTGCCCAGGTATCTCCGACACCAAACGTCCACCCTAACTAATTAAAGCCCTTTCACTACAACACCCTTCCCGACAGGGTCGAATGATTGGGCCATCAGAGCTTGGTCATTCCCTGACCCAACGCAAACCTCGTCAGCTCGGCAATGGTCTTGATGCCGAGCTTATTCATGATCCCCGCCTTATGGAACTCCACCGTTTTCACGGCGATGCCCATCGTTGTGGCAATCGCACTAGTAGGAACACCATTGGCAAGCATGCCCAACACCTCATGTTGCCGCGGTGTCAATTGGATGTGGTATCCATCGGGACGGCTCCACGGTTGCTCAATCGATTCCCGAACATCTGCCGCAATCTCAGGTGACACATAACGGCGGTTGCTCATCACCGTGCGGATAGCAATCAGCAACTCGGTCGAAGCGGATTGTTTGAGGACATAGCCGTTCGCGCCCTTTCGAAACCCTTCGCTGACATAGAACGGCTCGCTGAGCATCGTGACGAGAATGATTTTTACATGGGGGAGCTTGTGTTTGAGTAACGGGATGAGATCAAACCCGCTCATGTCAGGCATTGAAATGTCCAGCAAGATAATGTCCGGGGCCGCCCCCTGGGCCTTTCCCAGAAGTTCCGTTCCACTATGAACCGCGCCGACAATAACCGTGTCATCGGCAAGTAACTGCCGATACCCTTCCAACACCAAGATGTGATCATCGGCAATGAAGACCCGCGGCTGATACATACTCCTCCGAAACGGTGTGCTCAACTGATAACGGTCTTCGGCTGAACAAAGGCTAATGGCCCAGATGGTATCACATCGCCGGGCAACACTAACTATGGTTTACCCTAGCTCGGGGAATGATCGGAGGCCGCAAAGCCCTGGAGCCTCATTTTCAGATGGCGAGTAAGATTTTCATCGAGCGGGCGAGATGCAGTGCCCGATTGACGGACCCTCTCTTTTTCTCAGATTTTAAGCGGCCGCAATACTGCCTCCAACGAAGCTAGGGATTCTCCTAGTGTGATGGAGCTGTCTCGCCATGGTAGCCTAGAATATGTAGAATTCTAGAAGTGGCTCAACGTGTGTCTCGGCAAAGGTCAATGAAGAATGAGGAACGGAGCGATGGACAAGGACGAGAACTTGCGACTACCAGGGGCTGTCATGTCGTCACAACCTTCGAGCCACGATCGCACACCTGCGAGAACCGAAGGGCGAAAGCGGTCGGGTATCTATCTCGAATCCACCGAAGACGAACAATTAGGAGTCCTTCCACACGAATGCATCCGCGTCAAAGACGCCATGAGCCGTTCCATGTCCGTCGTCACTCCGTTGACCGAGATCGCGGAAGCGGTGCAACTGATGAAGTCGTTGGACATCGGCGCTCTCGTCGTCTGTAACGGGAGTACCCTTGTCGGCACGCTCTGCGACCGAGATATTGCTCTGGCCAACATGCCCCCTTCAGCAGCCATTCAAGAGGTGATGACGTATAATCCCGCCTATTGCTTAGAGACCGATTTGCTTATCGATGCCCAGGATATGATGTGCGCTCGCGAATTAACCGCCCTCCCCGTCCGAGATTCCAGCGGCCTACTTTCAGGAATAGTGATGAAGGCTATGGGAACAATGGCGATCGGCCTCTTCGTAGCACCCTTGATATTAGGCTTTGGGCATTCCGTGGCCTGGTCGGCAGATGTCACTCCTGTCCCTCCTCCTCCGTTGGAATCACACCCCAATAATCCTCAAGGATCAACTGTACCCCCTCCTTCACGTATTGATCCAGGTATTGAACGACGGCCTCAGACGATTCCTGATCCTCGTTCAGCAGTTGCTCCCCCTAATGTCGATCCCAAGATGACAATCGATCCTGAAACGGCCCCTCCAGCCATGAAGACACTGAAGCCTGGCGGCTCTAAGGAACCTCCACGCGACCCTTCGCCCCGATGAGTAGTACTGAATTCATGTCTTGTACAAGGTGAGTTCCCTGATTACCAGGGAAGTCCTTCGAGTGTCCCGTGAGGTTATCACAGGACCCCTGATCATCAGGGTCGCATGGTGAAAGCTCATTTTCTTCTCACAAGAGCGACCTGTCACGTGAACCGCGCACCGGCGCCGCACTGAGTTTTGTTCCTACCTCACACGCACAATCCCCCGTCCCTCAAGACGCCTTACTAGTCCGCATTATTCATGAAGGTTCGTTGCGAAAGCGTCCTAAAACGCGTTCCTCGTGAAGCGTATCTCGTTTAAGTGTTTCGCGTTTCATGTTTCTGGTTTCAAGTTGTTTGAGTCGGATTGGTGAAATTCAGAGGTCGAGCTTGAAACGTGAAACCTGAAACAAGAAACACTCAACCGCGCGTCTCGTTTCTAGCCTAGCCCGCATGATTCATGAACACGTCTGCTGCAATCGCCGATCCGCTGCGACGACAAGCCTTCGGTCGGCGGGCTCGCCCCTCGGACCTTCAACGTACTGCACGAGTACGCCTCAGGTCCTCACGGCTCCGCGCGCCGCTCTGGCCGTTCGCCCGTGCAATAGATCTTGGCGAACGGAAAGTCCCCTCCAGTGCTTCCGATTTCTGAGCCCTCCCGTTGAGCCTCTGAGCGATGCGAGAACGCCGTTTGGGGAAGGGCGCGTCTCGGCGCGCCGGGGTGGGCGGGTGAGAAGGGCGACTTTTTCAGTATCCTGCCAGGAGACTCGTCGCCAATAAACTAGGCAGGTTCCTAGGCCTAAAAACTCTCCGGGAGGCGTATGTATAGGTATATCTATGCGCGTACATCTAACCGAGGAGGCTCCCATGATATCCATTCCTAAAGTCATCAGTGTCATGTCCTGTGGTGTCTTAATGTGCCTGGGTTTGTCCCATGCCGCGCAGGCAGATAATGCGGCATCGGTTCAAGAGGAAATGAAAGCAGAACAAACTGATCGGAGGCAAGGCGGTCAGGAAGTTGGTGAAAAGCAGATGAGCGATGAGATCAAGGGCGAGCAATCAAAAACCGGCAAGACGATCAAGGGCGAAGTGTTGCGAATCGAAGGCGATACCTACCTTGTGAAGGGGCAGGATGGCAAAGAAGTACGGTTGCGCACCGATAATACCACTCGGAAGTCCGGAGTGATCAGCCAGGGAGATCGCATCGAAGCCAACGTGAATGAGCAGAATCTCGCTCTTTCAATTCGTTCGGCCCAAGGGAGAGAGGCCGGTCATGGAAATGAATCTGGTCGCATGCTCGACTCTACGAACAAGTCCGATACGACCGGCTCAACGGGATACTAGCCCGAATTATTCATGACGGTTCGTCGCGCAATCGCGTCGCGAGACGGGCACGCGGAGCCGTGAGAGCCCAAGGCATACTTGAACAGTATGTCGAGGGAGCGAACGGCGAGCCTGCCAGCCGCAGGCGCGTCGCAGCAGCGAATCCGCGATTGCAGCAGAAGTGCTCATGAATAATGCGGGCTAGGACAACTCGATCTCAGCGAGAAGCGGTAGAGGCCCCTGTCATATGAGCGGAGAGGAGAATCCATGAAAGCCCTCGTGTACAACGGGCCAAGAAATGTCAGTGTGAAGGAAGTGGCGGACGCGAAGATCGAGCATCCAATGGACGTCTTGGTGAAAATCACCACGACCAACATCTGCGGCTCCGATTTGCACATGTACGAAGGACGTACGAACGTCGAGGCCGGGAAGATTCTCGGCCATGAGAACCTCGGCGAGGTGATAGAAATCGGCGACGCGGTAGCCCGGGTCAAAATCGGAGATATGGTGTGTCTGCCATTCAATATCAGTTGTGGGTTTTGCATGAATTGCGAACGTGGGCTCACCGGATTTTGCCTCACGCTAAACCCCGGGACGGCCGGAGCCGCCTATGGCTATGCCGGTATGGGGCCCTACAGCGGAGGGCAAGCCGAATACCTGCGCGTACCGTATGGCGATGTCAATTGCCTGGTCCTTCCCGACGACGCGGGCGAGAAAGAAAATGATTACGTGATGCTGGCCGACATCTTTCCTACCGGATATGAATCGACCGAGTTGGCCGGTGTAAAGCCCGGCGAAACCGTCGTGGTCTACGGAGCCGGGCCGGTCGGACTTATGGCTGCCTATTCGGCATTCATCAAGGGCGCAAGCAAGGTCATGGTGGTTGATCGATTGCCTGATCGACTCAAACTTGCCGAGAAAATCGGTGCCATCCCGATCGACTATTCGAAAGAGTCCCCGGTTGAGCAGATCTTGCAATTTACCGGCGGCGAAGGCGCCGACAGAGGATGCGAATGCGTGGGCTATCAAGCCCATGACTCTGAAGGGAACGAACAGCCGAACCTCACGATGAATCAGCTGGTGCGGTCGGTGAAGCCGACCGGAGGCATCGGCGTGATCGGTGTCTTCGTCCCTGAAGACCCCAAAGCCTCAGACAAGTTGGAGAAAAAAGGCCAGATTGCCTTCGACCTCGGGTTGTTCTTCAGCAAGGGTCTGAAGATGGGATCCGGCCAGGCCAACGTCAAAAAATATAACCGTCACCTCTGCAATCTGATCCACGAAGGCAAAGCAAAGCCGTCGTTTATTGTGTCGCACCAATTGTCGTTGAAGGAAGCCCCCGACGCGTACAAGCATTTCGACGCCCGTGAGAAAGGGTGGACGAAGGTGTTGCTCAAACCGGCGGAGTAAAAATGTGAGCTTGGTGCAGGTGGCACTATGGGGACGATTGGAGCCAAGACCGGAAAAGAGGCTGACGTGAGAGCTTCTTGCTGACCGGCCCCTCGAACATCTAGGGCGAACCTTCTACGACCTCAGGCCAGCCGTTCGCCCTCGGTGCGTTGTCGGCCTAAATCCATCCGGACATCCCCGGAAGTCCAAGGCAGGACGTACCTCGAATGAGAAACTTGACTCCAAGTAGAGGGTCACAGGCAGGCTATTTCACTCAACCGACATGACCCAAAGCGCGAACAGAAGCAAAACGATGGAGGGGTGTCACGTGGGGAATAAACACCATAAGCCTCTGTTGCTGCTTCAATGTCTCAGCGGAAGCCCGCACAAAATCGACTCCCCCTACTTGCAAGACAAAGGCAATGCGCCCATCCGCTACCGGCTTTTCAATCGATCCCGCATGATGCGTCGATTTCAAACCAGTATGAAATACCTCTTCGCGGTCTCCTGTATGGGTGCCGGCGTGAACCATTTTTTAGCCCAAGAGTTCTACGCGAGGATGATGCCGCCTTACCTGCCGTGGCATCTCTTCCTAGTGTATCTGAGCGGCCTGGCCGAGATCGCATTGGGAGGACTGTTGCTTGTTCCCCGTCTGAAGCGCCTTGCGGCATGGGGCTTGATAGCATTGCTGATTGCGGTTTTCCCCGCCAACATTCATATGGCGATCCACCCTGACCTATTCCCTGAGATCGGCGCAGCCATGTTATGGGCGAGGCTTCCCGTGCAGGCCTTCCTCATCGCATGGGCCTATGCGTATACGCGGGATGACTCTAATCGGAGGAAGGAATGAGGGAGGGAGGGGGACCGAGCAATCTCGAACGATATTGTTGTCCCAGTTCCTATGGGCAACCATGGAGTAGGGAGCAACAGAGGGAGGATTGGAAATGAGAAATCATCGCCTCGCCCCGTGCCCGAGCAGTCCCAACTGCGTCTGCACCCTGGGTAATTCTCAAAGCCATGTCATGCCCCCGTATCGGTATCGGAACACGCTGGAGGAAGCCAAGGCTGGCCTCAAGCAGGTCTTCAGTGAAATGAGCCGTACCGAGTTGATTCAGGAAGAGGATGTCTATCTTCATTACGAAGTCACCAGTCTTCTAGCTCGTTTTGTGGATGATGTTGAGATCCTGTTCGATGATGCCACCAAGAGCATTCATTTCCGGTCGGCCGCACGGACGGGCTACTACGATTTTGGTGTAAACCGGAGACGAATGGAGGAAGTTCGAAGGCGGCTGGACACTCAAGGTTAGTCATGTGGAAACGACCAACACCATCGTTCGGCATGGTGACGAGGGTAGGGAACACCGTGAGCGGGCAATTTGGAATAATCAGCACCGTCCTTCAACAAAGGGGGCCTCATGTCGATCATAGGCTGGATTGTATTCGGACTGATCGTCGGGGTGGTGGCGAAATTTCTGACTCCGGGGCCGGACCCTGGAGGGTGGATCCTCACGATCTTGTTGGGCATCGGG
>JAWXBV010000095.1:0-77219 GCA_034440335.1 Nitrospirota bacterium | reverse complement strand
CGCTCCGCTCTGAAAGTCGATGGTGCGTCCCGCCCAATAGCTGGCGCTGTTGGCCTTCTTGAAGTCCCACTCATTTCCCCAGGGGTAGCGGCGGCCATCGGTACCGCGAGCGGCCTTTTCCCATTCTGCCTCGGTCGGCAGGCGCTTGCCAGCCCAGGTGCAGTAGGCCACAGCATCCTCCCAACTGACGTTCACCACGGGATGGCTGCCGATACCGGACATCGGTACATTGTTTTCCCACAATGTGGAAGCAGGGTTCGAGTGTGCGGGTGCGCGGTGTCCGGCGGTCAGGACAAATCGCGCGTAGGCGTCGTTCGTAACTTCGTAGCGGTCGATCCAGAATGATCCGATATAGACAAGGCGTTGTGGCTGTTCGTCAGGAAGTCCGTCGCTGCCGAGCGGATTCCCCATCAGAAATTCTCCGGCCGGTACCAGAGCCATGTCGTTTGGAGAAGAGGCGCTCATGGCCGATGGCGTATGGCTGATGGCAAGAACAAGAAACAAGAATGAGAGAGGGATCAACCGAGGCACAATTAGTGTTTCTTCATTCCACAGGATTTGGCAATCGCATCGCGGTAGGCCAGCCAGAGCGTCAAGCATTTTTTGAGGCAGCTCAGCACGGCCTGTTGCTGGGTGCGTGTTGTGGCGTAGTTCACGACCATGGCATAGGCATCATGACGGTGGCCGGCTTCGACCATTTGGTGCGCACGAATCAGATCCAGAGAATCGGGGGAGAGGCCGTGATATTTCACGAGCGCGTGGCGTTGGACGATGGCTTCGATCTCTTCGGCAGTCTTGGGCTTGGATGGGTCGGCGATTTCGGCGCGATCCTTGACGCTGCCTTCGACGAAGATCGTGAGGGCGGCTGCTCCGATGACCCAGTCCCGATTATTCGAAACACGGTCGAGCCAGGCACGGTAACGCCGACTGGCCGGTAAGAGTCTCACCGCGTCGAAGTCGCGCGCCGGCAACCCAAGGCCTGCCATCATGGCCAGGAATAGTTCCGGGTGAGACTTTCCCAGCGAAAGTCCCCCTGTGTCTTCTTCATAAATATTCTCGGCGAGCATTCGGCGGATCGGGGCCGGGGGGTTCTGCCCGTGAATGTGTGCCAGGAATACAGGAAAGTCACGTACGTATACGCCATATTCCTGTTGGAAGTGGCGCTTGAGTTGATCGACAGTGACGGTACCATCGGTGAATGCCGGCCAGGCCCAATGATGCTTACGGTCCATCATGCGCAGGAGTTCTTCTTGGAATCGACTTTTCGTCATGGGGCGTGTCATGTCTGTTGCCTTCCTAGTGAACGGGTCTATACAATTCGATGAGGTGGAGGTGCGTGCATGAATCCTATAACGATTCAAAATCCAGAAGACATCTTAACGATGCTGGCCGAGGTGTCCTTGCGAGGGTCGGGTTTTGTGACGGACTGTCTTCTCGACTATGCATTGGAAGAAGGCTTCACTGAGCCGATCTTTCTCAATGCCAGCGGGGAAGACCCCGACGCCTATTTCAAAGGCCAAGCGCCTGCCTGGGCGGTATATCAGATCCGAGAATGGAAACGTGTCTTGACTGTTTCGGGCGGTCCCGGCAAAGAGCGCCGCGTGCAAATTACAGAAACCCCATAACCCTTCCTGAGTGTAAGAGGGAATGCAGAGAAAAAGCAATGAAACGACGGAGGGTCAACTGCCTGTCGCCGGTTTGAGGATGGAGTGTGTCCCATGCCGATGATTCGACTCACTGAGCCGCACAGTATGGGCGAGCTGGCAATGATTAAGAGTCTGCTGGAGGGCAACGGGATCGCCTACATCGTGCAGAACGAACATGTGAGTAGCTTGTATCCAGGACTCCCCATTCTCAACTCGAGTGTCATGGTTAACGCGTACGATCAGGTCTATGCGGAAGTGTTGCTGAGCTTACTGCGGTTGGAGGGAGGTGATGATTCGTCGCAGCCGTAACGGACTTCTTTTCTTTCAGCGTGCTCGACAATTTTTCCCGTCCACCCGTGGGCCTGACAAGACAGTTTTTTCGCCAATTAAGTTTGCCTGCCCCAAGTCAGGTTCTGGCGAGTGAGGTGGGCTGGGTTCGCAGCCAAGGTCGAGCGAAGACTCGACCGACTGAACCTTGCTACGGTCGTGGTTTGGGGCTATGTGGATTGGATGGGGACTGGGTGGGGAGCCGTTCACCGGACCCCTGAAACCATCCCCCGATCAGCTTGCCTTCTTCAATGTACAGATAGCGGTGCTTCACCACTGCGCTGCTTTCCCAATCTTCAAAAATCCATTCTTCTCGACGGATGCCTTCCTTGGTAAAGGTCGTGTTGATGGTTTGTGGCCCACCCCAGGCTTCCAACACCTGTTCTTTCGACATCCCGACCATGACCCGATGTTCCGCGATATGGTGTTGAAAGTCCGGGTCTTTGAGTTGTGCGATGAGCGGCCAGATCACCATGATGAGAACAAACAGGCCAAGCCCGGCGTAGATGATAACCCGAACCGATCGTCGGCGGATGAAGGGGGTTGGTTCTTCCAGATCGGGTGGAGAAGCGTTCATGGATTCATGGGTCGCCACGGTGGTGTGAGACATAATGCGCCGCATCGTAGCAACGTAAAATGGAGAGAGTCAAGCAAAGTGAAACAGTTTGTCTCAATCTAATCAATGAGATAGGGAGAGTATGTATACTTATGGTGATGGGTTTATTCAAAAATGAGATGATTCAAGGAGATCGTCGAGACCACTGTCTCGTTGATGGTGGTACGGCCGCCATTATTTTGGGAACTCTGCTCCTCTTGAGCAGTAGCCTTCTATTATCGGGGACCGTTTTTGCCACGACCATCTATTCCTATGTTGATGAACGTGGTACTCCGGTTCTGACCGACAACTTCGAGCGTATTCCCGAATGGTATCGTGCGAAGGTGCAAGTGACTGAACAGGCTCCCAAAGGCGCAACCGATCATTCTGCCGCTGTAAGACTACAACAGAAGATTGCCGATTGGGCACACAGCCAAGATGGCATGCTCGGTACATTCACTCCGAGTATTTCCGGGGTGACTCCCTATCAGTCTAAAGTTCTCACCTTCGGGGGTATCGCAACGGTGGTCTGCCTACTTGTCAGACTTTTTATACGAAGCCAAGTTGCCAAGTTTGTGTCACTCTGGTGCTTGATCATGGTGGGTTTGATCGCTCCCGCCTTGTTCTTTACCTCGCAGGATGCCCCGCTGGATCGATTGACCGGTCAGGCGGAGAAGATACAAGAGAAACAGCAAGAACACCTCCAGCGCGCACTCTGATCCCTACATTTCCTCCTCATCGCTGCGTCATGAAGCCCAAGCGGGCGGGTGCGTAGCTGCGTACGGTTACGACAGTATTTCTGAGTTGAGCGCCTGTGACCTCTCTCTCGTGCCAGACACACGATTTGCTTGTGGGCCCATAGGCGGCCACAAATGCGTCGAGGGCCTGACGTAATTCCTCGACATCTCAAAAGCTGGTAGTTATGAACACCCTTTGAGTAAGGTCTCCATGCAGACTTCAACTTGGTTATGCCAACTGGCCGACGTCGGCGTGAAATGAAACACGACATTGGGGTGTGCGGCCAACCACGGATCGTTCCGTTTGTGAATGCAATAATTGTCCAGGCTCACGTGAATGTCCTTGCCCTCGGGCATCTCTGCCATCAGCTGATCCATGAAGTCCAGAAACGTGAGTCCGGAACGTGTCAACGACTTTGAGACACTTGCCCTGGGGGTTTAGTGTTCACCCTCATCTGTCGGCGTCGTGATCACGTGAGGCGAGACGACCACGGTCTCCGATACCACCCAATCCCCTCAACATTCATGGCGACCCGTCGGTCGTCTGCGATCGAGATCGTGGCTCCTGCGCCATTCTGCGAGGCCGATTCTTCCTTCGGCGGGTTGATCCAGACCGCATGAGGCAGCAGGGGTGGCTGGGGCGGCTTCCGCACGAAGCGTTCCGGGTGTGCGGCATAGGTGGCACTGAGCACCCGCTGCCGGGCGTCACGCACCGTCGAGGCCCGCCCGTCGTGCACGGCGGGCGGCGTCATCAGCCCAATGCCGGAGTGGCGATGCTCGCCGTTGTACCAGGAGAAGAACCCCTGGCAGAAGATACGGGCGTCCTCGAGGCTGCCGAAGCGTGCCGGGAAGTCCGGCCGGTATTTCAGTGTCTTGAACTGGGCCTCCGAAAAGGGGTTGTCATTGAAGACCTGGGGCCGCGAATGACTCCGCGTCACCCCGAGATCCGCCAGCAACAGTGCTACGGGCTTGCTGGTCATGGACGTGCCCCGATCGGCATGGAGGCATAACTAGCCTGGCCCAATCCCCTGCCTCGCGCAGGTCTCGGCGATCAGCCGCTGGGCCAGCGCGGCCGACTCGCGCGGCGCGACCATCCAGCCGACCACGTACCGGCTGAAGATATCGAGGATCACGTAGAGGTGGACGTACGTCCACTTCACCGGACCCAGGAGTTTCGTGGTATCCCACGACCACACTGCATGCGGCCCCGTGGCCAGCAGTTCCGGCTTGTGGTAGGTCGCGACATCTTTCCTGAAACTTACCGGTATCTCATGGGGATTCCCTTGCGAAGAACGCCGCCGCCCGTGTTCGAAAATCCCGCGCATTCTTCAGCGTCTGACTTTCCCCTGTGAGCCGTGCCAGCGCGTCCTGCTCGGCCCGCATCGCCTGGCCTGTGAGGCCCTGGGATTCGACCTGTTGCTGCTCGCTCCGCCAACGATACAGCACATTGTCTGAAATCACGAGCTCCCGCGCCAGCTGGGCCACCGGCCGACCAGATTCCCGTGTGAGCCGGACAGCCTCGGACTTGAATGCTTCGGTAAACTGACATCGTGTGGGTGTGGCCATGCTGCCATCCAATTTCATCGTTCTCCCACTTATGGAGGTGTCTGTGAAATCAGGGGAGGGTCACTTTGAATAGGGGTGACCACCTTTCGAGGGACCCCCTACATAGTCGGTATTGCTTTTTGGGACACACAAAAGGCATTACTGTAATGTGTTTCCGAGGACGGACGGATTGACATGACAGAAACGGAATGGGGCCGATGACGGACTGTCAACAAAGTCACAGCGAGTGGGTGGCGGCGTTGAGATCGATACGATAATGAGTACAGGATGGGACAGAAGGTCCAGATACGACTATCCAAAGTGGAAAAGCGCTCTTTCTGAGCAGTCAGGGGGTTGTCGGTTTCGGTGGATCAGGGTCCGGTGTTGATCAAGGAGTGAAGATCTATGTGCCGACCCCATCAGCGTTGCCGAAACTCCAAACATAGGCAGAAGTTCGCTGGACGAAGAGATTACCGGTCGGAAAACCAAATGTAACGGTGCCTGCTTCGTTAGTCTGAAGTTCGTGTTCTAAATCCTTGGGGTTTATATCGCCGGGTTAGGTTTTCGATGAGTCGCGTTCAAGGTGAGGATTTTTTTCTTTGTGATGCCAATCTCCCGTATAGATAGCGAATTGGTGAATGAGAGAGTCGTGAATTAACCGGTTTGCTTGTTTAGGGGTCCTTCAATGAAGCAATCCTGCAGAAAGACATTGCTGCAGGGAGTCCTATCACTGGTCATCCTTGTAAGCGTGAGCCAGTTTGCCATTCCACGATCGGCGCAAGCGGACCCGAGTCGAGTGGGGCAGGAAGCAGCACCCGCCCCTCAAGCCGACGAAAAGACGTCGTTGATTGTGACGCAGGATTATTTCCTCGGCCCCGAGGATGTCCTCGATATCACGGTGTGGAAAAATGCCGATCTCTCCAAGCAAGTCACAGTTCGTCCTGACGGAAGAATTTCGCTTCCCTTGATCGGAGACATTTCGGCGGTCGGGAAAACCGCAGCCCAACTGTCTGGAGACATTTCGGCAAAGTTGAAAGAATATAAAGAAAATCCTTCGGTATCGATCGTCGTAAAGGAAGTGAATAGCTACGCGATGTATGTATTGGGAGAAGTGGTGAAGCCAGGAAAGTACCCTCTCAAGACCAAAACGACATTGCTCCAGGCCATTACGATTGCGAGTGGCCTTACGCCCACGGCGGCCAGGAACAAGATCGTGGTGTTCCGCTTCTCGAAGGAAGGCGGAGGTCGGATCAAAATGAAGGCCAGTTACGATGACATTGTGCTGCGAGACGGCACCATCCAAGACATTGAATTGAAACCAGGAGACCAAATCGTCGTGCCTTCGGAAACGATGGTGTTGATGCCATGAACCTACGGACGATGTTCGGTGCGAAGACAGGTTACGTGCTGCTGATCACCGCTCTGTTAGGCAGCGTGGTCGGCTGTTCCACGCCATCGAGAGAGATGGTCGAAGAGGCCGCCAACACGAAGAAGGAATTCTTGGTGGGGCCGGAGGATGTGCTCGACATTGTGGTCTGGAAAAATGACGATCTCTCTCAGAAGGCTGTGGTGGTGAGGCCTGATGGCAAGATTTCAATGCCATTGATTGGAGAAGTGAATGCAGGCGGACTGACCGCGAATGAACTAGCGAGCCAGATTGCCTTGCGACTGAAGGAGTTCAAGGAACGCCCCGCCGTAACCGTGAGCGTGAAAGAAGTCAACAGTTATTACTTCTATATCCTAGGGGAAGTGGGCAAGCCCGGCAAGTATCAGCTCAAATCACATGCGACCGTCTTGCAGGCAGTGGCGGTGGCGAATGGGTTCACGGTCTATGCCGCAAAGAATAGAATGCAGGTGATTCGGACCGTGCAAACCGAAGATGGAAAGTCGCGCGAAATCCGGATTCCAGCCCGCTATGATGACATGATCTCTGGACTTGGGGAGATCGGAAATTTCGTCCTCAAATCAGGCGATGTGGTGGTCGTGCCGTAGAGGCATGGCATAGAGGTATGGCATGGCAGGGACGAGGGGTAGTCATGTTGGTCGTTGGGGCTACGATAAGCGGCATGGCGATGATGAATCCAGGTCCAGTTCAAGGACAGGCGGTTATTCCCTCAACACCGACACCGAAAACTATTGCAGGACCAGAGACAAACATTATTCCATCGATCACCTTGTCTGAGCGGTATGACAGTAACGTGTTTTTTGTCCCTGGTGGCAACCGTGAGGACTATGTCACGACGGTCTCTCCGCAGGTACGGGTGGTTCACAAGAGGCAGTTGATAGAAGGAACGGTCGGCGGCGGGGTTACCGCCGAGACGTATGTGAAAAATCCCGGGCTCAACTATGTGGCGGCAAATGGCTTAATAGATCTGAATCTCGATGGAGCGATGAACGAACTCGTGCGGGGATTGGGACTGAAAATATCAGATGCATTCTACTATACGCCCCAACCGCCGGCATTCGCCGCTCCAACTGGTGGTGGGCAGCTTCCAGAATCATTTGTGCGTGGGATCCAGGCCCGGCGAGCGAATTCCTCCACAAACGTTGGGACTGTGGCTGCGTCCTATGCCGTATCTTCGCGACTGAGTTTCACTTCGACGTATACAGATCAACGAATACGATTCGGGAATCCAACTTCTACACCAACCGGAGGGGTACAGGGCACTTTCATCGACACAACCTTCCACACTGTAAAGTCTGGACCTGTGTTCAAGGTGTCCTCAATAGACACCGTGACGCTGTATCATCAATACCAAACGGGTACGTTTGGGGGCCAGGGCTCCAAGAGCAGCTTCTCCACTCAGGGTGTGATCGCAGGATGGACCAGCCCGATTACCCCGACACTCACAGCAAGTATGACCGCAGGAGTCACTGTTTTTAGCGGCACCAACAATCTTCAATATCTGGCATCTGCGTCTCTGCTGTGGAACGGGCAGGATACCGACCTCGCGCTCTCCTATTCGAGAGTGATCTCGCCGAGTTTTTTTATTGCGGGTGTGCCATTACTGAGCCAGGTCGTGACTGCCACTGCGACACATCGCGTGACGGAGGCGCTGTCACTCTTACTCAACGGGAATTATGCGATCAATCAGTCGATCCCGGATAGTTCGCTCCTGAAGTTTGAGTCGTATTCCGTGACGCCTAATGTGCAGTATAAGGTGAATCGAGTCATGACTGCGACGTTGTCCTATACCCATAGCATGTTTGACCAAACGTCCTCGTCGCAAGGGGCCAGTTTCGATCGAAATCTTGTCATGGTGAGGCTATTTGCGGAGTGGGAATGAATATGAACGAACCAGCATCGAACAACCCAGCATCGGTCGTGATCCAAGAGTACTGGGCAATGATCGTCCGGAGGAAATGGCTGGTCATGAGTTCGGTCCTGGCCGGCATCGTGGTGGCAGGTGTGTTGTGCCTGGTGCTGCCCAAGAGTTATCGCTCCAGCACATTAATTCTCATTGAAAATCAGAAAATCCCTGACGACTACGTCAAAGGCATTGGAGGGGCGAGCATCGAGGAACGACTGACGATGATCCAACAGCAGGTGCTGAGCCGAACGCTGCTGAGCCAGACCATAGAAGAGTTTAAGCTCTACGAGGGACAGGTAAAGCAGGACGGCGTCGAATCGACGATTGAAGGCATGCGAAAAGCGATCAAGGTGGAGACAGTGGGAACGATCGGCGCCAGGGGGAAAAGCGTTGAAGCCGTGACAATTTCATTCTCGCACGAAAATCCGATGACAGCCATGAACGTCACCGCGAAGCTCGCCTCGCTGTTCATCGAGGAGAACCTGAAGGTGCGCGAACAACTTGTGACGGGAGTGTCTGCGTTTCTAGAACAAGAATTACATGATGCGAAGAAAGCCTTAGAAGCTCAAGAGCAAGCGATCAGTCACTACAAGTCGAAACATATGGGGTTGTTGCCTGAGCAAATGGAGGCCAACCTCAGAGCGCTCGATCGGTTGCAAACGGATCTCAGCGCAACAGATGAACTGATCCATAGCCTCACTGATAAGGTGAGTTTGGCGGAGAAATCCATCAAGGAATATGAGGCGAGTGGAACCACGCAGGGCGCATCGGGTGCGACAGCAACCAGTCATGCCGGGATGGACCCTTTGGTTGGAAGATTGCGAGAGTTGGAGCGAGCCCTGACGGCCCTGTTAGCAGCAGAGTACACGGAAACCTACCCGGATGTTGTGGAGACGAAGCGGGAAATCAACAGTGTGAAGAAACAGCTGGCTGCGAAATATGGGGATCCCGCTAAAGAAAAGGATGGCGATGCAGCGAAGACATTCGATCCCTACTTGAGAGAACTGATCAAACAACGAAACGAGCTATACGTTGAAGTGTCTTCGGTAAAGGACCGCCGCCGAAGGCTCGCGGAGCATATTAGGGAATTTGAGCATCGGGTGGAACAGACGCCATCGCGCGAGCAAGACGTCATGATCCTCATGCGTGATTATGAGAATAGGCAAAAGAATTACCAGGCATTGCTGGACAAACGGCTGAACGCCAACGTTGCAGAGAACCTGGAGAAGCGCCAAAAGGGCGAGCAGTTCCGCGTGTTGGACCCGGCCAATCTTCCTCAGACGCTCGATAAGCCCAATCGACTCCTCATTATGGTGTTGGGCTTGTTGGGAGGATGTGGACTAGGAGCAGGCCTGACGATCGGACTTGATCAATTGAATCCGACGTTTAAACGCCGAGAGGAATTGGAAATGTTGCCGAAGATACGAGTATTGGCAACGATCCCAAAGTTTTATTCCGGATCACGTCAGTTACGTCATCAAACAAAGAGTTCTCTCATTCGTGCCGATGTGAGTGCTCCCTTGCCTGCGGTACGAGCAGGTAGGCGGTTTCCATCTAGGATGTCCGGAGCACACGATGAGGAAGCGCTTCCACCACAGCTCAATCTTGTTACCAAGTGGCAGTCCCACTCGATTGCTGCCGAACAATACCGTATGGCTGCATCAAGACTGGTGTTGTCGACAGAGGGGCGTGGCTCGACAGTGATTCAAATAACCAGCGCACTCAAAGGGGAAGGGAAGACGACAACGGTCGTGAACATCGGATATGCGCTCGCCGGGAACCTGGGAAAGAAGACGTTGCTCATCGATTGTGATTTTCGCAATCCTGCGCTCAACGACTACGTGACAATACCTGCCCAGGCAGGGCTGATTGAGCTATTGGATGGCGAGGCGTCTCTGGAGAATTGTCTCGCCGCCATTGACGAGGTGCACTGCTTGATCTTGTCGGTTGGGAAAATGGGAGAGAATTTCAACGAGCTGAAGAGGATTCAGCAACTGAAAGCCATGTTACCCAATATCCGAATGACCTTTGACTATGTAATTATCAATGCCCCGCCGGTGCTGCCAAGTGCATCGGCGGGAATATTAGCCAGTTTGGCAGACCTTCATATCATGGTGATTCGAGCCGGAACCACGCCAAAACACGTCGTGCAGCAAGCCTTCACGGTGCTCGGGTTGAGCGGTGAAGCGCAGGTGGTTCTCAATGGAGTTGAGGCGCAAACCATGCCGTCTGCCATGTATGGCTATGCCATGATCGGCAGTGACAGAAGCGAGCAATCGATAGAAAGTGCGGCAAGATAATCCCTCCGCCTGAATCTGTGGCTGACGGAGTGGAAGGGGACGGAGGAATGAATGGTGAAACCGGGATGCACCGGAATGGCGGCAGCCCATTTAACGCGCGAGACTTGCGCGAAAAGCGGGACGGGTGGGAAAAGCGTGAAGCGTATCTCGTGAAGCGTCGTTCGTTTCCGGATTCGGACGTTTCACGCTTCACGCTTCACGTTTCACGGTCGTAGGTTAGGAGTAATCGACATGCCATGGTATGTAGTGAGCACAAAGTCTCACCAGGAACGACAGGCTGAACTGCACATCACGCAGTGGGGGATCGAGTGTTTCCTGCCATTGCTGAAGGCAAACAAAATCATTCGCCGGATGCGCAAGACGGTCATTGAACCCCTTTTCCCTGGATATCTCTTTGCACGATTCGACCTAGACAAGCATTGCCGGGCTGTGAGTTATGCCACAGGGGTGCGCAAAATTGTGGAGTTTGGCTCAGGACCCGTTAAGTTGGACCAGACCATGATCGACGCCATGAAGGAGAGACTGAACGATGGCTATGTGACGCTGATGCCTGTATGCCCGATGCAGGGACAGGTCGTGCGCATCAAGGGTGGTCCCCTTGCGGGGTTGGAAGCCGTATTCGTGCGGCAAATGACAGACCGGAATAGGGTCCTCTTATTTCTGAACACACTTGGGTTTCATGCCAGGCTGACCCTGAGCCTTGACCAGGTGAGCCTGCCTCAGGCGTTGTGAAGAGGTAACTGTCAGGCAGTCAAGTAGATAGGCTGAAGGCTGTGAGGGGTCAATCGTGCGTGACCACACAAAACTTCGGGCATTTGAGTTGGCTGACGAAGTAGCCATGTTGGTGTATCGGGTAACCGCAGGGTTTCCAAAAGAAGAGTTGTTTGGACTGACTTCTCAACTACGGCGGGCAGCAGTGTCCGTTCCTTCTAACATCGTGGAGGGGTGCGCTCGTGACAGTGAGGCTGATTACCTCAGATTTCTCAATATCGCCTTCGGGTCATTGAGGGAACTACACTATCAATTAAATTTGTCGAAGCGGTTGGGCTTCTTGCCCAACGATAATTCATCTTTGCTTGAACCCACGGTCGTAGAAACTGAGAAGGTTTTAAATGGCTTGATTCGTGCCTTGCGAGATAATGTATAGCCTTCAGCCTAAGAGCCTGAGGCACAAGCTGAAGGGGTTCAGGCTGAAGGTTTCGGAACATCTACCTCCAACCTCCAACCTCCAACCTTCAGCCTAAAAGACTTCTGCCTGAACCCCTGAGTAGAAACACATGAAAAAGCTGACGCTAAAACTACGTAATAGAATAACCGCGGGGAAGCGAAAGGTAGTACGTAAGCCGAAGAGGGTCCGCGAGAATATTGCGCGCAGTAATGGTGCACCAGGCAGCAGCTTGAAGAGCGGTGATCTCCAGGCCCAGGGATATCTCTGCATTGCGTCAGATGTGAAGCTGGGGGAGAACGTGAAGCTCTCGAAATTCATCAACCTCTATGGTTGCGAGGTCGGTGATGACACAAAAATCGGGGCCTTCGTCGAGATTCAAAAGAATGTCAAGGTTGGGAAGCGATGCAAGATATCGAGTCATACCTTCATCTGCGAAGGCGTGACGATCGAGGACGAAGTCCTCATCGGGCATAATGTCACGTTCGTCAACGACTCGTTTCCTCGTGCGACAAGCGCCACAGGCTCCCTTCAGACTGAAACGGATTGGAAGGTCGAGGTCACCCTGGTGAAAAGAGGCGCGTCGATTGGATCGGGAGCGACCATCCTCTCGAACGTCGTGATCGGCGAAAATGCGTTGATCGGCGCCGGCAGCGTTGTGACTCGCGACGTACCGGCAAACGCCATCGTGGTAGGAAATCCGGGGAGAGTGTTGCGGTATCTTGGATCGCGGTAGCGATCCAGGGGTTCAGGCTGAAGGGGGCAGGCTGAAGGTTTTTAGGCTGAAGGCTGAAGGTCGGATTTCCGAACACTTCAGCCTAAAAGCCTGGATCGCGCCTTCAATCTTCAGCCTGTTCCCAGCGCCTTCAGCCTGAACCCCTTCAGCCTATCTACCTAATAAGGAGCCACACATGAGCGATGAAAAAATTCCGTTTCTCGATCTCGTGACAGTCCATCGGGAGCTGCAGGATGAGTTCGTCGACATCCTCAAAACGGCTCTCGGTACCGCCGGATTCATCGGCGGGCCGATGGTCCAGGGATTCGAAGAGGATTTCGCCAAGTTCTGCGAATCGCGATGTTGTGTGGGCGTCGGGAGCGGTACCGATGCGTTGCGTTTCGCGTTCATCGCTGCAGGGGTGCGATCCGGCGATACCGTGGTGACGGTTCCAAATACGTTCATTGCGACGACCGAAGCGATTTCCCAAGCCGGGGCTCGCCCTGACTTTGTCGACATAGACGAACGGACCTACAACATGGATCCAGAGAAGCTCCGCCAGTATTTAGAGAAGGAGTGCTCGTGGGATTCAGGCGCGAAGCGGGCCTTCCACAAGCGAACGGGCAATCCGGTGACGGCAGTTGTTCCGGTACATCTGTATGGGCAGATGGCCGATATGGACCCTATTCTTGATCTGGCTACCCAATACAATCTCAAAGTGATCGAAGATGCGTGCCAGGCCCACGGCGCCGAGTATTTCTCTAAGAAGGAAAACCGTTGGCGCAAGGCCGGGTCCATGGGACACGCGGCCGCGTTCAGCTTTTATCCAGGCAAGAACTTGGGCGCATGCGGGGAAGCCGGCGCTATGACAACCGATGACGAACAGGTAGCTCAGACCTGCCGACTGTTGCGTGACCACGGGCAGTCGAAGAAGTACTTTCACGACATTGAAGGCTACAATGGCCGGCTCGATGCCATTCAGGCCGGCTTTCTGCGGGCAAAGCTCCGACATTTGAAGAAGTGGAATGGACAACGTCAAGAAATCGCCCATCGCTACAACACACTCTTTGCGGGCGTGGAGGGAGGCGTGACGCTTCCCTATGAGCCAGACTGGTCTCGATCGGTCTACCATCTCTACGTGTTACGGGTGGGTGATCGGGCGCAGATCCAGAAACGTTTGGACGAGGCCGGAATCAGTACCGGGATTCACTATCCGATCGCGCTGCACTTGACAAAGGCTTACGAGAGCCTTGGTTTCTGCGCCGGTGATTTCCCGGTTGCGGAGAAAGCCGCCTCGCAAGTGCTGTCGTTGCCCATGTTCCCAGATCTCACTGCTCGCCAGCAGGATCGCGTTGTGGCTGAGGTCCTGAAATCTGTATCAGTCGTGCAGGGCAGCGGAGTGAGCTAGCCCTAACATTTTATCGCATGCCGTGCATTGTGATGGGCGAGCTGCTCTTCACTGTAGAAGAAAGGCCGCCCCACAGCTTGACCGGTCTCTTTCCGGGGACCGCATGTTCCCTGACTTCCGGACCATCTTTGTGAAATCGGTCTGGCTGAATTGAAGAAGTGTCGGACATTGTGGATCGTGACGACCGTCACGCTCTTCCTGCTGACTGTAGCGACTGTGCTGGTCAACATACCGCCGCTCACCGATTGTCGCGCAGAAGCGCCGGTCGAAGCGAAGCAACATTGGTTCCGCGCGATGAAGACGGTGGTTCAGCCATGGCGTGGGCCACACCATGTATACGGCGTCTTCTCCATACCGACGCAATACAAATTCGATCATCTCTACACGGCAAAGTTGGCGATTCAAGGAATTTCTGCTGAGTTTGAGGCGGGCAGTCCAGAGGACGAAGACACGTATAGCGGTCGCTCCGAACCAGGGTACTATGTCAAACGCGTGTACCTTTCTACCAGAACAGCGCTGTGGTTTGTGGCAACAGGGCGATTCGGCGATCTTAGGACATCCTGTCACTGGTGGTTGGTGATTGCGGATCGGGAGCGGTAGTTGACAATCGATGACGAGAGGAGTTCTAGCATGAGCAACGCTGAGAAGGTCATGGTTGTGGGTTTAGGAGAAATAGGGAAACCTCTCCTTGAGGTCATCTCGCGGCACTACGAGACTGTCGGAGTCGATATTGCACCGCCAGCCGAACCACCAGGCGATATACATGTCATGCATGTCTGTTACCCCTTTAAGATCAATGATTTTATCGGGGAAACAGCACGATATATTCAGCGGTTCAATCCACGTCTTACGGCCATTCACAGTACGGTGGCAGTTGGGACGACGCGTGCAGTCGCAGAGCGAACTGGCGCAACGGTTGTCAATAGCCCTGTACGCGGAAAGCACACGCGCATGGCAGCAGATCTTCTTCATTATGACAAGTTTGTGGGGGGGATCGATGCCGCATCCGGAGAGAAAGCGGCGCGACACTTCGAATCAGTCGGCATGAAGACGAGAATTCTGTCCTCACCCGAAGCGACTGAACTCGCAAAATTGACAGAGACGACCTACTTCGGACTGATCATCGCATGGGCACAGGAAGTGGAGCGCTATTGCGACCAACTGGGACAGAATTATGATGAAGTCGTCTCGATCTACGACGAGGTTCCATTCTTCCCTCCCGTCAAGTATTTCCCGGGTGTCATAGGAGGCCATTGTGTCATGAGTAACATCGAGCTTCTCAAACAAGGGAACCACTCGGACATTTTAAGGGCAATTGAGTCCTCCAATAAACAAAAAGTTGATCGCGAGGCTCGGAGAGAGAAATAAGATTGTGAGCGCAAGGCATTCTTACCGGCGTTATCCGACAACGAGCTTTTCCCGTGCTCTCTATTGAGATCTGAACTGAGGCGCATCTCGAAGTACCGACGATGGATCCTGCCACGATGCTCCCAAGTAAAAACAGGTTTTGATTATTAATGAAACTTAGTGATGCCTATTACATCGCGAAGCCTGCCATTCCGTTGAGGGTTCGCTTAGCGCTTCGGCGCATTCTGGCCAATCGACTGAGGCGGAGACATGCCAATACCTGGCCGATCAATGAAGCAGCGTGTAAAGTGCCGGCAAAGTGGCCGGGTTGGCCCAAAGGGAAGAATTTTGCATTTGTTCTCACCCACGACGTTGAAGGCAAGAAGGGATTGGATCGTTGTCGCCAATTATCCGACTTGGAAATCCAACTCGGGTTCCGTTCCGCGTTTAACTTTGTGCCGGAGGGGGCGTATCGAGTTCCGGAGTCTCTGCGAGGATTTCTGACGTCGAACGGGTTCGAAGTAGGGGTTCATGATCTACATCATGACGGAAGCTTGTATCGTTCATGGAGAAGCTTTAGGAATGGGGCGAAAAAGATAAATCGGTACGTAAAACAATGGGGTGCGGAAGGTTTTCGTTCAGGATTCATGCGGCATAATCTCAGATGGCTTGATGAAGTGAACGTTCTCTATGACAGTTCCACCTTTGACACGGATCCATTCGAGCCTCAGCCTGACGGGGTAGAAACGATTTTCCCGTTCTGGGTATCGCAAGATGGGCAGCATGGCTATGTCGAGATTCCCTATACGCTGCCGCAAGATTCCACACTGTTCTTATTGCTGAAGGAAAACTCGATCGATATATGGAAACGCAAGCTCGATTGGGTAGCTCAAAAAGGTGGCTTAGCCTTGGTGATTGTCCATCCGGACTACATAGGTTTCAACGGCCAGAAGCGTGTCGGTGAGTACAGCCAGCAGCTGTATCGGGATCTGCTTGAATATGTTGCCGATCGCTATTCTGATCAGTGCTGGTTTGCGTTGCCAAAAGACGTCGCGCACTATTTCTATACGAATATGGTACCTGGTTCAGGTGTGAATAGATGTTTGCTTGCTCAGGAAAAGGCTGCAAAGTTTAATCTGAAGGCGCGGGATGTCTTGCCCGAGAGTCCAGTCAATCCTCAGATAGTAGATCGGCTAGAGGCTCAGAGTTCTGGGATTTCCTGTTTGCAGGGAAAGCGCATGGCGGTGGTATTGTTTTCGACGTTTCCCGGAGACCCACGTCCTCGCAGGGCGGCAGAAACCTTTGTGGACGCTGGCATGAACGTCGAGGTGATCTGCCTTTTGAATGAGGGAAGCCCACGGCGGGACACATTCAGGGGGATAGAAATCGACCGGATTGCTTTTACGCATAACCGTGGTTCTAAACTAAGTTATATGCTTCGGTATTGCCTGTTTATCCTGATCGCGTTCGCGAAGCTTGCGGCTCGCTCCCTGACAAGGCAGTACCATGTCGTGCACGTTCATAATATGCCGGATGTTCTCGTTCTCGCTGCCTTGGTTCCCAAGTTGTTTGGTGCCAAGGTGATATTGGATCTGCACGATCCAATGCCGGAGCTCATGATGACGATTTACAATCTGCGGAGGGAGAGCCCGGCAGTGAGTCTGATGGCCCGCCTTGAGAAGTGGAGCATCGCCTGTGCCGATGTGGTGTTGACTGTGAACCGCGCTTGCGAAAAGCTGTTTGTTTCACGCAGTTGCTCGGCGTCAAAAGTCACTGTCGTGATGAATTCACCGGACGAGCGAATATTCAAGTATTCTCCTGCGCGAATCAGTAACAGGCGCGCTGAAGATACGGACGCTCCCTTCATTATCATGTATCACGGCACGTTAGTAGAGCGGAACGGCGTCGATCTAGCGGTGGAGGCGCTAGCAAAGCTGCGCCAGTCTGTCCCGGGAGCAGAATTGAGGATTTACGGTCCTCGGACACCTTTCTTAGACCAAGTTATGCTGACCGTGACTGAGAAGAGCCTGGAGAAGTCAGTCCATTATCTCGGACCAAGACCATTAGAACAGCTGACGGATGCGATCGCGGAATGCGATGTAGGCGTGATCCCTAATAAGCGCAGCATCTTCACGGAAATTAATACTCCAACTCGTATTTTTGAGTACCTGGCATTGGGCAAGCCGGTTGCGGCACCTCGTACTCCAGGCATTCTGGACTACTTCAGTGAAGACTCACTGGTATTATTTGATCTTGGCAATGCTGATGATCTTGCGCTGAAACTCACATGGGTTGCATTGCACCCGAGAGAGGTCCTTGAGATAACAAGTCGTGGACAAGCAGTCTATCGATCTCATTCCTGGCAAGCGGAGAAGGCGAAATTAGTAACTGCAGTGGTGAAGGTCCTTGATCCGGAACACTTGTCAAATGGAGTCTCAAGATAGGGCTGCAACAAGACTGATTATGTTCCTTATGCAGTTTAGGTGAGGGTAGGTATGGGACAACATGGTGCGCACTTATCATATGTCCTTGTTACTCCAGCTCGCAATGAAGAGCAGTTCATCGAGAAGACTATTCAATCGATGATTCAGCAGATATGGTTGCCGATCAAATGGGTCATTGTGAACGATGGCTCGACAGATGGAACGGGAGATATCGTGAAGCGGTACCTCCCAACGCATAGTTGGATAGAAATGGTTGAATTGCCGCCAAGGCAGGATCGAAGTTTTGCCAAGAAAGTCCATTCCTTCAATGCGGGATATGAGAGGGTGAAGGGCCTTGAATACGAGGTCATTGGCAATGTGGATGCTGATATTTCATTCGAGAAGGATCATTTTAAGTTTCTCTTGAATAAGTTTATAGAAGACTCGACTTTGGGAGTTGCAGGAACCGTATTCAGGGAAGAAGGAGGCTACAGCTCAGAAAGCGACAGTTTCGAAGGCCACACTCACGTATCGGGTCAGTGTCAGTTGTTTCGACGTCGATGCTTCAGGGAGATTGGTGGGTATGTACCGCATAAGGCAGGCGGAATTGACTGGATTGCAGTTACCACCGCCCGGATGCGGGGTTGGAAGACGAGATCGTTTCGCGAGAAGTGGTTCTTTCATCATAGACATCTTGGAACCGCTGAGCGGGGGGTCCTCGCCTCTCTCTTTTCATATGGCGAGAAGGATTATTATTTGGGGGGACATCCGGTCTGGGAAATGTTCAGAACTGCCTATAGGATGACAAAGAGTCCTTATCTGATCGGAGGTCTCGTCTTGGGTTTGGGATATGTCTGGGCCTTCTTGTGCCAAGTAAAAAGGCCGGTTTCAGATGAACTCATGAAGTTTCATCGAAAAGAGCAGATGGAGAAACTAAAGCGTATTCTCAAATCCATTCTGGGGTCCAAGCGAGTCGATAGTTTTAAGGTCATGCCCGGCGAGTAAGTTTTTGAGGAATCCGAGAGATGTATGCGATCAAGGCTCCATCAAATGACACGATCCAATCAGCAGTCCTTCGGTTTAGCCACTGGCTAGATCGCCACGGAGAAGAATCCTACGATCATCAGAGCTTTTTCGCGAGCACCACTGGACGATGGGCAAAGGCATTCTATTATAAAAACCGCCTGCTGGGTACAGCCATAGTTGCTCCAATGATACTGTGTGAAGCATTTGTGCCATCGGCCCGGACGCTATTCTGGAAGCCCCAACGATTTCCCATTGCAGACGCCCATTATGCGATGGGCTTTGCATTTCTCGCACAGACCTTTGGCGAAGAGAAGGATTATAAGAGAGCGGTTCATTTCCTTGAGATACTTGAGCAAACCCGCTGCCCAGGCTATGACGATTTCTGCTGGGGATACCCGTTCGACTGGGAAACAAGTGGTGGAACCCTTAAGCGTGACACGCCCCTCATAACGACAGTTCCATACGTCTATGAAGCCTTCTCCCAGGTGTATGAAATCGACAAAAACCAGAGGTGGCTTCGAATAATGCGCTCGATCGCTGAGCATGCGTTCCGGTGTTATCGGGATACTGAAACTAGCTCAGATGCTGCTTCCTGTGCCTATACTCCTGCAGATGACGACAATGGCGGCGTGGTTAACGCGAGCGCCTATCGAGCGTTTCTTCTGACAAAAGCGGCTTTTGATTTCTCTGAAGATCGTTACCAGGAGGTCGCAAAGAGGAATCTTAATTTTGTCCTTTCATCTCAAAACTCAAACGGCTCATGGTTCTATTCTGTCGATGGTAAGAGAGATTTTGTCGATCACTTTCACACATGTTTTGTGCTGAAAGCATTGGTGAAGATCGAGAAACTTACAGGCGGACCTGGCTGTGCCAGTGCGATTGAACGAGGAGTGGATTATTACGTGAAGTTTTTGTTTGATGAACAGGGATTGCCGAAGCCATTCTCTAAGGCTCCCCGGCTCACCGCATATCGTCGAGAGCTTTACGATTATGCCGAGTGCATCAACCTTGCGACGTTATTGAGAGGCCGGTTCAAAGAATTAGATCGGCGTGCAGAGTCAGTGCTTGCAGATGTGTTTCTGCGATGGCGGAAAACCGACGGCTCCTTCCGTGCGCGCCAGCTGCTCTATGGCTGGGACAATGTTCCCATGCATCGCTGGGCTCAATCGCAAATGTTCAGAAGTCTCTGCTTTCTGCTTCATGAGAGTTGTCAAAAACATCCTGCCCTTATACGTAGCTGATGAAAGACTAAATCAGTGCCGCTTTAATCGAGTAAATCCACGGCACATTCCCAGTAATTGACAGTGCCGGTGCTTTCCAGCGTTCTGTAAGGTGTGACTACGTATGTGTGGAATCTGCGGACAATACAATTTCGAAACCCAGGCTCCTGTTCTTCGTCAAGAGGTGCAAGACATGACGAAGACGCTTACTCATCGAGGCCCCGACGATGAGGGGTATTACATCGAAGGACCTATTGGGCTGGGCTTCCGGAGGCTCTCCATCATTGATCTTGCAGGTGGGCATCAACCCATGTCTGATCGAGAAGAGTCTGTTTGGATTGTGTTCAATGGCGAGATCTACAACTATCGAGAATTGCGGAAGGAACTCCAAGCCTTTGGGCATGTATTCAGGTCAGAATCCGATACCGAGGTAATACTCTATGGCTATAAGCAGTGGGGCGACGATGTTCTCAATCATTTGAGCGGGATGTTTGGTCTGGCCATCTGGGACGTTCGGAAAAGACGGCTGATCTTGGCCAGAGATCCATTCGGAATAAAACTTGTCTATTACAGAATAGAGAAAGGCCGCGTATTTTTTGGCTCAGAAATTCGAGCTGTCCTTGCTGCCTCGCGTGACAGGTGTGCAGTAGATCCCGATGCAATGAACCTATTCCTGCGGTATCGATTTACGCCGTCCCCGTATACTTTGTACAAGGGCGTGAAAAAGCTTGCCCCGGGGACCATGTTGATATTCGAGGGTGGCTCTTACCGACTCAGTCGATGGTACGGGAATAGGCCCACTCCATTTGTGCCGATGAAATCGGACCGAGAGGCGCAAGAAGAGTTGCTGGCTCTCTATCAGAAATCCGTCCAGAGACACCTTATCAGTGACGTTCCCGTCGGATTGTTACTCAGCGGCGGTATTGACTCTGGTCTCTTGCTTGCCCTAATGAATCTGTTCGGTAAGTCTTGGCCGGCATTTACAGTCGGATACGGCTCGCAATTTGCTGATGATGAATTGGTGGATGCCGCGGAGACGGCGCGTGTGTTGTCGTCTGTGCATACTCCGGTGACGTTGACGCGATCCACATTTGAAAAGGCGCTTCCAAAGATCGTGGCCTGTCTGGAAGAACCAGTTGCGACGTCCTCCATCGTTCCCATGTATTTTGTCTGTGAGCGAGCCAGGCAGGACGTCAAAGTTGCCCTAATCGGGCAGGGGCCTGACGAGTTGTTCGGCGGCTATCGCCGGCATCTCGGCGTCCGTTATGGCGCCGTGTGGGGTAATCTGCCAAAGGTGGCACGAACCGTAATTTCTTCGGCCATACGTGCGCTGCCGAGGAATGAGATG
Organism: Nitrospirota bacterium; assembly: GCA_034440335.1. GTDB lineage: Bacteria > Nitrospirota > Nitrospiria > Nitrospirales > Nitrospiraceae > Palsa-1315. The sequence goes on along the minus strand of JAWXBV010000095.1, from coordinate 56,106 downwards.
CTGAAGCGAGGGTTGTATTCACTGGATGTTCCTGAGCGCATGCAGCGATATCAGCAAGTGTTGTCCATTTTGCCAGGACAGAGAATCGATGGTCTTTTCCGAGAAGGGCAGATCGACCAAAATACGGGCGATAAGATACTGGAGTGCTGGGAAGGTCTCGAAGAACTTATGGAGGAGACTGACGAGCTCGGCGGCCTGCAGTTTTTGGAGCTGCGATCCACTCTTCCGGACGAACTCCTGATGTACGCGGATAAGCTTTCGATGGCTCATGGGCTCGAGCTTCGCGTCCCGTATCTTGATAAAGAAATCGTCCAATTTGTAGAGAGGCTCCCGGCACAATTCAAGGTGAGGGGCTGCTCTCAGAAATGGTTGCATCGGCGAGTTTGCCAGTCGTATCTTCCTCCTTCTTTCCTGAAAAGGAAGAAGCGCGGATTTGCCGTGAATGTGGTGGACGAGTGGTTCCGTGCGGAAAAGAGCAATAAGATGGGTGAGATGCTGTTGGATGGTGAATCTCGAATGTATCAGTACTTACGCCGCGAAGCCGTCCAAGAGTTGTTCGAGGAACATTCTTCCGGTCGGAACGACAATCACAAGATCTTGTTCAGTCTGGTCGTATTGGAAGAATGGCTCAGGGTCCATTCTGTCTCACAATGAACAATTTGATAGTGCGGGTTCGAATTAAGGGCAACGAGAAGGTTCAGTAATCACGAAACAGCATGATAGGGGTTATTGCAAATACGAGTGATTACCCTGCCGTCCAGGAGTTGTTCCAGCTGTTCAAGACCCCGTGGGAGTTCTACCAGCCTGATAGACACTATGATGTCTTGATTGTCTCGGAGGGAGGAAATCTTCCCAGTGGTCCAATGAAAATTCTCGTTCATTATTCCGGTTCGAAGACACTGGCCGATGCTGAAGGAGAAACTGATCCCAAGGAGGCAGGGCGCAATCTTTTATACAAGGGATGGCGAATCCCAATCTACGGAGATAGCACTACCTTCAAGAACGAGCAAACATCTTTCTTGACCGAGGAAGGCATGAACAGGTCAGCCGGGTATAAAGGCGTTGCCAACGGTGGAACCTATATTCGAGTCGGTTATGATATTTTTCAGGAAATTAAGGTTCTGCTCACAATAGGACAGCCGCCAGAAAACGCGGATATCCCGACATTGGAGCTGCACATTGCTCTTCTTCGTGATCTGATTGTGGAATCTGGTGCCCTCTTGGTTGAAATCCCACCGATCCCGGTGGGGTTTTCATTCATTGCTTGCCTAACCCACGATGTCGATCACCCCTCAATTCGACGGCACAAATGGGATCACACCACGCTTGGATTCTTGTACCGGGCAGTGATTGGTTCAATCATTCGGGTGCTGCAAGGGAGGATGCCATTTCGTCATCTCTTTACAAACTGGTGGGCAGCTGCAAAGTTGCCTTTTGTTCATCTGGGTCTTGCAAGAGATTTTTGGTATGAGTTCGATCGGTATCTTGCTATAGAAAGAGACGTAGACTCCACGTTCTTCGTGTTGCCATTTAAGGGCAATCCGGGCATGACAACGTCAGGGCCGGCGCCACGAATCCGAGCCTCGAGCTATGGGGCCGCAGACATTGCAGAGCGGCTCCAGACATTGCTGTCTTCCGGCCGGGAGATTGGGGTGCATGGTATTGATGCATGGATAGACAGCGAAAAAGGCAAGGAAGAAAAGAGGCAGATTGTGAGAATTACTGGCGCATCGAATATCGGGGTACGGATGCATTGGCTGTATTTCGATGACAACTCTCCTCTTGCTCTAGAGAAGGCAGGTTTCTCTTACGACTCAACCGTTGGGTATAACCAAACAATTGGGTATCGAGCAGGAACTGCTCAAGTCTACAAGCCGTTACAGGCACATCATCTTCTAGAACTCCCATTACATGTTATGGATACAGCATTGTTCTATCCGGACTATCTCAATCTTACGTTCGAGGGAGCTGATAGGCGGATTGGCGAAATTGTTGACTACGCGCGTCAATTCGGCGGTGCCGTAACATTCAACTGGCACGATCGAAGTATTGCGCCTGAACGATTGTGGGGAGAGTTCTACGCCAGCTTGATTTGTGGGCTGCAGCGGAAAGGTGCCTGGTGTAGTAGCGCTGGCAGTGTGGTGTCCTGGTTTCAATACCGTCGTTCGGTTGTGTTTAAGCGAGCTGGCCATGGATTAGAGGTCGCTCAGACGAAAATAGGCATGGCCTCCGACAAGAATTTCCCTGGGCTCAGGCTACGGGTCTACAACGTAGGAAAGGCCGGCGAAAATTTTTCCCAACGCTATGTCGATTCGGCGCTAAGCGGTGACATGATAATACGTCTTGATAGCAGTAGTCTCGTAACCCACAACTGAGATCATATGACCTATGAGCATTGTACAGCGCCGTTGTTTCTATGGACGAGGGTTGGAAGAATCGGAATGTGTGGTCAAGCTGAATAAGTCATCCATTCTCAGAGAGTCGCGTAGCGGGTCCGGTGCATCGTAAGATGTTGCGGTCTAACGAAATGTCGAGGGATATTACTGATGAGACCGTCAAAGTGTGCGCGTATAACTTCTCTGAAAGTGCATTTCTAGAAGAAAAACAGGTGATTATTGAGCTCACGCTACGCACTATTTGATGGTCGGCTCAGTAAATGGAATATGGATCAGAAATAATCGGCTCCGAGGATCCGATCCTTATCACTGGCGCCGCTGGTTTCATTGGATTGAGACTCGTGGAAAATCTGATCGAGCGAGGATTTCGTAATCTGAGATGCTTCGTCAGATCATCCAGTTCGCTTGAAAAGCTTGAGACAATCGCTGCCCGGTACCCCGGCCACAGCGTTGAGATCATCACGGGGAATCTCCTGTCCAGGAGCGATTGTGCCACTGCGACCAGAGATGTCGCGGTCATTTTCCACTTGGCCGCTGGGACAGGTGAGAAGTCATTTCCAGATGCCTTTATGAACTCAGTTGTTGCAACGCGAAATCTTCTTGAGGCGGCATTGAAAAGCAAGAGCCTGAGGCGATTCGTCAATGTCAGTTCATTCACAGTTTATACAAACGAAAAGAAACCTAGGGGGCGGTTCTTGGATGAATCCTGCCCCATAGAAGAACATCCTGAATTGCGAGGAGATGCCTATTGCTTCGCCAAAGTCAAGCAGGATGAACTCGTCAGTGAGTATGGTAAGAAATATGGAATTCCGTATGTAATCGTCAGGCCTGGGGCTGTGTATGGCCCCGGTACGAAACAAATCACTGGAAGAGTAGGGCTCGGTACGTTCGGAGTGTTTCTACATATGGGCGGCTCAAACCGTATCCCATTCACCTATGTTGATAATTGCGTAGATGCCATTGTCCTAGCCGGCTTGAAGAGAGGGATCGATGGTGAGGTGTTCAATGTCGTGGACGATGAGCTTCCTTCCAGTAGGCGGTTCCTGAAGCTGTATAAGCAGAACGTACGACGCTTTCGCTCCATCTATGTGCCTGGCATCGTGAGTTATCTGCTCTGTATTGCGTGGGAGAAGTATGCGAATTGGTCAGAGGGACAGTTGCCACCGGTATTTAATCGGAAGAGGTGGCACGTTGAGTGGAAGAAGACCAATTACAGCAACGAGAAACTGAAGGAGCGGCTGGGCTGGACTCCAAGGGTGTCGATGACCGAGGGATTGAAGCGTTTTTTCGAAAGTTGTCGCGAGAAGGCAAACAATGCTTAAAGTAGCCATTGTGGGATGCGGCAAGATCGCAGACGCTCATGCTTCGCAGATCCAGAGGATCAAGGCGTGCGAGATTGTTGGCGTCTGTGATACGGAACCGCTCATGGCCAAGCAGCTCGCTGAGAGGTTCCAGGTTAAAAAGCATTTTACAGACCTGACAGACCTATTGAATGATGCCAGGCCAGACGTGGTTCATATCACCACGCCGCCGGAGAGTCATTTCAAGATTGCATCCTTGTGTCTGGTGCATGGTTGTCATGTCTATGTCGAAAAGCCATTCACGCTCAATTATCCGGATGCACAGCGCCTCATTGCACTCGCGGATGAGAAGAGGCTCAAGCTGACAGTAGGACATGATGGTCAATTCAGCCATGTGACGAGACGCATGCGGGCAGTCGTTCAAGAAGGCTATTTGGGTGGGGCTCCAGTCCACATGGAGAGCTACTATTGCTATGATCTGGGGGAGCCAGGTTATGCCAAAGCACTTCTTGGCGACAAGCAACATTGGGTGCGGAGGTTGCCCGGTAAGTTGTTGCATAACATTATCAGCCACGGCATAGCCAGAATAGCGGAATTTCTAACATCCGATGCGCCAGAAGTAATTGCCCATGGCTTCGCAAGTCCGCTACTCAAAAGCATAGGGGAAAACGACATCATTGATGAACTGAGGGTGATCATTTGTGAAGAAGAACGGACTACCGCATATTTCACGTTCTCATCTCAGATGCGGCCTTCGATCCATCAGTTTCGGATCTATGGTCCGAAAAACGGCCTCATCCTCGATCAGGATCAAGAAACCTTGATCAAACTTCGTGGAGCCAGGTTCAAGAGTTACGTCGAGAAATTTATCCCGCCGATATCATTTGCTGAGCAGTATCTTGGAAACGTGCGAAGCAATTTGCAGCTGTTTCTTGCCAGAGACTTCCACATGAGCGCTGGCATGAAATGCCTGATCGAATCCTTCTATGATTCGATCAGAAACGGTACGCCGGTGCCAATTCCGTACAGGGAAATTCTGCTAACCGCTAGAATCATGGACGCAATTTTTGATCAGCTCAATGCGAGACGGGCGCAAAATCATTTCGAATGCCAAGTGCCTGGCATAACGCAATTGAATGTCTCGCAGCCTCGAATAAGGCTGCAATAAGCCAAACCGAACCCAAGCTACTCAGCTTTTTGGATTTGGTCCGCGTGCGGCAGTACACTAAAAGCGAATTGCAGGTGCAGGATCCACCTCAGAGATCCCTATCCGTTGAGCCTGCATCAACCTCTCCAAGTATGAGCAGGGGTAAGAATCATGTCAGTGAATAGCATAGAAATATGTGTGAAGGGCAAGTACTTCACCGTGCCCGCTCTCTCTGTCAAAGGGAAAAACATTATTCTTTCAGGACGCTTACTAAAAGTCGCTACCGTCCATGCTGAGGACTGGCTGGAGACCGAACTTGAAGACCCGGAAGAGTGTGTCAAAAGACTAAAAGATAGCCATTCATACGGCTTGAAAGCTGACATCTTCACGTTTGTTCAGAGACTTCCAGCGATAGAGCCAAAGTATCCATATCCTATGGAGTGGGATAGTGTTGCGGCCATTCGCCTTACTAGTTTCACGGACTGGTGGGATCAATTGCCACAAGAGGCCCGCAAGAATGCGAGAAGAGCGGTAAAACGAGGCGTAATTACGAAGGTACAAGACTTTGATGACGATCTAATTAGGGGAATAGTCGAGGTAAACAGCGATTCTCCAATGAGACAAGGAAGGTCTTTCGATCACTATGGCAAGACATTCCTCGATGTAAAGAAGGATCAGTCATCATTTGTTGATCGCAGTGCGTTCATATGTGCCTATTCAGGACAGGAAATGATCGGGTTCATGAAGATAGTTTTCTGCGGAAAAATCGGCACGATCCTGCAGTTTCTTCCGAAGAGTAGTTCTTACGATAAAAGACCTGCGAATGCATTGATGTCGAAGGCAGTTGAGCATTGTCTGCATGAAGGAATGACCCACCTTGTTTATGGCATGTATGCTTACGGTAAGAAACGTAACAGCTCATTGACCGAGTTCAAAAAACGAAATGGGTTCGAAGAAATTTTGGTGCCACATTTTTATGTGCCGCTGACAGTAAAGGGAAAGATAGCAATGGCCTTAAGGCTTCATCGTGGCCTAGTAGGACTTCTTCCAGAATGGGCAATATGTTTAGGTATTAACATTCGTGCGAAATGGCATAGTTTTATATTATCAGTGAGCCGGTGTAGCTCAATGTTAGAGCGGCCGAGATGTAATCGGCAGATGGAGCGTTCAATTCCTCCCGCCGGCTCCAACCTTAACGAGAGTAAGAAAATCATCAAGCACAACTGAACCCGGTGCACGTCATTTCACCGTAAAGAGCGTCGGTTGGATTTGGAGATATATAAATGCCCGGCATTGTAGGAATGTTAACAAGAATGCCTCGGAAGCAGGCCGAGCCCGAACTGCTACGAATGGTCGCGGCACTTGGTCATGAGGACTTCTATGTGAGCGGCATATGGCTTGATGAATCACTGGGAGTGTATGTCGGGTGGGTTGCGCGGAAGGATTCGTTTTCGGATGGAATGCCGCTCACGAATGAGAGAGGGGATGTAGTACTCGTTTTTTCTGGAGAGGAATTTCCGGAACCGGGGACGGCCAGTCGCCTCAAAGAGAACGGGCACTCCCTCGACCTGACCGGTCCTTCTTACCTCGTACATCTCTACGAAGAAGATCACGGTTTCCCAGCAGGACTGAATGGATGGTTCCATGGGCTCATAGCAGACCGATCCCGTGGCACGGTGACCTTGTTCAATGACCGCTATGGGATGCACAGAGTCTACTACCACAAATCAAAGGAGGCTTTTTATTTTGCCGCTGAGGCGAAAGCGATCCTCGCGATTTGTCCCGAGACGAGAAGGCTGGACCCCAGGGGGATGGGGGAGTTTGTTGCCTGCGGCTGCACACTCGAGGACCGGACTTTATTTGCGGGTATTAAAGTCTTGCCTGGAGCCTCTGCCTGGGTTTTTCGGGATGGTTCCCTGGAGAAGGAAAGAACCTACTTCGATTCTCGGGAATGGGAGGATCAGGCTCAGCTTGAGCCGGAAGCATACTACCGAGAGATACAGGAAGTCTTCTCACGCAACCTTCCTCGATATTTTTCCGATGAGCAACAGATCGCCATGTCTATGACTGGCGGGCTGGACAGTCGGATGATCATGGCCTTACAGCGGCCCTCCCAAGGGTCGCTGCCCTGCTATTCATTTGGAGGAATGTTTCGCGACTGCCGTGATGTGCTTGTGGCGAGGCAAGTGGCAAGAGCCTGCGGGCAGTCACATGAGGTGATATCAATAGACGATGAATTTCTGTCACGGTTTCCGTACTATGCTGAGCGTACGGTTTATCTTACTGATGGCTGTGCTGAGGTGAGTCATTCGCCAGACCTCTATGCGAATGAGCGTGCTCGCGAGATCGCTCCTGTACGGATGACTGGAAATTATGGAGGAGAAGTTCTCCGTCGTGTCTGGTATTTTAAGCCCTGGGAGGCTTTGCCTGGTGTATTTCATCAGGATCTGGCTCCCTATTTTCGCCAGGCAAACCAGACTTATAGCGTGAAGAAAACGCCGCATTTGTCTGATGCCATTTTCCGCCAGGTGCCATTGCATTTGTATGGGCAGCTCGCACTTGCGCAGACACAGCTCTCGCTGAGATCTCCGTATCTAGATAACGACCTGGTTCGAACAGTCCTTCGGGGCCCGGAGTCGGTCTTTGCGAACGATGATGTATGTTTTCGGTTGATAGCGGAGGGGAACCCCGCTCTCCGACAGATACCATTGGACCGTGAACAGGGCAGAAGAGGTCTCCTTGCCGCTTGCGAGCGTCAAGCGCATAACTTTTTATTCAAAGCCGAATACGCTTATGATACTGGCATGCCGCAATGGTTAGCCCGTCTGGATCATCTCCTTTCCGATTTTCATGTCGAGCGTCTCTTTCTCGGAAGGCACAAGTGGTATCATTTTAGAATTTGGTACCGAGATGCCTTATCTGCCTATGTTCGTGAGATGCTATTGGATAAACGAACTCTATCCAGGCCCTATCTTGACCCCAATTGGCTCAACGCCATTGTGTGCGGCCATCTCAATGGAGACCGAAACTACACAACAGAAATCCACAGGGTGTTAACTATTGAACTCATTCAACGCCTGTTCATTGAAGTAGCCTAGCAGTCTGCTGAAAAACTCGCTTTCATGACGGGAGTTTTCGTTTTCTTAAGATTACTACGCGTTTTTTCGAGAGGTGGTAGATTCCCTGCGCCGTATCGAAGCGGTCTGGTGTTTTCGGACGCATCTATTCCGTCTGCGCTAGAAGTTTCGGGATGCGGATGAGGTTGTAGCCGATCAGATTGAGGAGGAAGCCGACGGCGACTCCGGCGAGACCCCTGTATTTCGTCTTGCGCATGGTGCCGTGTTGTTTGCTCCATCCACACATACCACACATACACTCGATCATTTTGCGTTTGCCCTGCGAGATATTGTAGCCCTTGTGCCGGGTGGTTCGTCCGTCGATGGAGGTCTTGCGCGCCTTTCCGGTCTTCGTGACATAATCGTTGACGGCGATATGCAGCGTGATGTTCTTCGCCCGCAGGCGGTCCACATGTTCTGCAACATCGTAGGCCTTGTCCTCGCCGACTGTAATGCGTGTGTGTTGTGAGGCGTTCTTCTCCAGCATCTCCTCCGATGCTGCGCGGACTCACCGTCAACCGGGCTAACCAGGTGTGGGCACTGGATACGACCTACATCCCAATGGCCAAAGGGTTTGTGTACCTGACCGCCGTCGTGGATTGGGTCAGTCGTAAGGTCTTAGCCTCGACGGTCGCGGTCACGTTGGAGGCCTGTCACGCCGTCAATGTGCTACACAAGGCATTCAAACGCTATGGCAAACCGGAGATGGTGAATAGCGATCAAGGCCGTCAGTTCAGCGCACAGGAGTTTGTGCACGCTGTCAACGAACAGGGAGGCAAATTCAGCATGGACGGTCGCGGGGCCTAGCGGGACAATGTATTCGTCGAGCGTCTGTGGAAATCGGTGAAATACGAGCGGGTGTATGTAGATGCCTACGATTTCGTCACTGAAGCCAGGCAGTCGATCATGGAATACATAGGCTGGTACAATCAATCCAAGCCCTATTCGAGCCCAGACACGCCAAGATCTGGTGAGGCATGCCGTGCTGCTGCCGACGGGTCAACTGGCAGCGTGAGCATCAGCAGCGACGCCTCTTAAAAAACTCGGGCTGCTGTTCAAACGAATGGGGCCACTTCTCTTAGTTCACAATGAAAGATGCTCATTAGATGTCTCCTTGGATTGCTGCTGGCATTTACACGTTTGGGATTGTGGGGCTGTTCATCCTCGACCGGAGGAGGGATTCTAAGACTTCACCGGTACTTTGGATCGCTGTCATTTGGACCACAATCGGTGCATCTCGGGAAGTGACACAGTGGTTCTCGGGAGTGGGTAGTAGTGGCCAGGCTTCTCTTGACGTTTATCTCGAGGGGAGTCCGGTGGATCGGGCCATCTACATAGCCCTTTTAGGAGCCGGTTTGATAGCCCTCATGGTGAGAGGACGGCAAACTAGTACGTTTCTTGCTGTAAATGGCCCCATTCTCGTTTTTTTTCTCTATGCTGCAATCAGTGTGACATGGTCAGATTTTCCCTTCGTTGCCTTTAAAAGGTGGACTAAAGCTATTGGCAATGTAGTCATGGTATTGATTGTCCTGACGGATCCTGATCGACCTGCTGCCATCAAGCGTTTTTTGGCCTACTCGTCTTTTCTCCTGATTCCCACGTCGGTTCTACTCATCAAGTACTTTCCTGATATTGGGCGCGGATACGACAATTGGTCGGGAGCCGAGATGGTTACAGGCGTTGCGACCGCGAAAAATGCGCTTGGCTGGGATTGCCTCGTCTTTGGACTAGCAACCCTTTGGCGCTTTCTCTGCGAATACCAGGCTCCTAAGCGCACAAAGTTAAACGGGCCGTTGATCGCTCATGGTGTTGTCCTAGGGATGACACTTTGGCTCTTACAAATGGCGCATTCATCGGCTGCCTGGGGAGGTTTCATAATCGGTAGTGGCATCTTGTGCCTTGCACACTTTCGTTGGTTTGTCATCAGGCCACTAGTCATGCACATTATTGTCTTAAGTATCATATCGATCTGCGTGTTCGGAATCATTATTGATAGGAGTTCAGGTCTGATTGAAGCTGCGGGGCGAGATGCAACTCTCACGGACCGCACGTTTCTTTGGGTGGATCTAATGCAGATCGATATAAATCCATTGTTCGGGACCGGTTTTGAAAGCTTCTGGCTTGGGGATCGAATCAAACTCCTATGGGCGAAGTACCAATTTCACCCAAACCAAGCGCACAATGGCTACCTTGAAATGTATTTGAATCTGGGATGGGTTGGTCTTGCCTTTCTCGGCCTTACGATGGTTTGGGGCTACCGAAATGTCGTGCGCTCGCTACAGATGGACCCAGAGTTAGGCAGGTTCAGGCTTACATTATTTGTCGTCACGGTGATATACAATTTGACCGAGGCGACGTTTAAGGTGATGCATCCCGTCTGGATCGCATTCCTGCTGGTGATAATGGTCATTCCACTGACCGCGCCTCGAAAAGAAGAGAGTCGCTGAAGGTCATACACTGGCGTACCGCTTCCTACTTTTCCATCTGAGAGATGCCTTTCGTCCAACCAATAGGTAAATTAACCCATTGGACCTAGAGTCCTTTCTCATTACCGTAGGGGATACTGTGGTGTTGGCTGCCGGGCGAGCTAGCCTATGAAGGTGTGGTCTCCAGATCGTAATACTGGTAGATCTTTCACGAGCGGGGAGAGTTTCCGTGCCAACAATTAAGTCGTATCTCCAAATGCTGCTCAAGCGAGCTCGCCTTTATAATCGGCTAAGGGTGTCTCTTATCTATGACTTTTATTGGAGGATGGCTGATAGCAGGGTGATTGAGGGGAGGTCTAGAGAGGTAAGGTTTTACCGCGACCTTCTGGAAGGGTTTCGGCACGGTGATCTAATATTTGACATAGGAGCAAACCATGGGCACAAAACGGATATATTTCTACGAATCGGCGCAAGAGTCTTGGCAATAGATCCTGATGAGATGAACCAGGATGCGCTCAAGGATAAGTTCTTGAGATACAGGTGGGTTAGAAAGCCGGTGACTATCGTAGGAAAAGCAGTGAGCGACAGGAATGCGGTTTGTAAGATGTGGATTGATGAGCCAGGATCTGCAAAAAATACTCTAAGTCAGAAGTGGGTCAATACATTGAGGAGTGATGAGGTGCGGTTTGGCCATCGTCTGAACTTTGCTCAGCACAAAGAAGTCGAGTCGATTTCATTAGAAGAGCTAATCGTAACGTACGGGTCTCCTTTTTTTGTAAAAATCGATGTGGAGGGGTACGAGCCTCACGTATTACGAGGTCTTAAAAGACCTATCCCATATCTTTCATTTGAGGTGAACTTGCCGGAATTTAAGCAGGAAGGGTTGGAATGCATCGATCTGTTAGGGAACATCGATGCTGATGGGAAGTTTAACTACGCAGTCGACTGTGAGCAAGGTTTAGTATTGGACAGCTGGCTGACACTGAAGAAGTTTAGAGAAGTGTTCAGTTCTTGCTCCGAGTCAAGCCTCGAAGTTTTTTGGAAAACAATGGGCCCTTCATTGAGTCAAGGGTAAGAGCTGAGTTATCCGGGCCATTCCAGAGTCCTTCAATCCCATCTGATGGTGTAAGCAGCAGTGGGCAGGCTGCTGTTCAAGAGAAAAGGTCAAGGCAATCCATGGCAAAGAATGAATCAGCCCATACCTCATTCGTGAGCCGAGACGGCGGAACACGTGAGATCGCATTTGATTGCCGATTCTTCGTAGGAGATCGGCCTTGCACATGGCACAAGTCCACCGGCGTACTCTGCCCCTGTGACCATTACCAACGGGTCGAAGAGCATGTCTTGATCATCAAGCTTGACGCGATGGGCGATGTGTTGCGCACAACGGCGTTGCTTCCCGCGTTGTCCGAAGCACATCCGAATGCCTCGATTACTTGGGTGACCAGACGAGAGGCTCGCCCCCTATTGGAGCGCAATCCGTATATTACGGAGATTCTCGACTATGGTGAAGATGCTCTCTTGCAGTTGAGGGTAAGAGCGTTCGATCGGGTGATTAATTTTGATGCGGGGAAAACCAGTGCTGCTCTTGCCACAACAGCCAATGCTCCAAAAAAAGACGGGTTTATCCTTGATCCGCATGGATGGGTACAGCCGACCAATGCTGCCGCGCGAACGTGGTTGGAGATGGGCGTGTTCGACGATCTCAAGCGGCAAGGGACGAGAACCTACCAAGACCTGATGGCGGACATCGTCGGCCTATCAGGTCGTCCGCATAGCTATGTCCTGCAGTTGACTGAAGAAGAGCGAGAGCGAGGCCGGGTGCATTTACAGTGTCTCGGCCTCGACTTGACGCGTCCAATCATCGGTCTCAACACCGGGGCTGGGCGTCGGTGGGAACTGAAGCAATGGCGAGAGGAGGGGTACGTTGATCTTATTGAACGTGTGGCAAAAAGACGGCCCACACAGTTTGTGCTGCTTGGCGGACCGGAAGAACGCGAGCGGCACAAGCGTCTCACTTCTCGATCGAAGATGCCTCTGATCGATGCCGGCTGCGATAATCCTGTCCGTCACTTTGCGTCGATCGTGGGGGCGTGTAGTTTGGTGATCACGGGTGACACGTTAGCCATGCATCTGTCGTTGGCGTTGGGTCGCCGAACGATTGCGTTGTTCGGTCCTACCAGCTCTGCTGAGATCGAAATGTATGGGCTCGGCGAGAAAGTGGTTCCTCGCATGGACTGTCTCAGCTGTTACAAACCGAAGTGCGACTTCGTTCCGAATTGTATGGACTTAATTACGACTGATCTGGTGGAAGCGGCTATCGAACGCCAGTGGGTGAAGATTCCGCTGGTAGCAGAACGTGCGGAGCAGGGGAAGGCAGTCTGATCGATGTCAGAGGTGAACGTACCGTCTGAGCTGAAGGTCGCCCTGCTGACTGCCGGTAGAGACAGGCCCTACGCATTTGGGATGGCGACGGCACTCATGGCAAAAGGACTCTCTCTCGATATCATTGGCGGGGATGATTTGGATTGTTCTGAATGGCAGGGCGCAACCCACGTGAGATTTCTGAACCTACGAGGGGATATGCGAGAAGATGCGAGCTTGCCAAAGAAAATTTCACGAGTCTTGATCTACTATGTCCGACTTATTTTTTACGCAGCGACTGCGGAGCCAAAGATTTTCCACATTTTGTGGAACAACAAGTTTGAGACATTCGATCGAGTCCCTCTGATCTTGTATTACAAAATTCTGGGAAAGAAAACCCTCCTGACCGTCCACAATGTCAACTCCAGAACGAGGGACTCAAACGATACATGGTTCAATCGGCTGACCTTGAAAGTCCAGTACCGACTCGTTGACCATCTCTTTGTGCATACGGAGAAAATGAAAAGGGAGCTCGTAGAGCAATTTGATGTGCCTGCGTCGGCGATTTCTGTGATTCCATTCGGGATCAACAATGCCGTTCCGCAAACGAATCTCAGCTCTGGAGAGGCGAGACAACGACTCGGAATCGCAGAGAAAGACCGAGCGATCCTATTCTTTGGGAACATTGCCCCATACAAAGGGCTCGAGTACCTCATCGATGCATTTGAACAAGCTATGGCTGGGGGTGGAGCCTATCGGTTGATCATCGCGGGCAACCCTAAGAACTGCGAGAGTTATTGGAATGTCGTTCTAGAATCTCTCAATCGTCATGTGAACCGGGAACGGATCCTTCGGATGATTGAGTATATTCCTGATGATCAGACGGAAGTGTATTTCAAGGCGGCGGACGTTTTAGTCTTACCCTATCGATATATCTATCAGAGTGGTGTGTTGTTCTTGGGATATAGTTTTGGGTTGCCAGTCATTGCGGCAGATGTGGGAGCGTTGCGGGAAGACATTATCGAGGGCAAAACGGGGTATGTCTGTAGGCCTGAGGATGCTGCTGACATGGCAAAGGCCATCGAAAGGTATTTCGCGAGCGATTTATTCAAGAACTTGAACAGTCGTCGGCAAGAGATACGGGAGTATGCTCACGAACGGTATTCGTGGAATATAGTTGGCGAGTTGACCAAGAATGTCTACAAGAATTTACTGGGCGACCGTCCTCCTACTGTAGATTGCCAGGTGGTTCCACGCTGATAGTCAGCGCCTAGAAGTTCCAGTTTCTTCTGACAATCCTACCTGCAAACTACGCAGTCGGTCGGAAACAAATGAGAATTGCGTATATCGCGCCATATCAGGGTCCAAGTCTGCTCAAAGCTCGTCCTATCGTCAGAAACCTCAGCTTGGCTGGGTCTGTCAAGATAGAGTTTATCGCAAGAGTGCTGAGCATTCAGAAACATCAAGTAGATATTATTTCTCAGGGTGAAATTGTTGAGTTAAACTGCAAATGGTACCCTTCGTTTCGTGAGTCTGAGCCTTTTCATCCGGACATTCCAATATACTATGCTTCCGCGTTGCCGATCAGATTCCTGAATGGACTTTGGTCGAGCAGGCGCACGCTCGAGCTTTTCAAAATTAGGCATCAGCAGTCGCCATACGACCTTGTCATAATTTATAACCTGAAACTTCCTCAGATTGTCTGCGCAGATTATGCGATCCGTCGCCTTGGTCTTCCCGTCGTCTTTGAGTACGAAGACGATGCTTTCGTGGACATTACGGGGAAGGATGAGGCAAAGGCACGATTCCCATTCGGGACTGATAGCTCAAAGCTGTTGAACATGGTTGCGGGATGCATGGCTGCTTCGCCACACTTACTTTCTCAATTACCCGCTACCATACCAAAGCTCTTGTTTCGGGGTGCGGTAGGCCATGACCTAATGCAATCAAGCGAACAAATGAGGACTGTGAAGAAGAACTGGGTATTGTTCTCCGGCACACACTATCGTTCAAAAGGTATCAAGCAATTGATTGCAGCGTGGCGAGAACTGAGTATGCCAGATTGGGAATTGCATATTACAGGATATGGGGAGCTGACGAATACTTTGCAGGATATGGTGGGAAATGACCCAACCATCGTGTTTCACGGTTTGGTGAGTCGGCAAGAATTGATGCGTCTCATGTGCTCTACGAAAGTTTGCATAAATCCACACGACATAAGCCAGACACCAGGAAATATATTCGCTTTTAAAATTATTGAGTACCTTGCTGCCGGCGCCCATGTTATTTCGACCCCAATGGGTGCTCTTGAAGAAGAAATTGAAAGTGGTATGACTTATATGCCTGATAACCACCCTGCGACCATTGTAGCTGCGCTCAAAGATGTGATTCTCGGTGCTACTTGGAGGCGGACCGCAAGGCAGTATGTGCTTGATACGTACGGCCCGCAGTCAATATCCAAGAACTTAGACATGCTTCTCCAACAGGCCTCTGCGTATCATTGTTCTGAGACAGGGCCCCGGAAATTCTGACAGTGTGATAAGTGGTAGCCTTGCTTAACCGACGCCCCCGAAGGGGGGCGAACCAGAGGAGCGAGGCGATGAAGCGCGGCTTTGTATACTTGTTTGCTGTTCTGGATTGGGCGAGTCGCCGAGTGTTGGCGTGGCGGCTGTCGAACACGCTGACGACTGACTTCTGCATCGAGGCCGTCCAGGAGGCACTGGCCCACTATGGTGCTCCGGACATCTTCAACACGGACCAAGGCTGCCAGTTCACCAGCCAGGAGTTCACGGGATTCATGAAAGAGCACGGCATTCAGATCAGCATGGACGGCACAGGCTGCTGGCGCGACAACGTGTTCGTGGAACGACTCTGGAAGAGCATCAAATGCGAGGAGGTCTATCTGCACGCCTACGAGACCGTCGGCGCAGCTCAATAGGGATTGGAACGCTACCCGTGAGGCTCTACAACCAAACGCGGCCACACAGAGCGCTTGACGGCAAGACGCCCGAAGAGGTGTACTGCGACAACCTTGACGACATGGCTCACGGTTGCGAAGTCAGCATACTGCGAGGCGCCACTAAAGGAATGGAACATGCTGTCCAAACAACTGGGGTCTCCACTCTGTGGAGAAAAGATGAGGATGTCAATGAAGATAAAGTCGATTCTTAAAAGCCTAGTCGGTGACAAAATGCTCGGCCGCTATGACTATCTGCTAAAGCCAAAGCTGGCCGATAGTTGGGGGGGGGCCTTCAATGGCCAAAACTACCGCCAGCGCATATTCTTAGACCTAATCAGAAGTCTACCGATCAGTGCGATAGTGGAAACAGGCACATTCCGTGGGACAACGACAGCATTCTTAGCGAAGACTGGTTTACCAGTATACACCGTTGAGTCAAATCCTCGTTTCTATGCGTATGCTGCATTACGCTTTTGTCGTCGACGAGACCGGGTGCATTTGTACGAAGGTGACAGTGTGAACTTCTTAAGGCATATGGCAGACTTGAATGAGTTTCTGATGCCAAAGGTCTTGTTCTATCTGGACGCTCATTGGGAAGAGCATTTGCCACTTCAAGAGGAGTTGGAGATTATTTTTTCTAAATGGAGCGATGCCGTTGTCTTAATCGACGATTTTCAAGTGCCTGGAACAACCTACGGCTTTGACGACTATGGGCCAGGAAAAGCGTTAACGATGAGTTATTTAGAGCCTCTTCAACATTTACATCTTTCCGCCTTCTTTCCTGCCACTGAGGCCGAACAAGAAACAGGTGCAAAGCGTGGGTGTGTTGTCCTCTGCAAAGACGAAGTTGTGAAGAACATACTGAATGATATCGAATCGCTGACTTCTCGATTGTAGAAATTATCGCTCGATACCTCCGTAGACAGCGATTATTGCTACCATGAAGAAGTATAGCCACATATTTGAGACAGCCCATGTCTTGCATGACTTGAAGGGCAAATCAGTACGTGCTGGATTCTATACCATGGCTGCTGAGGTAGTCAGCCAGATATTGCGGGTAGGCTCAGTGGTCGTCCTTGCCCGTCTTCTGCTTCCCGAACACTTTGGCCTGGTTAGCATGGTGACAGCAATAACCGTCTTTGCCGAGAGGTTTAAACACTTAGGGCTCTCAACAGCGACTATACAACAAAAGGATATCACTCATGAGCAAGTCAGCACGCTGTTTTGGATCAACGCTGGCGCAGGTATACTCATCGCATTGGCGATAGCGGGCCTCTCGCAGGGGATTGCTTCATTCTACACTGAACCCAATCTTGTCCCAATTACCATGGCTCTGTCATTGAGCTTTGTCTTTGGTGGGCTGAATGTGCAGCACGAAGCGCTCCTTCGCCGTCAGATGAGATTCAGGGCTCTCGGCTTCATCCAGGTGCTTGCGACTTTAGTTAGCATCTGGCTGGCAATCGAGTTAGCGCTCAATGGATTCACCTACTGGGCTCTGGTTTGGAGAGAAGTGGTGAAATCCGCAGTGGAGTTGATCGGGGTATGGTTTGCTTGCCGCTGGTGGCCTGGCTTGCCGGCTCCTCGCTCAGGTATAGGTTCCCTCCTGCGTGTTGGTCGGAACATCGTCAGTGTTGATACAGTCTACTTCATGTGCCGCAACATAGACCAAATACTCCTTGGGAGGTTTGCCGGCGCACATGCTCTTGGTTTGTATCGACAGGCATTTCAGCTCATGGCGCTGCCAATGAGCCAGTTATGCCAGCCGGTAGGAAGCGTAACGCTGCCAAGCATGAGCGCACTGCAAGATCAGCCAGACCGGTATCGACGATACTTTGAGAAAATTGTCGGCCTGCTTTTCTTCGTGGCTGTTCCCTTAGTTGCGTATATGGCAATATTTTCTGAAGACATCGTTAAGGTTGTTCTAGGGGAGGCATGGCTTGAAGCGGCGTGGATCTTCAGGATCTTGGCTGTCGGGGCCCTCATTGAGCCGTTGTTCCACCTATGCGGAATGGTGATGATTACACAGAGAAGGACGGATCATTTACTTAAGTGGGTGATAATGTACGGCATTTCTCTGATCCTCGGTTTTTCTATTGGAATCCAATGGGGAGCCATCGGCGTCGCTGTTGGGTATACCGTTGCTCATTATGCGTTGATCGTTCCTTCATTATGGATTAGCTTCAAAGGTACGCCTGTATCGATTTACCTGTTTCTGAAAACCATATTTAAACCTGTACTTTTTAGCCTGATTATGGCTGTTTTCTTAATGGCACTGGCGAACGGTATTGAACCCTTGGATATTGCCTGGAGAATTGGGCTTTCAGCCTTCACAGCCGTTTTCGTGTATTTTGGGCTGTGGATGGTTTATCCAAGTGACAGGAAGCGTCTCTTGGACGATGCTTCTTCCTTACTCTCAGCCTTCAAGCCAGCTGAAAGTGCTTCTAAGTAGGGGGCCATTAACAGAATGTCATTGGCTCTTCCGATCATTTACTGATCAGACCGTCAAAGTGTGCGCGTATAACTTCTCTGAAAGTGCATTTCTACAGGCAAAACAGGCGATTATTGAGCTCACGCTACGCACTATTTGATGGTCGGCTCAGTAACAGTGAGATTCTGCGGAGGAGAAGGAAGAGGATTTGTTACCTTCGGAGAAGTGACCAATGAGTGTGGATATGAGCAGGGGACATATCCCGGTTTGACCGAGTTGTAGGTCTCTCGATTAACCGCCTTCCAATGGGCGGTCCGGCACATTATTAATCGCAATCCATTGACAGGGCGGTTTCAAGTCCCAAGTGCAACGGGCGAATGTGGAAGTCTATGCGCAATTGCGCCCAGGGGCGTGGCGAAGTTCAGACATCTTCGTGAACGTGTGTTCAACCGATGCGCGATGGTATTCAACTCGCGCGGCGTGTAGTCAGACCGGTTTGTGCCCTTGGGCAGGTACTAGCGCATCAGGCCAGTGGTGTTCTCGTTGGTGCCGCGTTGGCAGGGGCTGTATAGATCGGCAAAGAAGATGCGACTCTCGAGCTGCTGGGTCAGGCGCTCAGGCTCAGCCATCTCTTTCCCTCGATCGTAGGTCAAGGGCTTTCGCAGCTACGCGGGCACGTGCCAGAGTTTACCCATAATCCCTGGAGGGCACGTACTGCGTCCATCCCCTCCATCCGTGCCAGGAAGGACCAAAGGCGACGTCCGTTCCATCGGTGTGCCAACGGCCGAACCATTGCGGGCTCCCTTAATGAGATCGCCTTCCCAATGGCCGTGCATTGTGCGGGTGACGACCTCAGCGGGATGCTCGGCAATCGGCGTCATGTGGAGGATCTGACCGCGGCGGTCTGTCCCCCGCGCCCGGCATTCGACCCTCGGCTATCACTCCCCCGACGAGTTCGACGCAATGGCGACAGGCTCTTAACCTGGTGTCCATGAAATCGAGGGAAGATAAGTCAGCCTGTTATGGAAGGACAACACGTACACCAAGGAGAAGTTAAAGAGATTGCTAGGCTAGACACCGAAGGCCTCGATTGAACTTGAACATTCCCCGTAGCTTGTACGGGGCGCCTCTGCTCCCGAGAAGTCTTCGAAGTTGAGTTCTGTGATGCCTCGCAGTTTGCTGCGGGGGGCGTCATTCTTCTGGCGGCTTAATGTGGCCGCCCATTGGTTGTACAAGTGAACCAGTCCCGGATGATCCGCCGCACCTCCTCAAATGTGCGGCGGACAGGATTTCATCTATTGATGGTCCGGGAAGAAATGATCATTTAACGGCTAGGTTTTGTGGGGGTGCAGGTGGAGGGTTAGAATTAGTGGACCCGCTCACCAATGGGTGTGGATAGATGTAGGGACTGTAGCCAGGTTTGGCGGTGCCTATCGTGTATTCGCGGCCTGCGACGATCCAGGCCGAATGCTGGGAGGACACTTCCTTGGCGTATTGACTGGTAGTCGGCGCATAGGTGTTGCCCCAGATATAGAGCGGCGTCAACACTTGCTGCGGCCACGCAACGAGGCTGGGCGGATTATCATTAAACATGAGATTCCCCGATCCCCACCCCACTTGGTCGATACAGGGATATCCGTTTGCGAGCGAATTCCCATCATAGGCGCTGCTGCCATCACATTTTCCCCAAGGGGCGTAGCTTGTAGCGGCTCGGTATTCAGAAACCGTGACAAGCGTGGTGTAGCCAACTGAGCTATTACCAAATACGACCCCGGTTCCTCCTCGGAGCAAGATGGCCATGGACATCTCTGTTGACGTGCTGAAGATGTTATTGTAGATCTCGTAGCTTCGGACGCCGCGATACCGGCCCCCGCTCTCCGTCCCATGCGTGGCCAAGTTTTCATTCGTGACCTTGTTATAGCGAAAGACAAACCGTCCTCCGCCAACTGAGTCTACCGCTCCCTTGCCTGCGATCCCAAGCCCTAGAAATGTATTGTCCTCGATATAGATCGCCTTGTTTGTCCCAAGATAGAGCGCGTCGGCAAAACTGCCATCGCCCCAGGTCGCCCCATTCCATGCATCATGGTACACTACTACCGCCTTCGCCCCATATGGGAGATTGAATGTGCAATGGTCTATGGCACCGAACACAAAGCCGAAGATTCGAATCGCACCAGTCCATGATCCTGGCCCAGGTTGGGTGAATTTCACATGGTCAATCCGCACATTCTGCGAGGTGCCAGTAACAACCACTATGCCTTTGTTGTAGGAACCCGAATCTTGGGCTTGTGCCATAAACGTCAGTCCGGTCAGGCGGAATGTTTTGCCAAGGGCTGTCACGACAGGAAGGAGAACGGTCTCAGCCCCTCCCCCTGTTTTATTGACGTTATCCACAATGGTTGTCTGGTCAATGCCCGCGCCTTGGATGGTGATGGCCTTCGCGGACCCCAACGCCGTCAGTTGTGTGGTCCAGGTACACGTCCCGGCTGGAATCACCACAGTATCCCCATCCACGGCACTGGCCACTTTAGCGTTGACTTCAGTCTGCGAGCAGCTAGCCACGTTGATGGTTGCGGCCCAAAGCGTATCAGGGCTCAAGGCGATTCCGATTAGTGCCAGGCTTACCAGTGCCACTGTCAGCCCCCCTACCGCAATCTGGTTCCGGTCAGTGCCCCATCGGCGATCTAGAGCAATTTGGGGCTGAGAGGGTTTGTGCGGACTATTGAGAAATGGCGAAAACTGTTCGATTGATTGCCCCATGGTTCCATCTCCTTGATATTCCAGGTCCACAACACACCTAATATGTATGCCTTTTAGGAAGTCTTGCAACATGCTAACAGCAAGATAGGTGCCAAGCGGAAGTCGATGTAAATCCAAGCAGCAGATGCGTATACTTAATGATCCATTGTACAATTTTGCTACAACCTCCCTGATCCATACAACCCTCTGGTCTGTACAATCGTAGGTTTTTCCAATCATCTTGAACAATAGCTTCACCGCCGGATCCAAGATGTATTACCACGCGAGTGGAGCCAGTCACGAGTTCTGAGTTTCTGAGACCGGCTCAGTGGCTGAGCTTCGCAGCACCGACGACCCTGCAGTCACCATTTATTCGCCTTCCCTTGTGGCAGGAGGAGTTGCAGAATACGCCTCTTCGCATTCATGCTATCAAATAGAGCCCACATAGTCCCCCTGCTACGGTCTCTTTCCCGGGAGGCATTTCGATCTTGGTCCGACATTGACCTCCCCGTTTCTTAGACCACGACCGACGAAGTTGATTTCTGTGCTTGAGCCCTGCCGGAATACGAGACTGTCGTTGGCTGGAGATTCACTCCCTTCTACAGCCCGGTTTTAGCCGTCTACTTGGTAATTCCGGGGTGTTTAGTCCTCGATCGAGCAATGTGGCCGGTGCTCACTGTAATCGATTCACCACGCTTCAATCTTCTGTCTCGCGTCGTGGGAGGGACACGCACACCTGCTCGTTCAAACACTCGTCTCGGGAGCGCACGTTGAAACTCTCACTCAGCGCATTATCCACGGGTTTGCCGAAGCGAGCGAAGTCCCGCTTGACGCCATTAACACCAAGCAGGAATCTAGTGGGTAACACAATAGCACTAACCGCACCTATGCCTGGCCCAGCAACGTCCACGAACTCAAGAATGTGATCGAATTCGCCACGATCAGCTGCAAAGGCTGGCGGATCGATGCCACTGGCCTGCCGCAGGAAACCAGTCGATCCCAGCCCAATGCTCCTGTCTCGACTTTGGTATTCTGTGCTGGATACTACGAACGTACCCAGCTTCTGCGAGCACTCAACCAGGCGGGAGGCAATCAAACCGAAGCCGGGAACCTCCTCGGTATGAGCCGGGCAATTCTCTATCGCCGCTTCGCCAACCGCGGCATCGTCATCCCCCGCTGACGGGACGACCTCACTTCACATCTCTCACGCCCACCGACTCACGCTGTTTCATCCTGAGACACAGAGCTGTCTCAGACATTCGGCCCAGTTCGCGACGCAACATCGGAAGTGCTCGTCTTCATTGAGGTCAGCCGGCTGCCAGGGTCCTGGCACGGAAGATTAGTGAGTACAGACCCGATATGAAAGAGAGAATGCGGAACGTTGTCGTGTTGGATGTGCGAAAGGGACGCGGTTCACTCGGCTGTCGCGAAGCGAGATCAAGCGGGTGCATGTGATGCGAACAATCGGCCTCGGGAGATCTCGCCCCGCACAGGCGGTTCATCTACTGTGGCGCGAGGACCTTGAATACACCCCGTGCCTCTCGCCCGAACATCGGCAGTTGCAGGCGAAGCGCTTGTGAACGGTGCCGGCTAAAGTAGGGGTTTCCCATATCGTATCGGCCTTGACGATACGGTCAAGGCGGCAAACAGTGCGCGATGTCGACAGGAGTCGAGAATTGTATAACGAACAAGCCTTTCGGTACCTGTTATCCAGCGAATCAAAACGCTCGGAACGGTCTGGCCATTTTTTCACTATCCTTCTCATCTATTCCACCGACAAGCAGGGATTGATCGTGCAGATGGATCGCGACGTGGCTGATACAGTGGTGAAGGCCTTATCCCGTAGTCTTCGGGAGACGGACTATATCGGCTGGTATCTCGAGGGGCGCATCGTCGGAGGGGTCTTAACAGTTCTGGCGCAAGATTCCGCAGTGGAGGTGTCCGGCCGTATTCAGCAACGTGTAATGAACATATTGCCGGCTGGGGTAAGCGTCGAGGAGAACAGTCGATTGCAGATCAGAGTTTGCCAACATCACGAGTTGGAGGGGATCATGAATTTGTAAATCAAACAACCCGTGACTTTGATGCACATACATAAATAGGTGACGCAATATATACCACTTAAGAGGGGTAGAGGACTATTCTTACGTAGCGTAGGTTGGCGCCTGCACTTCAGAGAAGCAACCATTGTATGGGAGTAAACTCTCAGCACCTCCTTGGCGAACTGTTCAAGCGACCAGCCGGCCCATCTCTACATCTTGGATTCAGAACCTGCCTTGGCCGGGTAGCTGTGTCACGTTTTCCGTACGCCGTTACAACCGAACCTCAGGAAAGAGGACTTGGAATGGCCCAACGGCTCAAACTCCTTGCCACGTTCCCGTCCATGCGGTGCATTCATTTAGATGTCTGGTGCCATAGGTTCTGCACAGATGTTTTATATCAATGGGCATAATATCTTTGAGGAGAGAATCCATGATTAAGCTCGGAGTCATCGGGTACGGGTACTGGGGCCCGAATATTGTCCGTAACTTCTCGTCGCACCAAGACTGCAAAGTCGTGGCCGTGTGCGATAAGAACCCTGTGGCATTGGCTCGGGTGTTAATTCAGCATCCCAATATCCGCCTGATGACCGACGCGGATGATATCGTCACCTCTTCGGAAATCGACGCCGTGGCCATCGTGACGCCGGTTTCGTACCACTACGAGCTGGCCAAGAAAGCGCTTGAGAATGGCAAGCACGTGTTTGTAGAAAAGCCCTTTACGGCGACCTCCGCACAAGCGGAGGAACTCGTCGAACTCGCCGAACGCAACAATCTGCAGATCATGGTGGACCATACATTTCTCTTCACCGGCGCGGTTCGAAAGATCAAGCAGCTCATCAATGAGGGAGCCCTGGGGTCGCTCTACTACTACGATTCGACACGCGTCAACTTGGGGCTCTTCCAGCATGACGTCAATGTGTTGTGGGATCTCGCTCCTCATGATCTGTCTGTCATGGATTATCTGATCGGGTTGGAACCGGATTTGGTGGTAGCGACGGGCAGCGCGCATGTGAACTGCCTGGAAGATGTGGCGCATCTGACGGTGTACTTCCCCAATAACATACTTGCGCATATCAACGTGAATTGGCTCTCGCCGGTCAAAGTGCGCACGACGCTCGTTGGGGGTCAGAAGAAGATGTTGGTGTGGAATGATCTGGATCCAGCAGAAAAAGTGAAGCTGTATGATAAGGGCGCTGATGTCAGGACAGAACAGGGTGTCCATCAACTGCTAATCAGTTATCGAAGTGGCGATATGTGGGCGCCGAAAGTCGAAGAACTCGAGGCCCTTCATCTCGAAACCCGGTACTTCTTGGATTGCGTCAAAAACAGCACGAAGCCCTTTAACGATGGGCAGGCTGGGCTGCGTGTGGTGCGGATTCTGGAAGCGGCGGAACAGTCCCTCAGGCAACACAAGGAAGTGGCGTACGCCTCGGTTCGATGACGGTTAACCGGTCTCTCTGGTTGGTCTGGACTGTCTAGTTTTTGGTTGAACGAAACGAACCAGATGAACCAAATCAGCCAGATCAACAAAACAAACCAGATCACGCAGATGAACCAGATGGAAGGTCTGATGCCTTCGTGCGCGGAAACAGTCAGTGTGCTTCACCCGCGCTGTGACGAAGATCTCTTCCTGTTTGACGAAGATCTCTTCAAGGATACCGTCACTCGGGAGCGCAAGCGCACGGAACGATCCGGGCTGGCTATGGTTTTACTGTTGGTCGGCGTTCATGATGGCCGGCGCGAAAACACGTGTGCACTGTTTGAGAAGGTGGTCCAGGTGTTGTCGGCGATCAAGTTGGACATCGATATTGCCGGATGGTTTCAACGAGAGTCCATCATGGGCCTGATCGTTCCCGAGATCGATACGGCGAACGTGGCAAACACCTGCGAGCGGCTCCAATCCGAATGTCGAAAAGAGATCACGAATCGGTTTGAGGAGAATCTCGCCGGGCGTGTGTCGATCACGCTGCGCGTCTATCCAGAGCCACAGGGCTTGGGTGATGAAGAATATCAGACGGTGAATCCGTTCCTATACCCAGAGCTGCAAGTGCGTCAAGCTCGAATGGCGACGTTTCAGGTGGTGAAACGGGGCATAGATATTCTCGTCAGCCTTGTGCTCCTGATCATCCTGTCGCCGGTGCTCTTGGCCATCGCGGGTCTTGTGAAGTTGTCGTCCCGTGGACCGGCGCTGTTTCGTCAGGAGCGCATTGGTCAGCTGATGAAGCCTTTTATGTTCTTCAAGTTTCGGACGATGTATGCGGATTCTCACCACGCGGTTCATCATGAGTATGTCAGTTGGTTCATTAGTTCAAGCGGGAAGGCCCAGGAGAAAGAGAAGCATACGGTCTTCAAGATGACGAATGATCCGAGGATCACGCCGATCGGACATCTTCTTCGCAAAACCAGCTTCGATGAGCTGCCTCAACTGTGGAATGTGCTCCGGGGAGACATGTCGTTGGTCGGTCCACGACCCCCGCTGAGGTATGAGGTGCAACAGTACAAACCATGGCATCGTCAACGAGTGTTGGAAGCCAAGCCGGGCCTTACTGGGCTGTGGCAGGTGACCGGGCGGAGTCGGACGACGTTCGACGAGATGGTCAGGCTGGACATTCGCTATGCCAGGGAGCAATCGTTCTGGGCCGACACCAAAATCTTCCTCGCCACTCCGGCGGCTGTCATTAAGGGTAGTGGTGCCTGTTAGCCCCGGTAGAAGTGCCTCTATTGAGCAGTGAGAGATGACATGCCCGTCAGCAACCATCTGAGCCTCACACCGCTTCAAGAAGAGAGTCGTCGGAATCTCTCTGGAGAAAAGACCATAGGTGTTGGATTGGCGGCGGTGCGGCTGTTGAGCAAGCCGTTGCCCTTCAGTGCTCAGCGCCGGAATCTGCTCGCGCTCATCTTGTTCTTTGCCGCGGTCGCGTGGTTCTGGCAGCCGCTGGTCACGCTCTTTTCCCTCACGCAACAGCAGGAACATTATTCGCACATTGTGCTGATCCCATGTCTGAGCTTCTATGCGCTCTATTTCGACCGAAAGGCGATTCTCGCCTCAAGGGAGTGGAGCCCATGGCTTGGATCGCTTGTGATAGGGATGGGGGCCTTGGGTTACTGGCTGGCAGATCCCGCGACCTTCGCGGCCGATCAGTTGTCGATGACGATCTTGGCGTTGGTGGTGATGTGTTGGGGGATCGTGGTGTTCGGCTTCGGGATCACGCTCTGTCGCAAGGTTTTATTCGGGCTGCTCTTTCTCCTCTTTATGGTGCCGCTTCCCTCGTTTCTGTTGGAGGCCATCGTTGGATTCCTGCAACGCAGTTCAGCAGAAGCGACCGATCTCCTGTTCTCGGTTCTCGGCGTCCCGATTTTTCGGCAGGGGTTCGTGTTCAGTCTGTCGAATTTCTCGATCCATGTTGCCGAGGAATGCAGCGGCATCCGATCGGCCCTCTCCCTCTTCATTACCGGTCTCGTGGCGGGGCATTTCTTCCTTCGAGCCACCTGGGCGAAGATGGGGCTGGTGGCGTTCGTTGTTCCGCTCGCCATCGTTAAAAATGCCTTCCGCATCGTCGGACTGTCCCTCTTAGCCAATTATGTGGATCCGACGTTCATTACGGATAGTGTGTGGCATCGCAGCGGAGGCATCCCCCTCTTCCTCTTGTCTCTCGTCGTGCTCTTTTCTCTTGTCTGGCTGTTGCGGAGATCGGAGAGAAAGCTCGGATATTACCCACCTGATTGAGTGCGTGGGACGGTGAGAACACGGTGCTCTGCAATGGCTGGTTGAGCCGGCTTGATGGCAGCGTGGGGAACGATGTCCTCGCCACAGAACGGGATGTACACAATTGATCCGCTGCACGATGCCCGTTGGCCTGAATTTGTCTGCCGACACCCGAACGCCTCGGTGTTTCATACGCGTGGCTGGCTAGGTGCGTTGCGGGCAACCTACGGGTACGAACCAGTTGCCTTCACCACGTCGGCTCCAACCGAAAACCTGACCAATGCCTTGCTATTCTGTGTTGTGCGCAGCTGGTTGACCGGCAACCGACTCGTGTCGCTACCGTTCTCCGATCACTGTGAGCCGCTGGTTGAAGATGCCGATCAGTGCAGGGCGCTCTGTTCCTTTGTGGAGTCGTTCAGACTGAAGGAACGGTGGAAGTATGTCGAAATACGGTCTGCAAACTCCCTCTTGGATGTTGATGGCAGCTTTGGCAGAGCGACGACCTATTGTCTGCACCGGCTTGATCTTCGGCCCAGTCTCGATGTCTTGTATAAGGGATTTCACAAGGATTGCATCCAGCGGAAGATCAGACGTGCGGAGCGAGAAGCGCTCACCTACGAAGCAGGTTGTAGCCCGTCGTTGCTTCAGCAATTGTATGAACTGCTCCAGTTGACCCGGTCGCGCCACCACCTTCCAGCTCAGCCGTTCGACTGGTTTCGGAATCTCGTGGCCTGTATCGGGGACGATGTCTGCATTAGAATCGCCTCCAAAGCCGGCCGGCCCGTTGCAGGCATCTTGACCATCAGCCATGGCAAGAAGATGGTCTATAAGTACGGCGGCTCGGACGCGAAATGTAACAATCTCGGCGGTATGCCGATGCTGTTCTGGCAGGCAATCAAAGAGGCCAAAGACGCGGGGGCAGAAGAACTCGACTTCGGGCGCTCGGACATCGATAATCCAGGCCTGATCGCATTCAAGGGCCGTTGGTCCGCAGCGTACGCCACCCTCACGACGTGGCGTGCACCGATGGTGGCCTCGTCTCCGCGTCTCGAACGTTTGAAGGTTCGATGTGCGAAACAGGTCTTCGCGCGATTGCCTGACAGCCTGTTGACGATGGCAGGTCGTATCCTGTACCGGCATATCGGATAAAAGCCAGGCGAGACGAGCGGGAAAGGCGGGACGGGCGAGGCGTGAGACGCAGTTGGAATGATGAATGGGGAATTGTTGGAGTTAGAAGAGGGAACAAGGTGAGGAGTGTGGCACGGGACGGTCGAGGCGGCCTGAAGACTGAAGTGTTCGGAACTCCGAACTTCAGCCTTTGAATTTCAGCCTTTGAACTTCAGCCTTCGGCCTCCGGCCTTCGAGTCACGCCAGTCCCCACATTGCGCAGGTCTAGCATGATTCTCCCGACATGGTTTTCAGTCGCGGCGTTTCTGGTTGCGGCGATTGCCGGTGGAATGGCTTGCGCACTGTTTGTCAGAAGACAGGCCAGTGCCTCACACCGGAGTCTCGCGGCGCTGTTGGGTGCGACGGCTGTCGCCAACGTGGCAAACGGCCTTGGGTTGCTCGACGAGACCTACGCACTGTTCTGGCGAGGGACGGTCATGGTGGCAGAGCTCGCCCAACCGGCCGCCTTGCTGTATGTCGGGCTTGCGTTCTTGAGTCCAGCTGAACGGGGCAGGAATGCGTCCGCCCTGTGGCGTGCCCGCAGCATTGGGGTCGTCGGCCTGCTGCTGGCCGTCCTTGCGGTGACCGGCCAGGTCTTTCAGTGGAAGACGGTCGAGGACGGCCAGTTGGTGATTGCCTTGGCCTCCTGGGGGCGTGTCCCCTATGTCTTTGTCGTGATCGGAATGGCTCTGGGGTTGGCGCAACTGGAGTTAGTTTTACGCGCCAGCCGCGAACCAGTCCGCCACAAGCTGAAATTCGTGGTGATCGGGTTAGGAGGGCTGGCGGGTTTCCAAATCTATCAGGCCAGCCAGATGCTTCTGTTCCCGGTCTGGCGGCCCGATCACGTATTGGTCTCAACCGTCGTGATGGCCGCGGCGCTGTGCTTGACCGCCTACGGGTTGGGACGAACCAGATTGCGGGAAGTGCTCGTCAATACCTATGTGTCCCAACAGGCTCTCTTCGGCTCGGTGACGTTCATCATCATCGGGCTCTACCTGCTGGCGCTGGGCGCTGTTGGAGAGTGGCTTCGGCGAACTGATCAACCGCTAGGGGTAGGGCTCAGCGTCGTCGTGGTGTTCGGAGGCCTGGTTGGGCTAGCGATTGCGGTATTTTCAAAAACGGTGCGCGCGGATATCCGGCGGTTCATCACGCGGAATTTTTACCGATCGAAATACGACTACCGCGTACAGTGGCTGCAAGTGACCGAGGCATTTCAGCAGGCGGCGCACAAAGAGGCGATCATGGATCGTCTGCTCGATCTCCTCATCAAGACCTTCGCGACCAAGACCATCTCGATCTGGTCGTTTCGGGAAGCCGATCGCCGGTTTTGCCAAATCCGTTCAATGACCACTGAAAAGGAACCGGCTCCAATAGAGCTTTCCCACCCCATCGTTGTGCAGCTCTTGGAAAAGGACGAGCCGGTGGTGGTCGAGAACGGTCCGGCAGGGAGGAACGACGGAGCCGCTTCCCTGGGAGATCCCTTGGCGGCGTCAGGCGCAGCGCTCTGTTTCCCCATCCGTACCCAGGGGCAGCTCACGGCGTTCGTCGCGTTGGGTCAGCAACTCCGCGGCGAGGTCTATGGAACGGATGACTGCGATTTACTCCACGGCATTGCCCATCACGTCGGGGCCCTGCTCTCCCACGCGAGTTTGGCAGAGGAACGTCAGGCGTCGGCAGAACTGGAAGCGCTGCACCGGTTCTCCGTGTTCTGTCTGCATGATTTAAAAAACTTAGCAGCGAGATTATCGTTGGTCGCTCAAAACGCGGAACATCACGGCCGAGATCCTGCGTTCCAGGAATCGGCCATGAGGACGGTGACCGACACGGCGAAGAAAATGACGGCGCTCATGAGCAAGCTCTCGTTGAAATCTTTGACGCCTCCGCTCGCGGGAGCACCTGAAATGGTGGAGCTGTCCGCTCTCATCGATGAAATAGTGGCCCCGATCAGGGGAGAGGGGATGGTGCAGCTGCACGTTGCGGGCGGGCCGGTTCAGCCGGTCATGGCTGTGAGGGACCAGATTCACCAAGTGCTGCTCAATGTGGTCCTGAATGCCAAGCAAGCCATTGGCGAGAAGGGGGACATCTCAGTCGCGATTGAACAATCGAACGGGTCCGTCGTGGTCACAGTTGACGATACGGGGAGCGGAATTCCCTCGAGCATGCTCGGGTCGTTGTTTCGACCGTCGCAATCCAGCAGGCCTGGAGGGTTGGGAATCGGGCTCTACCAGTGCAAGCAGATCGTGGAAGCGCATCAGGGAACGATTCAGATGCGAAGCGAGGAAGGAAAGGGGACGCAAGTGCGGATTGAGCTTCCCATTCACCGCCCTCCTGTGAGGATAGACGAAGACTCCATTGTTCAATCAAATAGGTAACATGAGTTCACGAGCCCTGTATGTCTGAGAAGCTGATCCACACGCGACCGGTTCTCCTGCTGGTCGACGACGATGCCGAGATTCGGGACCAAATGAAATGGGCCCTGGCCTCGGATTATCAGCTGCTGGAGGCGCCGGACCGTTCGACAGCATTGGCGCATGTCCGGAACGCGATGCCGCGATTGATCCTGCTCGATTTAGGATTACCCCCCGATATCGATGGGGCGTCTGAGGGCTTAGCCATCTTGCGGGAAACCCTTCGTCTCAACCCGATGGCCAAGGTGATCGTCATCACGGGTAATAGCGATCGAGCAAAGGCCGTCGCCGCCATCGAAAGCGGCGCCTACGACTTTATCGAAAAGCCTGTTCAGCTCGATGTCTTGAAGATCGTGCTGCAGCGGGCGGCCTATCTCTCCAACTTGGAGCAGGACAATCGCGCCTTTCAAGAGCGGGCAGGTCAGAACGAATTCGAAGGCATCGTGGGGAGCAGTGCTCGCATTCAAACCGTCTTCGACATGATCCGACGAGTCGGACCGTCCGAGGTGCCAGTGTTGATTACCGGGGAAAGCGGCACAGGGAAGGAATTGGTGGCGCGAGCCATCCATCGGCAAAGTGCGCGAAAGGGCGAGCCCTTCGTCGCCATCAACTGCGGTGCCATTCCGGAGACGCTGCTCGAGAGCGAACTATTTGGGTACGAGAAAGGGGCCTTTACCGGAGCGGCACAGCAGCGAAAAGGACGTATCGAAAGCGCGCAGCACGGCACGCTCTTCCTGGATGAAATCGGAGATATCCCGTTGGGTTTGCAAGTCAAGCTGCTGCGGTTCTTGCAAGATCACACGATACAACGCTTGGGCGCAAAAGAGACGATCGCCGTCGACGCGCGGATTCTCGCTGCGACTAATGTCAATCTGAAGAAGGCGATTAGTGATGGGGGGTTCAGAGAAGACCTATATTACAGGCTCTGCGTCGTCACGATTGCAGTGCCGGCTCTAAGTGAACGAGGTGCTGATATCACACTACTGGCGCGGACATTCTTGACGAAGAGTGCCGAAGAGCAAAAAAAACTGTTGAAGGGTTTCACTTCACAAGCGGTGGAGGCCTTGACGGCACACAGTTGGCCTGGAAATGTCCGAGAATTAGAAAACAGAATCAAGCGGGCTGTCGTCATGGCGGAAGGAAAATACGTTACCCCTATGAACTTGGAGTTGAAGGACCCGTCTTCATCGGATGAGGAGGCCTCCACACTCAGAGCCTCACGTGACAACCGCGAAAAGGATCTGGTGCGGCTCGCGATGGAGAAAGCCGACGGGAATGTGTCCAGAGCTGCTGCGGAACTGGGAATCAGCCGTCCCACGCTCTACCAGTTGCTGGCCCGCTACGGATTGAAGAAACCGAAGCCCGCAGAGTAGGGGAATGGAATCACGAGATCTTGCGGTGGCGCAGTAAAAGCAGAAACGGGTCTGGCTTCGCCAAGAGGGTTGCTTCTTTCATTTCCCCTCCCCCTCTAAACGGGATCGGCGAACATGTGCAAGCCATTGATTGCTCGTGTGTTACTAGCTGTAAACAATTGATAAAGGTATAGCCATGACCGTAAGTAAATTTTACAAAGGACGATGATTCTAAGTGATTGAAATCATGGATGATCAAATTATATGGATACGGCAGGGTGTCTATCACCGTTAAATAGATTTACATGCGATCACGGACTTGCATACAAGTAAATGCAAATCATTCCATTGTATCAATAACTTATGATTTATATTTCGCAGGCACATAATGTGCTTAACCACTAGCCAAGAACAGTAAAGATGTGGTTGAGCTATGAACTTAAAACATGAAGGGGGTGAATAAGATGAAAAGTAAGATGATTTCAAGTTTTGCCGCTGCGGCTTTGGCTCTTGCCATGGCAGCCACGTCCGCCCATGCGTTGAGTGTGAGTCCTACCGGTGATTGGTCCACTAACCAGACCAGTACCCTGACCACAGCAGAGGTGATTGCCCTCACCGGAATTGCTGGGTTGGTGGAAGTGTACAAGCAGAATGTCGGTGGGAGTGAATCAGGATCGTTTGCTGGTTCTTACACCACCACATTTTCAAATACTCCAACCGATCCAGCAGAATTTACAGTGGCGTACGACGGTGGATCGTTCATTAGCTGCGGGAGTTGTATTCTCGTGGTGAAGGATGGAAATCAAGTTCCTAGTCAGTATCTGTTCAACCTTTCTGCAGGTGCTCGCTCTTGGAATGGAACAGATTCAATCTTTGGCACAGCTTTCTGGCCCAACCAAGGTGCGATTTCCCACGTCACGATCTATCAGGTAGGTGGTACGAGCGTTCCTGAGCCGACTTCATTGCTGTTGCTCGGCGCGGGCTTGGCTGGCATGTGGATTTGGAGACGGCAGTCAGGAAAGATCTAGTTCTTCTTCGTTCGAAAGAGAGTCGGAATCATGAAGGGCCAGTCCTCGTAAGGGGACTGGCCCTTCGCATTATGGGCCGAGCATGTTCAACGGCTTGAGATGGGATAAGGCTCTAGCATATCTTGGCATTAGTTCCAGGCACGACAGAGGGGGCGGGGACGCCTGTCAGATTGACCTGTTGCATTCGTTCCATGAATGGCAACTCTCTGCTCCATAAGGACTAAGTGAGATTGATCCGGCGAACTTCGAGATTAGCAGCTGTGGTGCTCCTTGCGCCGCTCTGTCTTCTCGCTGCCTGCTCACCGTACGTTCACGATCTCAGAAGGGTTGTGGAACCAGTGGATGCGGCTTTGATGGAGCGTCGGCTCCATGATGTGGGCCTTCCACTTCTGGTTGCCGCAGCCGAGTGGTGTCCGTTTGAACAGGAATCGACGTATGGTTTTCTGCTCAAGGACGAGGGCGGATCTCACGATCAGGCAGGACAGAGTACGGGCAGGAAGGCGATTGTTGCCTATGTCCATTCTCAGCTAGCGGCGGCATCGACCGGGCTTTCACCAGGAGACCGGGTCGTGCAGGTCAACACCCAGAGAGTCGGTGAAGCCGGAGCCGAGGATGTGATGCGGCAGGTGCGCAGACTAACGGCAGCCAGGATTCAACCCCTCTTGCTTGAAGTGGAGCGTGGCGCAGAGCGCCGCATGGTGGCGATGTGGGCGGTACCGGCTTGTCAATTCTCTCTGCGATTGATCGAGAGCGAACAAATCAATGGAGTTTCCAATGGGCGGCAGGTGGCGGTGACGACCGGCGCCATGCGGTTCTTTGCGTGGGATGACGAACTGGCGTGGATTCTGTCTCATGAAATTGCCCACAACGTGCTTAGCCATGTGGACAGCGCCAAGCTGCGTCTGGCGCTCGGTGCGTTTCTGGGCGCGACGGTGGGACCTTCTGCGGGGCCGGCGGTGTCGCCTCCCTCGCGCTCGCTCGAGGCGCAAGCGGATTATGTCGGCTCGTACCTGATGGCTCGAGCGGGGTATGACTTGGATGCTGTTCGTCGAGTCTGGCAGCGGTTGGCGAATATCGAGTCGCGCCAGGCCGGTCTCGGCTACGAGGTGTTGCGTTCCCATCCGACGACGGTCGAACGACTGGCCGACTTTGAACAGACGTTGAAGGAAATCAAAGAGAAGCGCAGACGCGGTGAATCGCTGCAGCCGCGGGTTGAACAGGCCCCATAGCCGGAGAGGGGCAAGCCCCCTGGGAGTTTTGTCGGCTTGGACAGCGGTTGGTCTGGCCCAAGGATGGCTGGGGATGACTAGAGCCCTTTGAGCGTCTTCTTCGCTTCGTCTGAGCCAGGAAAGTTCTGGTCCAGTTTCAACGCAGTTTGCAAGGTCTTCTTGGCTCCGGCTGCATCGCCGTTCTTATACTGCGCCATACCATAATGAAAGTGGACGACCGGTTCATTGGGTAATTTCTCGGCCGCTTCTTTAAGGAGACTCCCAGCAAGGAGTAGGGCATTTTTCTTGTAGTACACCCAACCTAGTGTATCAGCGATGTAGGGATCGTCTGGTTTCTGTTCGCGAGCTGTCTGGGCATGAGACAGCGCCACATCGAGATTTCCGCCGTGCTCGACGAGGATCCATGCCAGGTTATTAGCAGCCGGCGCGAACTGGGGGTTGAGTTTCAGAATCTCTTCATAGCGCCCCCCGGCCTTCTCATATTCCTGTCGGCCTTCGTAGATGATTCCAAGCATCATCAGTGCTTCGATCGCTCTGGCGTCCTTGGCGAGCACCGATTCATACTCCTTGATCGCCTGGTCGACCTTGCCGCTCTGATAATACGTTTTTCCCAAATTCAAGTAGGCGGAGAGGAGCGAATTGTCGAGTTCAATCGCTTTCTTGAAGGCAATCTCCGCTTGCCCGGCGTCCTTCGCCTGCATCAAGAGTTGGCCCAGAAGGTTATAGATGAGGGGATTGTTTGGGGAAGCCTCGAGCTGTTTGCTCACGCGCTCTCGGGCTTCGTTCGCTTTACCGTTCCCGACTTGAATCATGGCGATCTGGGTAATCGGCTCGATGGCGCCGGGTTTTCTTTTGAGTGCTTCCTCAAAGTAGGCCAACGCCTTGGAGTCGTTCTTCTCGGTATGCGCGATGAGGCCGAGGCGGTAAGGACCGATCGGTTCTTTCGGAAGGGCTTGTGTAATCGCTTCAAAGACCTGTCGACTCTTGGCAAGATCTCCCTTGCGGAGATAGGCGTCGCCGGAAATAATGGTCGCCTGAACATTGCGGGGATTGAGTTGGATGGCCGCTTGGGCTTGCTCAAGCGCCAAGTCTGCTGAACCTTCGGCGAGGTAGAGTTCAGCCAACGCCGTTCGTGCTTCAGGGAAGTTGGGGTTCAACTTCACCGCTTCGACGAAAGCTCCGCGAGCCTGAGTGGCCTGGCGTTTCTGCAAGAATGCCACCCCGAGGAAGTAGTGAGCCCCGGCGAACTGCGGCTCATCTTTCACTATACCTTGAAGAAGTGAAATCGCTTCGTCGACATTTCTTTTTGCCAGCCGGATCCTGGCGTCGAAAAACCGCCCCATGAGGTCCTTGTTGTTCTTTTGGAGAATCGCGGTGACCTTCGTTTCCGCCTCGCCTGTCTTTCCTATGTCGAGGTAATGCGAAATTAACTTGTCACGGGCGATAAGCGAACCGGGATTCACTTCCGTTGCGCGCTGATAGCTGGCGAGCGCCTTGTCTCGTTGACCGATGGAGGTAAAGAAATCACCTGAGCGGACATGCGGCATTTCATCTTGGGGTTTGCTTGAGGCTAATTTCTGCATGGTCGCTTCTGCGTCGGCCAATCTGTTGTGGCGCTGATAGAAGTCTGTGAGCCTGAGGTAAATGCTTTCGTTCTGCGGAGCGATGTCGAGGGCTTGCTTATAGATGATTTCAGCCTGCTCTGTTTTGCCGGTCATCGTACGAAAATCCCCCAGGGCCAGCATGATCTCTGTAGAGCGGGGCTCGACTGTTAAGGCTTGATTGAGCGTCGTCTCGGCTGCGGCAGGGTCTTTCGCAGCCACATAGGCGCGGGCCAAGTCGATATACGTTTGCATATTCTTGGGATCGAGTTCGATGGCCTTCTTCAGTTCCGCCACGCCTTCCTGGTAACGCTTTTCATTGATCAGACTCCGTCCTTTGAGAATGAGCCCTTCTGTATTTTGGGGCGCCGATACGAGGACGATGTTGGCTTGTTCGCGCGCCTTTGCCGGTTCGTTGCCGAGTAAATACAGGTCACCCAGCTTGAGTTGGGCGTCTCGGTTCGTCTTGTCCAGCTCTACGGTTCGGCTCAGTTCGGCGAATGCACCTTGAAGATTGGTTAGCCCGCCCAACTTGAGGTATGTCAGGGCTAAGCGGTAATGAGTCGCAGCATCTTGGGGGTCGAGTTGCACCACATTCTTGAATTCAAGTACGGCCTCGTTGTATTGCCCCTTGTCGAAGTAGGTCTGACCCTGTTCGAGATGTTTGGCTTTCTTTGATTCAGGAGAAGAAAACCGATCACAGCCGCCCACGGTCAGGGTGATCAATATGATGCCAATGAACGTTGTCGAAATTACATGTCGCATAGGATAGGGTGTTATCGTTAATGACGATGATTATCCTGTTCGATGCGGGGGATGTCAACGACAAAGGCCAGGCAGACCGAGCACGGCGGGACGCGGTCCCCCCTGTGTCAGAATAGATGTCGTGCGGGTTGATCTACCATTTGGAAACAAGAGATGAGAGTGTACTCAGCAGGCAGCAATATAGTCAACATTGGGATGTCTGAAGAACGAACGGACGAGTGCGGGGCGGCGCGCCATCTCAGCGAGTTGCGCGGTGATGCGATCGGCCAGTCGTTCACCCTTCTGCAAGGGCCGGCGTGCATGACTGGTAAGCTTCGCATGGCTCCAGGCCAACTCATCGGGATCGAGGTCCGGGGCGTAGCCGGGCAGGTAATGGAGGATCAGTTTGCCGTCGAGTCCAGCGACGTACTCCTTGACCGCGAGCGACTTGTGGGCCGGCAGTCCATCAAGGGTCAGATGCAGGGACTTGCGACGCCCGCGCATCATCCGGCGCAGCAAGTCCACAAACAGCGTGCCGGTCAAGGCACCCGCATAGGTGGCGAACCAGAAGGCGCCTTTGGAACTGATGGCCGAGGCGGCGCTGATGCCTTGACGTTGGCCAGGAACCTGGACCACCGGGGTATGGGCGCGTACGCCCCATGTCTTGCCATGCACCGCATCGGCGCGAAAGCCCGACTCATCCCAGAACGAGATCTCGGTCTTGGTTCGCTTGGCGTGGCGCGCCATCGCGGGATACGGCTCACGCTGCCAGCGGGCAATCGCGTCGGGATCTCGCTGATACGCCCGCTGCAAGGGTTTCTGCGGCGTCGGGGCCCAGCAGCCACTCGATCCCATCCAGTAGGCACCGCAGGACCTCGCGGTAGGACGACTGCATGTACAACGCCAGGGCAATGACGTAGTACATCACGACGTGTGCCGGTAGATCCCGCTGCCGGATACTGACCCGGCCGCTCTCTCGGAGCACGGTTTCGATGGTGCGCATCGGAAACGTCTTGGTGCGCATCCCGAAACTGATGTAGTCCGTCACGCGCGTGCCACGTGGAAGCGCGGCAAGGGTCCGTGCCATAGGCAATCCTCCTGTCAAAATGTGCGACAGGATTTCACACGATGGCAGCTAAGTGAACCGTATTAGGATTAAGCACGAATGAGAAGATGGCTAAGTCGAGCAGGTTCTGCGATGTGCATGGCTGCGGAGGGATCAATCACTCGGTTCAGTCTTATCCGATCATTTGGACTCACCTGGATTATCTCCACCGCAATCCAGTGCTCATGAATTCTTCTGACTTCCGCCAGTCGGATGTTTATAAAGGGCTCCTCGCCGTCCACCCATAGTTGGACTTTCACAAAGTCCCCTACTTTCAGGTGATCAGGGGTGGAGAGCTTGCACCCACTCTCTACGTGTTCGAGAACGCACCCGTCGGCTTCAAGCTGCCTGTTTACGTTTGCAAGCACGCAGTCAATAGTAAACTTCGTACTATCCCACCCGGTTTGTTCTTTCCCCTGAGCCATCATAATTCTGTCATTCTAGTGCTGAAGAGTGTTGCGTTGCTATACCTCAAGAGGTGGGGAGGCGTGTTTGATACGGTCTATAGAATAGGGGGCTCTATCGTATTGCCGACTGCATTGGCCTATCGCCTGCGCATGCGCCCGAGAACAGGCCTGAACTTGGCTACGCCCCTGGAAGTCTCTGCGCATCTGCGTCAGTATTCACCCGCTGTCCGTGGAACGTGAAGCCCTCCGAGATACGCTTCAGGTGGAACGCCATTCGGAATGAACCATCATGAATATTGTGGGGTCGCTGTCTCTAAAGCCACAACTCGCTGGGGCTGATTGGTTTCTCTTATTCGGTTGAACAAGGCCACCTCCAGAAATACTTCACGCTCCATCAGTCAATGGGATAAACTGGAAAATAGGGCCACACAACAGGAGGATATTTATGATAGGTCGGTCATCCGCTCAGCGGTTCTTGTTAATTGGAGCCATTTTGGCAGGATCTGGTGTTGCTGCCGGCGCCTTTGGTGCCCATGCGCTCAAGGAAATTTTGGATGCGCCTATGCTCCAAGTCTTCGAAACTGCAACAAGGTATGTGATGTATCATGCGTTTGGACTGTGTATCGTTTCGTGGGCGATCGACCGTTACCCCGAACAACGTCTTGAAAAGTCAGGATGGCTATTTATCCTCGGGATTCTTCTCTTCTCAGGCAGCCTGTACGTGGTATCTCTTGCGGGCATCCGCTGGATGGGGGCTGTGACCCCAGTCGGTGGACTGGCGTTCATAATAGGCTGGATACTCTTAGGCTGGGGAGTCTGGCGATCTTCACTCCCTCGTTCCACGAGCCGGTGACGCAAGAAGCGCGGGAGGAGCGAGAAAGGCGCAACCCGAAGTTCGAATTTCCTGGTTCGAAGTTCCTGGTTCGAAGTTCCGAAAACCTCGAACTTCGGACCTCGAACCCTGGTCCATCTCTCTCGTCCCGCTTTTCCCGCCATGCTCGCGCGGCGATCTTGCTATGGCGCACAGCCGACCGTTCTCTTTCCGCTGATGGATCCCCAACCTCCTTGGGAGTTCACGAAAGTCCCTTCGAGGCGTTGGCCTTCTTTGCTGAATTGCAAACTATCTTCTTGGACTCGACCATCGAATTCCCACCGTAAATAGACGTTCTCGCCCAAGACAATCGTGTCCACGAGCCCCGGCAGAGTTGCCTGGGTCTGTCCGACCGGGGGAAAGAGTAGCGACAGCTTCTGTTCCCGATGGTTCTGTTGATGATTATGAATGATCCACTGCCAGGTCCCGCACAGCCGGGTTTGTCCACGGAGGCCACGCACCCGATCCTTCCAACTCCGCACCCGATCCCATTCACGGTAGCTCGCCTGCATGGCGTCCACTTCCAGGCGAGCGGCCCGCTCAAGGACCGTGACCAATAGGGGCGATACAGATTCTCCCTGATTGCCCTTGGCCCATTCTGGGGAGGACACCACATCAGAGAGTTGACTCAATGAATCATGCCAGGGGGCTTGTTTTTGTTGATCGAGCCATGCCTTGGCTTGCGGGTATTCGAATAGTCGCTCAGTCACAGCCTCGAGTTGTTGATCTCTCACAGCGTGCCTGACGGTCGAGGCAAGCTGCCAGACGGCCAGACTCCCCATCAACCGATGCACCGCCTCCGTCAGGTCCGGTATCAGGAGTTCGTGTGCCGGCGTAGCCGGCAAGGGATTGGCCCCCAATGTCCGAGTCACATCGTCCATCTGGAGTGCGGGACCGATGGCCGATACAAACAGGTTGCCGGCTATTTTGTCGGAGGCTATTCTGGCCAGTTGATCGGAATAGGCACGCACGATCGAGGGGAAATCTGGGGTAGCACTCGGAAGGGATTCGTTGGCCTTGGCATTGAGCCAGGCCCCGAATACAGAGATAGCCACCATTGCGAGGGCGAGACCGATTTGGAATGGAGCTGGTCGAACCAAGAGGAGGAGATAATGGCGCATCGCATTACTCTACCGTGCTTGCACCTGGACCCTCAAGTGGGGGTTCCTCACACAACCTATTGGAAAAATTGTTTAGGTCCCTTGGAAGCAGGTTTTGAGAAAGGCGGCCGTCGACTCCCAGGCCTCTGCCGTCGCGTCGGCACGATAACTCTCCACCCGTTGTTCATTACAAAACGCATGTGGCGCATTGGGGTACGTTCTGATCTCGACGCGTTTGTGATGCTCAGTCGCAGCAGTACGCAATCGGTCCACATCCTGACTGGGCACCCACTGGTCCTGACCGGCCTGGTGGTAGAGTACCGGGCAGAACAGATCGGTGATCGCAGTATCAGGCTGCGTCATTCGGCCGTAATAGACGACCGCTGCTCGGAGCCGTTTCCGTTGACAGGCGAACCGGAGTGCGTACGATCCCCCCATGCCGTAGCCGACCACGCCGTGGATGTTTTGCTTAATGTGGTCGCGGGTATTCAAAAACTCACAGCAGGAGTTGATGTCTTGCAGGACGAGCGATTCGTTCAGCTTATTCATGAGCGCATTGGCAACCTCGGCGTTGGCCGTCACCATGCCACCCAGTCGTCCGTACAAGTTTGGAATGATGACGCCATAGCCTTCGCACGCCAGCCTGGCGCCGAGATCCTTGATTTGCGCCGTCAGCCCCCATTCTTCATGCAAGAGGACGAGACCTGGGTAGCGCCCTGTTGGCTGGGGCCAAAACTGAACACATTCCACATGCACGTGTTTCGAGATGCGTGTCTGGATGTAGGGATCGACGGCGGCATCCGTGAGCGTCGGAATAGCAATACCACTCGGAAAGCGAGCCGTACCGGTCCCAATTTGATTCAAGGTAAAAGGAGCGAGGGTGGATATCATTGCGGCAATCTCTTCTCCATCGCGGCTTTGCTGAGGGCTGTCAATCGTGAGACGGGATTTATGCGATGCGGGCGTACTATAGGGACCCTGTTGTCTGGTTGTCAATTCGGCTGCAGGGGTCGAATGATAGTTGACCCAGCGTTCGATGACGATTAGAGTTTCATCACCTGTAGGGAAGTCACACGTCTATGCCGCTCAGAATCGGACTCATCGGTGCAGGCCGCCATGGCAGCCGGTATGCCCACCATCTGCTGCATGATCTACCAGGGGTGAGCCTCGTCGCGCTCTGTCGGAAACGAATCGAGCGGGGACTGCCTTCGCTCCCAACGACAGAGATCCCTGTCCATGGGGACTATCGTTCCTTGATCGCCGATCCAACGGTAGAGGCCGTCGTCGTCGTGACCCCTCCAGCGCTCTGTCCTGAGATCTGTTTTGAGGCCGTGAAGGCGAGGAAGCCGATCCTCATTGAAAAACCCTTAGCGCTGACAGGCCGTGAAGCGCGAGCGATGGTCACGGCGGCAGAAGAGGCAGGCGTATTGCTCATGACTGCACAGACCCTGCGCTTCGACTCGACGATTCTACTTTTAAAAAACCACTTGCCGGAAATCGGAACGCTCCGGTACGCCACCTTCACCAGTAGGATTGAAACGAAAGCCGGTGCCCTGGCTCAGACACCGATAGTGGGCCAGTGCGGGGCGCTCTTGGAATTCGGAGTTCATCTCTTGGATCTGGTGCCCTTTCTTACCGGCGAGGAGCTGGCCGATGTCCGCTGCGAGGTGGATCCGCTTCCGACGGTGGCGCCGGAGACGATGGCGATCGTGCAGGCCCACACCGTGAGCGGTCTGCGATGCGTCATGGACGTTGCACGTGTTGGAGCGGGGAGAGTTGCGCGAACAGAATGGGTGGGGACCAGGGGGCAAATTGCCGCTGATTGGTTTCACCAGCGAGTGAGCGGCGTCATCGGTGCCAGCGCTCCGTTCGAGAGGAGCGTCCAACCACAGCAGACGGTTCTCGCCACACTCCGCGCCTTCGTTCATGCCATTGAAACGAACAGCCCGCCCCCTATTACTGGGCGCGATGGCTGTCGCGCCGTCGAAGTGGCCGACGCCTGCTACCGTTCGGCAGAGTTGGGAGGGGCTACCGTCAGCATCGTTCGCGAACCCCGTGAAGCGTGAAGCGTATCTCGTTCAAGCGTTTCAGGTTCCACGTTTCTAGTTTCAAGTTTTCGGAGGTTGTTTCCTGACAACATGAAACCTGAAACGAGAAACTAGAAACTCCGCTCCCGGACGAACGACGCTTCACGAACGACGCGCGCTCTTGAGCGCGCTGTTAGGTATCGGCGACGATGTGCGTATCTGTTTCCTCCACCCCTTCAACTTGATGAATCTTTGTGATGACCACATCCGAGAGGGCTCGTTCGTCCGCGACCGTGATAAACAGAATAATGTCCGGCCGTCCAAAACAAGAGTGGGCTTGTTCGACGCCGGTGAGGCGCTTGAGGGACTGCAGTACATCTTTCGTCCGTCCGGCTTTGACCTTGATGAGAATATAGGCTTTCGTTGCCATGGTGTCCTCCCTGTTGTCGTTATTGTGTCCCACCCGGCATCTCCCGCCGTCGTTGGACGAATATCTGATGCATGGTTTGTCCCCGTTGCATGAACGTAATGCGTGCCTTCGCAATGAGTTCCATCAACCCATCGAAGTCCGTCGGACTTACGTTGAATTGGCGAAAACCCGGTGCCAAACGATCTCGCTGAACGACCGTCGTGGCGATCCATTGTTCACTGAGCGCCTCAAGCACATCCGATGTCCAGCCCGTTGAACGGAATCGAGCCAGGGTTTCATCTGCGCTGCGCCCTCCCTGTGTAGCCAACGATTGAGTCAAAAAGAACTGTACAGCTGGGTCACCGCTCTTAAGAAACACCGATTGAAATTGGATGACGGCCTTGATGACGCGATTGGCTTCAAGAGAGTTTTCCGGCGGCAACACATCGGCATCTTGCAGTGTGGCAAGGACGGCCATCGACGCTCCAACTGGCCCAGATGGGGTGGCTCCACGGCCAGGCACTTGGGCCAAGACTGGATTGCCGGTTCCTATGAGTAAGCCACCAAGGAGAATACATACCGGCAGAGGACTTGGCAGCGTGATGAGCGATGTACGTTTGAGGAGTCTAGAGTGGAAGCAGATGGAGGGGACAGACATAGGGAGGGATTATACAGAAGGGGAGAAGGGCGTGCTAGCGTTTAGACCGGCGCAATGACAACAGGGGAACTGGAACGAACTTCTGCCGGTTTCGACTGTTTTGTTGAAACAATTCGACATCGTTCCTATAATCCGGCAGCCGCCGTACGCCTTGACCGGAGTCACCCATGCTTGCAAAAGTTCTGAGTGCTGCACTTGTCGGTATCGATGCCCATCTCATCGATGTGGAAGTCGATATAGGCGGAGGGCTTCCACAATTCTCAGTTGTCGGCCTCCCCGATGCCACAGTGCGTGAGAGCCGCGACCGAGTTCGCTCCGCGCTCAAGAATACGGGTTTCCATTTCCCGGCCAAGAAAATCACGGTGAATCTTGCTCCTGCAGGAATCAAGAAGGAAGGATCGGGCCTCGATTTAGCCATTGCTATTGGAATTCTTGTCGCGGAAGAAGTGATTGCACCCCAGAGTATTCTTGGCCGTGTCTGTGTCGGCGAACTCTCGTTAGACGGAGGCATCAAGGCGATTACCGGTGCCTTATCCATTGCGATCGCCTGTCGGCCTGACTATAGCCTGCTCTTGCCGGCTGAGAATAGCCAAGAAGCGGCCGTGGTGGAGGGGGTGATGGCCTATCCGCTCCACACGCTTCCCGAGGCCGTGGCATTTCTCAATGGCACCGTCTCACTGAACCCGGTGTACGCTGGCCGGGACGGATTTTCTACCACTCGCCCGGTGGAGGATGACGACTACGGCGATGTGAAGGGACAGGACCATGCCAAGCGCGCCTTGGAGATCGCAGCAGCTGGAGGCCACAATCTCTTGATGGTAGGACCGCCCGGATCGGGCAAGACCATGTTGGCGAAACGTCTCCCGACGATTCTCCCCCTCATGGAACCGGAGGAAGCGATCGAA
Organism: Nitrospirota bacterium; assembly: GCA_034440335.1. Lineage (GTDB taxonomy): Bacteria > Nitrospirota > Nitrospiria > Nitrospirales > Nitrospiraceae > Palsa-1315. The sequence continues at coordinate 12,471 of JAWXBV010000095.1, read as the reverse complement.
ACCACCCGCATCCATAGTGTATCCGGACAATTATCAGCCAATCATCCACTACTGACGGTCCGTCCCTTTCGCGCTCCACACCACAGTATTTCCGATGCTGGACTTATTGGAGGTGGAGCTGTTCCACGGCCTGGAGAAGTATCCTTAGCGCATAATGGCGTGTTGTTCCTGGATGAATCCCCGGAGTTTCGCCGTCCCGTCCTGGATGGATTACGGCAACCGTTGGAAGACGGGCATGTGACCTTGACGAGGGCCAGCGGCTCACTTCGCTACCCGGCTCGATTCATGCTGATCGCCGCGATGAATCCCTGCCCCTGCGGTTACTATGGAGATCGTACGCGTGAATGTGTTTGCACTCCTCAACAAATCCGTCGCTATCGAGCCAAATTGTCGGGGCCGCTTCAAGACAGACTCGACATTCACATCGAAGTTCCACCGGTCTCCGTGCGAGATCTTCACGATCACGGTCCTATGCCGGAAAGTTCCGCCACGATTCGATCGCGCGTCCTGGCGGCACGAGATCGACAGCGCCACCGCTATCGCCAAGACGGGATCCTTTCGAATGCGCAGTTGAAGCCCCGGCTTCTAAAACGGTACTGTAAGCTAGAGACTCCGGCTCAAGAGCTTTTAGAACGGGCGCTGACCAAACTCGGATTGTCCGCTAGGGCTCATGGGCGCATTGTGCGTGTGGCGAGAACCATCGCCGATCTCGCAGGCTCTGATACGATTGAGCCGCTGCATGTGGCAGAAGCGATTCAATACCGCAGTCTCGACCGTCGAATGGAGTTTTGAGGATTCCCTGTGTGGTCAACCGCGAAAGTCTTTCTCTGGTGGTTCATTGTCGGCGCCACCATGGCGCTGGCCGTGATTATGCTGCAGGGCGGCATACGGGAAGCCATGCAAGCGCAAGGATCGGTGTGGGAACTCAAATTGGTCGAGCTGTTCACGACTATTTTTGGAGGAGGACTGCTCGGCGGCTGTATTGCATTGATTTTGGATCGTATCAAGAAATCATAATGACTGTGTCTCGCATCGTCGAGAAATGAGGCCATACATGGACGTAGAAGTGGGTTCGAATCTGTACCGCAATACCGACGGCATGATTGAAATCGAGGGCGTTCCGCAGATTCAGGTCGCACTGAAACCAATCACGGGCGCCTTGCTTGTGAACTTTGCACTGTTTGATGCGAACGGGAAAGTGACGGCGAAGCTCAACGATAGCACCCTGATGATCAACGAGAAGCGCGCCTACGACGTGACGAAGACTCCGAAGAGTCTGCTGCTCACACATCCGGCCTCAGGAACCGTCATCTTGCAGATAGAGGTGAAGGCGCCCGACCTCGTGGCCTTCACGAAAGGGGAGTTTCATACGATCAAAGGCCATGTGATCCGGGTCTCTCCCACCGAATGGAACATCGACAAGCTCCGCGCCAGCGGCACAACCCACGATGTGAAAGGCGGATCCGTCACCCTGGGCTGAAGCATGTCAACGTCTTCTATCCCGCAACCGTCGGCACGATGACGATCTGCCGGTCTTTCAGTTCTACAGTTGCCGTATCACCATCGCGCAATTCTCCCTTGACCAACTGACGCGCCATCGGCGTTTCAATTTCCTGCTGAATCAATCGCTTCACGGGCCTCGCTCCATAGACGGGATCGTAGCCTCGCTCACCCAGATCTCGCAACGCCGCCGGTGTCACGAACAGCACGATTCGTCGCTCTGCCAAACGCGCCCGTAACCGATCGAGCTGAATGTCCACGATCTTCCCGAGCTGTTCTGTCTCCAAAGGATGGAATACTACGGTCTCGTCGACGCGGTTCAAGAATTCCGGACGGAAGTGCTCTCGCAGTTCTGCCATCACAACAGAACGGACCTCATCATAGGAGGCGCGCCGTTGCTGCGCCTCAAGAATCTGCGGGCTGCCGATATTCGATGTCATGATCAACACCGTATTCTTGAAGTCGACAGTGCGGCCCTGAGAATCTGTCAATCGCCCGTCGTCCAACACTTGCAGAAAAATATTGAAGACGTCGTGATGGGCCTTTTCGATCTCGTCGAATAGGATGACGGAGAACGGACGCCGCCGTACAGCTTCAGTCAGTTGTCCACCCTCTTCGTAGCCGATGTAACCAGGCGGGGCTCCGATCAGACGAGCCACCGTGTGTTTTTCCATATACTCGGACATATCGATCCGAATCAGACTGGCTTCGTCATCGAAGAGTGTTGCCGCAAGCGCCCGTGCCAATTCGGTCTTTCCTACCCCGGTCGGACCGAGAAAGAGAAACGAGCCGATGGGCCGGTTCGGGTCTTTAATGCCGGAGCGCGCACGGAGGACCGCATCGGCGACGGCTTGCACCGCTTCGTTCTGGCCGACCACACGCTGATGGAGTAATTCCTCCAGCTTCAGCAACTTCTCGGTTTCTCCTTCGATCAGTCTGGACACCGGAATCCCAGTCCAGCGGCTCACGATGGCCGCGATATCGTCTTCATCAACCTCTTCTTTGAGCAGCCGGCTCTCGCCCTGTTTCATGCCGAGCTGCTCCTGCTCCAAGGCCAGTTCCCGCTCAAGGCGAGGCAATTCTCCGTATCGCAACTCCGCCACACGATTGAGATCGTAGGCCCGTTCCGCCCGTTCAATCCCCTGCTTCACCTCTTCCATCGCTTCTCGCGTCTTGCGTAGACGCGACACGGAGGCTTTCTCAGAGGTCCATCGTGTCTTGAGGGCCTCCATATCTCGCTGCTTCTCGCTTAATTCCTGTTCAAGGATTGCCAGCCGTGCCCGACTGGCCTGATCCAGTTCTTTCTTCAACGCTTCCCGCTCTATCTCCAGTTGCATGACCTTGCGCGAGACTTCGTCGAGCTCCGCCGGCAAACTATCGATCTCGGTGCGCAGGCGGGCCGCAGATTCATCGACCAGATCGATGGCCTTGTCTGGGAGGAAGCGGTCGGCGATATACCGGTTCGAGAGCTTCGCTGCGGCGACCAGCGCGGCGTCTTTGATCCGCACCCCATGGTGCACTTCGTAGCGTTCCTTGAGTCCGCGCAGAATCGAGATGGTATCCTCTACCGTCGGCTGCTTGACCAGCACCGTTTGGAACCGCCGTTCTAATGCCGCATCCTTCTCGATGTGTTTTCGGTACTCGTCGAGCGTGGTTGCGCCGATCAAATGCAATTCGCCGCGGGCCAGCATGGGTTTGAGCAGGTTGGCGGCATCCATTGCCCCCTCCGCCGCGCCAGCCCCCACCACCGTATGCAGCTCATCGATGAACAGCAAGACTTGTCCCTCTGCCGCCTGCACCTCTTTGAGGACCGCCTTCAATCGTTCCTCAAACTCACCACGGAACTTCGCGCCGGCCACCAAGGATCCCATGTCCAGCGTGATGACGCGCTTCTTCTTCAGCCCTTCCGGTACGTCGCCTTTGATGATGCGGGAGGCAAGCCCTTCAACAATGGCGGTTTTTCCCACGCCCGGTTCGCCGATCAGCACGGGATTATTCTTAGTTCGTCGTGAGAGAATTTGAACGACGCGACGAATTTCCTCATCGCGCCCAATGACGGGATCTAGTTTCCCTTGTCCGGCCAACCGGGTGAGGTCGCGGCCATATTTTTCCAACGCCTGATAGGTGCCTTCGGGGTCTTGGCTTGTGACCCGCTGAGATCCTCGTACTTGTTGCAGCGCGCCTAGGAGTCGTTCCTTTGTCAGGCCGAGTTTCTTGAATACCCCCCCCTCTTGAACCATGGCGAGGACGACGTGCTCGACACTGAGATAGTCGTCCTTCAGTGCGCGTTGTTCGTCTTCGGCTTTGGTCAAGACTTGACTCAGCCGCGAGGCAACATGGAGTTGCCCAGGGCTTGCCCCCGTGCCCTGTACTTGAGGCAACTTCGCCAATGCCTGCTCCACTGCTTGGCGGACGGAAGGGACCGACAACCCTGCCTGTTCAAGGAGAGCGGATGCGAGACCCCCATCCTGTTCCAGGAACGCAAGCAGAAGGTGCTCCACGTCGATTCCCTGATGACTCCGTCTCGTGGCAAGGGACGACGCGGTCTGGAGCGCTTCTTGTAGTTTGATCGTCATACGGTTCATGTCCATTGGCTTCCTCCTCTCCGCGTTTCCCTGTGCGCGCTTGACAGTCACATAAGCATAGGATTCAGGAAGTCAACCTCCCGCGAAGAGGCGCGGGGGAGCTTGACCCGAGAAGTTCCCCAGGATTATTGTCTCTCATGTCGCGCCTGCTTGCCGAAACACTCACTCTGTATCGGAACGCCTTCCGCAAAACCGGAGAATCTCTCGTCCGCGGCTGGATGACCATCGTGGCCGTGGTAGGATTTGGATTCCTGTTGCTGCTTGCCACTCAGATCGCCTCGCCGCTCGGCATGATCGGGGGCTTTCTGCTCGGTGCAGTGAACGCGCTGCTGGTCGGCGCGACGCTGAGCCTGATCGAGCAATCGATCAGCCATACACGAGCACTTACCATCCGCGACATACTCGGTAGCGTAGGCCACTACTTTTGGGATGTCATCGGCATTGGATTCATCCTGTGGCTCCCACTCATGGCGCTCGACCTCACTACCCAGTCGAACCCGTATGGGCAAGTCCTCTCGTACGCAATGCTCCTGCTCATTTTTCTCTTACTGAACCCGGCACCGGAAATTATCTATCAAGTGCGGCATGATTCCCCGCTCGAAGTGTTGAAGACCTCGTACGAGTTCATTCTTGAGAATTGGATTGAATGGTTTCTTCCGTTTGCGTTGATCCTGATCCCCACCATCCTCTCGCCCATGGGGTTGCAATCGTTTTTTTCTCTCTCTAGCCGAGCGGGGAGAGGGGCGGGGTTGGATTTTTCTCAGGTCCTGATACTGCCATTCACGATTCTCGGAAGCTGGCTGGACTATGTGGGGATCCCTCCCTCAATCAGTTGGTATGTAGGGCTGCTGTGCACCCCACCGCTTGCCGTGGCCATGTTGTTGTTTCGTGGCCATCTCTTTGCGTCCTTACATGGAGTGTCACGACGCCAACGTCGATTTGTCGCGCCATTCAGTAAGTAGGGACGAGTGGTGTAACGGAAAGGGAAGTGTTCCGCCTCTTTCGAATAGGAACTGCTCAAACCTTTCTCGCCCCGTGGCTCCCTACATAATATTAGGCGGTGACGCATGAGAGAGTTTGTTTACAGACCCTTGTAGTAGTGCGCTGAAATAGTGTACGGAATTGCATACAGTTAATACAGATCATCGAGTTTCCTCTTACGGGCCCCGAAAGAGTTTCGCCGTGCGCTTATCTATCTTTTGGCGGATCATCCTGACCTCCCTCGTCATCATCGCGGTGATGGCAGGAGTGAACTTGTATGCCTTATTGCAGTTGCGCCAGTTGACTGAATTGAGTGCCAATATGTCCACGCACCATTACCCGGCGATCGAATCGGCCAAACATCTGCTCATCGTACTCTATGCCCAACTCAATAGTGAAAAGAAGTATCTGGTCGTACGCGATGCCACGTTCCTGCGACATTTCGATGAAGAGGTCGAGGAATTCCAGCGTGGACTCCAGACCCTTGAAAGACAGGAACTCACGCCCCAAGGCATTAATCTGCTCAATAATATCAAACACCTGCAGCAGGAACGCCTCACGCTGATCCATGAAAAACTGGAGAGCAAGGCGTCGTCTCGGGCCCTTGGGTCTGAGAACTATGAAGGTCGGCGAAACCTCTTGATGGACCGCATCAGCGCCACACTCCAAGAGTTTATCAATCTTCACGAGACAGGTATCAGTGCCGGTGTCATTCGGTCACAGGAAAGTTCGGCCAAAGCCGAAGCAGTGACGGAACAACTCGTGCTGCTTGCGCTTATATTCGGCATTACACTTGCCGGATTTGCCAGCTACTCGATTCTGCGCCCGCTGCGCCAATTGCAGAGCCACCTCAAACAGATCGGACAGGGCAATTTTCGCGCGTCGTTGAATATTCAAGCGCCGAGCGAGTTGCGAGGCCTTGTCGACGCAGTCAATTGGATGGGGACAAAACTCCAAGAGTTGGACGATATGAAGGAGCAGTTTCTGGCCCATGTTTCCCATGAGCTACGCACGCCCATGGCCTCGATCCAAGAAGGCACCCATTTGCTGTTGGATGAAATCCCCGGCCCTGTCACGCAAGAACAGCGCACAACCTTGCGTATCATGGCGGACAGCAGCCGCCGACTTATTACGCTCATCTCCACGATTCTGGATCTCTCCAAGATGAATGCCGGAATGATGGAGTATCGAATCCTCTCGACAGATATCAAACGAGTCACAGATATGTCGGTGAGGAAAGTCCAGCTTCTCGCCGATGCCAAACATGTGCAGCTGGTGTTTGAATCGCCTGCGCAACCTATCTGGGTGAAAGCGGATGCGTTTCGCATTGAACAAGTGCTCGACAATTTGCTTTCAAATGCCTTGAAATTCAGCCCAGAAGGAGGCATTGTCAAGATACTCATGAAGCCGGATTCGAAAGCGGGAGCCCTTGAGGTGAGTGTCACCGATGGTGGACCCGGTATTCAGGCCGAAGACCTGCCCTATATTTTCGAGCGCTTCTATCAAGGACGCACCAAGGCCAAACATGCTGCACCGGGAAGCGGCCTAGGATTGGCGCTGGCAAAAAATGTGGTCGACGCACATGGAGGACGGATTTGGATCGAAAGCGAAGCCAAGAAGGGCACGACCGTACGATTTGTCTTGCTCCTGACACAAGCAGGGGAAACGGCATGAGGGTTGTCCACCGAGGCCTCCCCCTGGGAGTCTTGTCCTGTCTATTGCTCTTCGCAGGGTGCGCCGCATGGTCGCCGGCCCCGCAATTTTCGCAGCCCTATTTCAGGATAGAAACGGGTGAGGCACAATCGCTCCATGCGTTGGCGAAAATGCAGGAGGCGCACACCTTGAAATGTGCCGCGCAGAGCTCCTGCGATTATGACTACTTTATGCGCGCCCTGCTGGGGCTCTACGAAAGCCGTGATAGCGCCTTGAGGTACTTCGAAAAAGTGATCGCCGCTGCGCCTCAGAGCCAGCTGGCCTCTTCCAGCAAGCTCTGGATCGCTCTGCTCGAGCATCACGCCGCTCCTGTTCAACAGCCTTGGTTCCAATCAGTCATGGCGGCCCCGGCCATTTCGGAAAGCCAGTCCATTCTGGCCCAGGCTTCAGATCAACTGGTGCGAGACTTGCTTGTAGGTCTGATGCGAGACGTGCATAATAAAAAGTTGACCATCCAGCAGTTGAGAGCCACGAAGGATGCCGACTCTCAATCCCTGGAAACCCTCCAGCGGGAGTTGGCCGAGCGTGAGCGGAAGATGGAGGAGGGTAGTAAGAAAGATACGGCAAAAGGCGCAACCGATACGGGCACGGTCCCATCCCTACAAAAGCAACTGATGGATCGAGAGAGAAAAATAGAGGAATTGACGGGCCAATTAGAGGCACTGAAGCGCATCGACGAGGAAACGCGGGATAAGGTTCGTCCTATCCGTCCCTCATTGCCGGTGACACCGCCTCCGACCGCGCAGGAGCCTACAACACCGTAGAAGGAACGTTATGGAAAAAGAACATATTCTCATTGTCGACGATGAGGAGGGCCTGTTACATCTTATGAAGATGCGGTTGACCGCTATGGGTTTTGCCGTGACAGGTTGTACCACTGGCCGCGAAGCCCTTACCGTCGCCAAGAATAACCGGTTCGACCTTGCCATTACCGATCTCCGTCTTGGGAACGAAGATGGATTGGATGTGACAGAAGAACTACTACGGATGCACCCGGGCCTGCCGGTGATCATCCTCACTGCGCATGGGAGTATTCCCAACGCCGTGGAGGCGATGCAGCGGGGCGCCTTCGGGTATCTCACCAAACCGTTCGACGACAAAGAACTCAAGGCCAAGATCGAAGAAGGGCTTTCTCCGGAACGGATGAGAGGCGAGATCCAGCGACTGAAGTCTCTCGTCAACGAACTCTACGGGATGGACAACATCGTCGCGCGGAGTCCTGCGATGCAGCGCTTACTCCAACAAGTCGTGCAGGTGGCAGATTCCGACGCGACCATTCTCCTCTTTGGAGAAACCGGGACCGGTAAGGAAGTATTTGCACGTGTCATCCATTCGAACAGCCGACGGGGTAAAGGGCCATTTGTCGCGCTCAATTGTGCAGCCATTCCCGAAACACTCTTCGAATCAGAACTGTTCGGACATGTACGCGGGGCCTTTACCAGCGCCCATGGCGCGAAGCGAGGCCTGTTTCAAAGCGCGAACGGCGGCACGCTTTTTCTCGACGAGATCGGAGAAATGCCCCTCTCGATGCAGGTCAAGCTGTTGCGGGCCGTGCAGGAACGAGAAGTCCGTGAAGTGGGTTCTGAAATCACCACGAAGATCGATGTGCGGATTATTGCCGCAACGAACAAAGATCTTGGCGAAGCGGTCAAGAGCGGGGCATTCCGGAACGATCTGTACTATCGCATTTCCGTCGTCCCGCTGTTTATCCCACCGCTTCGTGATCGCCGAGGTGATATTCCCTTGCTGGCCCAGCACTTCCTGACCGCGAGTGCGAAACGGGCGAATAAAGAGTTGCGTGGGTTTACACCGGCCGCCCTCAATCGCCTCCTCACACATCCCTGGCCCGGCAATGTCCGCGAATTGGAAAATGTCGTTGAAAAGGCCACCGTCATGACGCGCCAAGACATGATTACGCCAGACCTCTTGCCCGCGATGAGCACATTACCGGACTCGTCGATGAAACCGCTGACTGAAGCGAAGGAAGAGTTTGAGAAAACCTATCTCAAGAACGTCCTGCAACTCACCGGCGGCAATATTTCACGCGCCGCCCTATTTGCCGGACGCTATCGGGCAGACTTCTATAAAATGCTCAAAAAGTATGGCCTGCACCCCTCAACCCTGAAGGCTAAAGCGGAAGCCGACCTTGAAGAGCTGGAAGAGGATGCCGATTTTACGGAAGCCAAACGCTAGTCGGTTGCGAAAAAACTCCATGTACACATAAAACACCGTTGAAATATGACAGACGGAGCGACGGCCACAAAAATATCAGGATGCTCAAAAAGGCCGTCCAGCAAGGCCGCAGCGAGCGAAGAGGCGAGGCGTACGCTTCAGTACGTTGAGCCTCTGAGTGACGCGAGAACGCCGCAGGCGGACTTTTTCAGCATCCTGCTAGTCGGTGTTTCTCCACCCATCCTCTAATTCCCAGCCAGTCGGTTACATCACAGCCGTCCTCGATTCGAACGTGGCTGTGGAATGGTTGCCGAGCCACTCAAGGCACGCCTTGGTACTACGAGGTCTACACTGGGACAATGTTCAAGGGCTGATCGTACCAGCAGAATGATGCGCTGGTGCAGAAGAAGATTCTGTCACACACCGCATACAAGGGAATCACCTACAAGATTGTGGCAAAACAGCAGTGAGCCTTGGCAGGATTATTGAGATAGGGCAGCAGGCGTCTCGGGCGAGTCTGATGCACAGGAGGCCAGAGCCAAGAAGAAGGTGTTTCGTGTCCTGGGTGTCGGAAAGGCCTTGGGCATCAGTATTCGTCCAACTCTTCCGTTTCATCTATCAACTCGACCGTGATATCGGTACGCTCGGTTTCCCACTGAGTCAATGGAATGCCCCCGGCCTTCAGAACCGCTTCCTGTTCCGTGCCTGCTGCTAGCATGAGATCATAATGAATGCTTTGTCGCACCTGAAACGTTTTCATACAGTCCCCTTTTGACGCTGATCCATACTATTCATATCGCTACGCCATTACAATAATCGACGGCCTACAGAAATTCGTCGGGTGCCGGTTTCCCTGACGTCGATCCGACGCTTCGAGTGGCGAGAGGATACTAGCATTGAACAAGTCCCACCGGCTACTGGGAGATGTTGTGTTTCCTGATGGACGCATGTTCTATCGAGAGCTGGTTCAGGAATGAGATTGCTGCGCCTGATCAAATTTCGCCATAAAGGGCTCCTGCGGCTCTAGACAGAGGACAGCCCGCAAGGTGTCTCAGCTTCCCATTTGGATAAGGTGGGAAAACTTCTGTTAGCCCTTGAAACCGCCCTCACCCTTGAACAGGTGGGACGCTTTCCGGGCTGGAAGCTTCACCCGCTGAAAGGTGACATGAAGGGCTATTGGAGTGTAACCGTGCCTGGAAACTGGCGCATTGTGTTCCGCTATCACGAACCAACACACACCGCCAGCGACATGGATTTAATCGACGAGAAAGCGTTCGGCCCTGACATGGACCACCTTCTTCGGATGCAGCTTGCGTACGATGTGGCACAGACCCGCAGCCATGCCAAGAAACTCAACATCAAGCGTTATGTTGCCGCATAGGATCATTCGCTCAGTTTCGCTCAATAGCGCCGGTCCATCCGCGGATCGGCGCTATTCCTTTTTACTCTTGTCGGCGATCACCTGAAACTTCCCCTGTCCCGATTACCAGTCCGCAGCGCTCCATAACCGGGTTAGTTGATCACGAAGCGCCGACGGCAACGCGGGCGCACCATTGTTGGGGGGTAAGGGGGTGTCGTAAGACTCCCCGTGGTTCACCTCTTTTCAGGGTAGAGATTGACTCGATGGTGAGGTAGTACTAAATGTAAACGTACTACAATAGTGAAGGAGGTATGCATGTTGGAATCTACGATAACCCGGAAGGGGCAGGTGACGACTCCCAAGGCGATTCGTGACCGCTTGGGAGTGAAAGAAGGGGAGAAGGTTCTCTGTGTGATGCGAGGTGAGGAAGTGGTCTTGAAAGTTATCAAAAGGACGATTCTTGATCTCAGAGGCTCAGTTCAGCCGTCAGCGCACCCGGAAGATTTTGAGAAGATTCGTCAGTCTGTGAGACATGCCGTAGCCAAGAAGGTGGCCGGGCATGGCTAGTCTCTTCGCGGACACCAATGTATTTCTTCGTTTTCTGACCAACGACGCCCCTGCAAAAGCCAAGCGAGCCAAGACACTCTTTCGCGATGCCTTGCGAGGCAAGATCAAATTGGCGACGAGTCCGCTGGTCATCGCCGAGATTTTCTGAACACTGGAATCCTTTTATAAACTGGAGAAATGGGATATCGCAGCGAAGGTCGAGAAGATCCTGAATACGCCCAATCTGCACTGTCCTGAAGCCCCCCTGCTCTATATGGCCCTCGATCTCTATGTCCATGCGAACATCGATTTCGTGGACGCGTATAACGCCTTCCACATGAAAGAGCAGGGACTCACAGAGAGCTAAAGTCGTCAATCTCTTCCGCCATACGACGATCTCTTTTCTACAACCTTGGCCGGTCTCATCGATATGCTGCCTAGGTTGTTGCCGAGAGGAAGCTAAGAGGGTGAAAGTGGAGCTGGCGAGAGGAATTGAACCTCCAACCTGCGGTTTACAAAACCGCTGCTCTGCCATTGAGCTACGCCAGCCTGCGAGGAATATCACCCACTTACGTGGGCGCTGTCAACCGAAGAAGCGGCAATGTGCCCGGTTTGTGCCCGTGACAGAAGGCGACGTGTCGCGTCCTGAATGTCCGACTCGCTCACGATCGCATACCGCCGATAGATGCTTTCTGTTTTGTGTCCAGAAATCTTCATGGCCACGGATCGCGGCACCCCAGCCCGTTCCATATTTCTGACCGCTGAGCGCCTGAAGTCATGCCGCAGCATCCCCACCAAGCCCACTTTATCACAGGCGTGCGCCAAGGCTTTGCGGAAGTCGTGTACTGGTTGCCCTTTGTAGCAGCCACGCAAATGAACAAACAACTGGGTGAGCACGCGCCCCAATTTCCTGGACAGCTGTTTTACTTGCCCGATCTGCGCCGAAACCAGCGCCTTCAGTTCCGGCGTCATGTACACGACGCGCCCCTCGTGGTTCTTCGTGGTGCCCGGTTCCAGTCGCAAGGTTCCGGCGTCGAGGTCGATCTGACTCATCTGCAACGACATGACTTCACTGCGCCGCCATCCATACAACCACATGATCGTGATGGCCACTTGGAGATCCTCCGGGAGATGCTTCCGTACTCCGAGGAACTGTGATTCTTCAAAGAATCCTTGCCGTGGCCGAGCCTCTTTGAGCAAATGAATGATGGGACGCCGAAGCACCTTCCCATGCTCCACCCACAGCTTGTAGGCCGTGCCCAGGACGCTGAGTTCACGGTTGATCGTCCCATTCGCCAATCCTGCAACTTGCCGATGCTGAATATAAGTGGTCAACACATCGCCGTCGATGGCCGCCGCCCGTCGCCCGGTAAAGAACTTTAGTCCGGAGGATTCAAATGCGCAGCTCCTCCACTAGCACCGCTCACTCTACGAACAACTCCCGCTCATCGAGATCCCGCCGCTTCCACTCCAGTCCCGCGAGCGCGACCAGGTGCCCGCGAAGTGTTACGTTCCCCACTTACTGATGAGACCGTCAAAGTGTGCGCGTATAACTTTCTCGAAAGTGCCATTTCTGCGGGAAACCAAGCGATTATTGAGCACAGACTACGCACT
>JAWXBV010000094.1:0-7013 GCA_034440335.1 Nitrospirota bacterium | reverse complement strand
GGAACTTCACTCACTATCGGGCGAGAATTCTGTTTCATTGTGGCAAGTTGGATATGAGCTTAGGCTAATGAAAATTCACAGTGAATTTGACGAAGAACCTGATATTTAACGCACAAACAGTTCATCCGGAAGTTGGGAGGACACGATGGGTGCGGTGACTTTTAGCGAGGCATTAGAGCTGATTGAGTCCCTCCCTGAAGAGGACCGTCGGGATCTGCTTGATATTGTGAGGCGGCGTCTTGTGGAAGAGCGGAGGGCGGAGATCGCGAAATCCATTCAGGCGGCGAGAGGGGAATGGGCACGCGGAGAGGTCAAGCAGGGCACCGTTGACGAGTTCTTGCGTGAACTCCCGAATGAGGCGACTGGTCTGGAGCAAAACTTTTCTCCGAGCGTATACAACCGCCATACGTCGACATCCCCAACTGAAGTCTGATATCGAAGCAGTTCTCAGCGCGCTCGTTGACGACCCGTTGAGCCTCGATTGAGAACCCACAAGCTAAAGGGGCAGTTGGAGGGAACGTGGGCCTGCAGCATTGGCTACGACATGCGGCTGATCTTCGAGTTTGTGAAAGGGGCCGGCAAGGAGGACGAGATCTTGTTGATCGAGCTTGGCACCCATGAAGAAGTCTACTAAACTTCCACGCCGTCTGCCTCCCCTAGACATACACGGACTCGCTTCTTCGTCATACCTGCGCTCGACGCTAGAAACGCAACAGACCTATCCATCGCGTGTTGATCATGTCGCAGCAACGTCGAATCGCTGACGTTCTGAACCGCAGCCTTAACCTCGAACTTCGAACCATTCGCATGTCTCTTCACCACGAGTCGAAGTCAACAGTTATGCCAGACCCCATTTGTTACGCTGTGGTACATGACAATCCGTTGGTGTGAGGACAGTGGATGATGGAGGGGAAAGGTCGGGTGAGCCTCATAGAAGAAATGAAGGAGCGAGACATTCGTCCGATCCTCACGCGTATCGTCCAAGTGATCCGCCGATATCTGCCGGATGAGTCGCACCGAATTCTTTTGTTCGGCTCCTGGGCCACGTTGGAAGCTGCTCCGACCTCAGACATCGACATTGCCATCGCCGGTGCGACTGCTGTCGACCCCACCGTCATGTCGGAAATCCACGAGGAGATCGATAAGTTGCCGACTCTGAGAAAGATTCAGATCATCGATATCCAACATGTACATGACCGGTTTCGGGATCGCGTGCTAAGCCAGGGGCAGGTTTTGGTGTAATGGAACGTACAGAAGCTGTGAAAACGTTTGAGCAGGCGCTACGACGGCTCCAAGAAGTACTGGTTGAACCGGAGTCGGCGCTTGTTCGGGATGCGGCGATTAAACGGTTTGAATTTACCTATGAACTGGCGTGGAAAGCCGCGCAAAGGGTGCTGCGGGAACAGGGGGTCTTGTGCCATTCGCCCAAGGGGTGCCTGAGGGAAGCATTCACGTGCGGACTTGTCCGAGACAGTCCACTGTGGATTCGAATGATCGAAGACCGCAATCTCACGGTGCATACCTATAACGAGCGTATGGCCGTAGCGATCTATCGAAACCTCAAGGAGTACGAGCCGCTCTTCGAGGAACTGCTGCAGGGCCTCGTACGAGCCTTGGAGCTGCCGTGATCGTCCGGCTATCTTGTCAGTTTGGTTAGTTTCGTTCACCCAAACACACGAGACAGACCAAATAGACCGAATAGACCAGATAAATGAAACGAACCAGAAAGACGAAATAGACCAGACTGACTAGATGATCGAAATGAGCTAAACATGCCAGGCAGACCAAATTGACTGATCGCCCGTCTCGTGCCTTGCTCCCGATCCGCGGTTACCGCCACCCAGACTCGACGTTAGAGATGCAACGGACGTATCTACTGCGTGCAGCTCATGTCGTAGCAACGTCGAGCCGCGGACGTTCTGAACCGCAGCCTCAACCTCGGACCATTTCCATGCACTTTCACCACGAGTCGGAATCAATAGTCATGTCAGACCCCATTGTGTGCACCGGAACTGGACAGGCGCGGCGCCGATGTGGGCTATGTGCATACGGCCGGCGGATACGAAGTGGACTTCCTCGCCCGCTACCCCCGCATCCGTGCGTTGCAAGGTAATGTATAGCCTCGGCTGAGCGTCCCTGTTTGGAACGCAGTGCATACCGAATTGAGCTGGACCCACTACCGTACCCCCCCCCTGCGCGTCGAAAACGAGATCAGGGCAGAGCTGGAAAAGGAATAACTGTGGCCGGCAGAGCAAGGAACGGCCCCAAAATGAGCGACAAGACCACGCGCGACTCACCAGTCTTCTACAAAGAATCCCGTGCGCTCAAGAATGGATTTTGGTATCGTGACGTATAGCGACATCGAAGTTCTGCGTAGCGCTACGGCGCAGGGACGCATTCACTGGCACCAGCATGCGTTGGAGCGCTTTCTAGAGCGGGGGATTTCCCGTGCCGAGGTTGTGACCGCTATCATGAATGGTGAAGTCATCGAGGTCTACCCGACGGACCGTCCGAATCCGAGTTGCCTCATTCTGCACGTTGAGTCGGATCCCCTGCACGTCGTGGCCGCCGCCGATTCCGCGTGTTTCCGTTACTCTTACAGTCGACTCAACCAAACAGACCAAATTGACCGATCACCCGTCTCGCTAGTCTCGCGCGTCCCGCTATTCTCGCATTCTCTGACGCCAGAGATGTAACAGACGTATCCGTCGCCTGTCGCTCATGTCGCAGCAACGTTGAACCGCTGACGTTCTGAACCGTGAACTTCGAACCTCGAATCATTTCCAAGCACCTACACCACGAGTCGAAAGTCAAAGGCCATGCTAGACCCACTTTTGTGCCTCTCACCCACTCCGGAAATGTGACTCCGTCACCAAGTTCTTAAGGAGCCCTCCTTTCTAGTGACAGTGGGGAAAGAGAATGTTAGCCTTTGCGTAGGTTTTCAATGGTTCGGAGTGGCATGCCTTGATCGAGAACAGCAGTCGTATATCTGAAAGGCACACCGATGAGTACACTTCAAGAAGTTGAAAAGTTACTCAGCACCATGACCCGTGGGGAGAAGGCGCAATTGCTTCAATGGGTGGCGCGTGAAATTGGAGAAGGCTACCCGGGTATAGACAATCTCGAAGGTGTGTGTGGAGGCGATCCGTGTCTTGCGAGGACAAGAATCCCTGTCTGGGTATTAGAGCAAGCCAGGCGAATAGGCATGAGCGAGGGGGACATCTTGAAAAGTTACCCCACATTGCGCGCCGAAGATCTTGCTAACGCATGGGCTTACGTTCGCGCGCACAAAGAAGAGATTGAGCGACAGATACGAGAGAATGAGGCTGCCTAGGGTCGATGGCACGACTGTTTGCAGACGAAAATTTTCCATTGCCAGCCATTGAGGCCCTTACGCAGACTAGGCCACAACGTGCTCACCATCCACGAAGCAGGAAAAGCCCAGCAATCGACTCCCGATGACATCGTACTCAAGACGGCTTCAGCGGATGGGCGTGCCATCTTGACCCTGAATCGCAAGCATTTTGTGCAACTGCATGCCAAACAGCCTTCGCATGCAGGCAGCGTCGTCTGCACATTTGATCCTGATTTCGAAGGGCAAGCGCAACGAATTCATGACGCGCTACAATCGCCTCCTCAACTCACCGGTCAATTAGTTCGTGTGAATCGCCCACCCACGTAGAGGAACTCAGGGACGTCAAGAATTCGGCATCCGGTTATGCCCTTGCTGGGTCACATGGTATGGGTAGTTCGGGAGAAAGAGGCGGCGGAGACGTTCCATCGTAAACCATGAGACAGCAAACTTCCCCAAAGTGACTCCGATACCAAACTGTCCCAAACTGGTTTCGCGTCCAACACCTCAGCAAGTGCGACTGGGGGCTGCTCTTGGCCGGTCTACCATTTCTTGCATCCTGAGCCGGTGGATTTCAGGCAAGATCCTCTCGTGCTGAGCCCTCTGCAGCCTGGACGAAAACCATTCGACGCGAACCAGGCCATCTCGACGATTCTGTTCGAACGATCAAGCCGGCGATTTCATGAGCTGTATCCAAAGTTGAAGACACTTCGGCACCATCGACTGGCCTTCTTCGCCTATCCACTCAGCGGCGGCTTTGAGCATCCTTCTCTGATGTCAACGCGGATGATACGCCCCGTCTTAACTCTTGAGCGTTTCTTGGGCGTATTGAGTCGATACCTGGCCTTTCGCATACTCGTCGTGTTGGAGAAGGGATCTTCTTGAGGGGATCTGTCAGCAAGTTGCGTGATGTGAACGATGTGGCGTCGGCGTGACAAGCAATAGTGATGCAACTGCTTACGCGGGCATGACAAGGTGCTTGCCCCGTATCTCTTTCCCCTCGCCCCTACGGTTATGGCATGAGAGTGAGGAACGAGCAGCAAACGTCCGGGCGCCAGGCCGTCGAATCTGCCGACGAGTTGCTCCCTGCCGGATGGTTTCTGTGGAAAGAAAGGTTTTGTGATCAAATTCATTGTTCCGACGCCGGTGGGGTTTCGCGTCCGGACGACTGAATCGTATTGGTCTCTGCTCCTCATGAAACATCCTGAAAGCGCCGGCCGCGAGAGCGATGTGCAAGAGACGCTGCGGATACCCGACCGCGTCTGTCGGAGTAGGCATGACGGTCGCGTGCATTTGTTTTATCGGAGGGATGGAGGCTAGCATCTCTGCGTGGTGGCCAAACGGCTGGACGAGGAAGGATACATTGTGACCGTCTACGTGACGGATTCGATCAAGGAAGGAGAACATGTATGGCCCACGTCCGCGTGATTCACGATCCAATCGGGGAGACGCTTACGGTCTATTTTTCCGATCCACGGGTCGATCAAGTCTGCGAGGAAACAGGCGAAGGGGTGGTTCTGATCAAAGATCGTCGGAGCGGGGAAGTGATAGGTTTTGAACGTCTTTACTACACGCCGGAGGCAGGCCCTCACACTGTAACCGTGGAAACGTTGGTGGCAGAAAAGGTTGGTGAGTGAGCTTCGGCAGAGAGCCCCGCAGGTCGTAATCTGGTGCTCAAAGAAGATGATTGAGACCCGTATCGCAGGCGGAGCCAAACAGGAATAGCCTGCAATCGAGAAGCCGGTATGCGAATGCAGGGCGAGAGTCTCACCCGAGCGATCCTGGCCGCCATCGACGCACAGCCTACCCGCATCATTCATGAGCGCCTCTGCTGTAATCGCCGATGCCGGACTCAAGCATGATGGGCGCGACACGACGTTCGAAGCTCTGGGTTCGAAGTTCCGAACACTTCAGCCGTTAGACCGCCTCACCCATCCTGCATTTCGCGCAAGCCTCGCGATTCGCGCATGTCGTGCGCCACTTCACGACGAACCGTCATGAATCATGCGGGCTAAGCAAGCGACAAAACAGGCAAGAATCATCTCTGGTCTCATCACATGCCGTTGCAGTGAGCAAGTTGAAATAACAGCCGAAGTAATTCGAACTGCCATGCGATTGCCATGACTCGACAAGAACTGATTAATCAATCCGAAGCCTATATTCGCCAGCTGATCAAGGAGCACATCCCATCGCAGGTCAAAGTCTATCTGTATGGGTCCCGATCCCGCCGTGATCACCGCTGGAACTCAGACTACGATATATGGATCGATGCGGATATTTCTCGTCACGCGATTGCCGAAATGACCGATCAGTTCGACGAATCGTTTGTGCCCTTCAGAGTGGATATTGTCACGACACCACAACTCAACGGACGTTTTGCCGAACGTGTGAAGCAGGAGGCAATTCCATGGATGTAAGAATCAAAGCATTTCAAGCGGCCACGGATACATTCATCTATCTCGCGCGACTTGATGTGGCAGAACTCAAGCAAAAACTTGGGGACGAGCGGCTCGTGGATGGCATGCAAAATGGCCGCGCGCAAAAGTTCGAGTACACCATCGAACTGTGCTGGAAGGCGATTAAGTCCCTTCTCAAAGAAAAAGAGGGGGTGGATGAGGCGGCCCCTAAAAATATTATCAAAGCCTACTACCTTGGAGGATATACGACGGAGGATGATTACTTGCTGCTACTTGAGGCTGTGGAAGACAGAAATCGCCTCAGCCATATGTACGATGCCGCAACGTGTAACGGCATTCTTGCGCGCCTTCCCGGCTATGCCGCGCTGTTCGAACGGGTCAGCGCGCAATTAGTCAAAGGCGTCGAATAGGTCAAAGGCGATACTTCTCGGATGCTCGTCGTGTTGGAGAAAGGGTCTCATCAAATATCTTAGAAGTGAGCGCCAGCCGCACCAACAAACAAAATGAACCAGACAAACCAGTGTAGGGAGCGGTGAACACATGAAAGTTGTGATTCTGGCGGGCGGGTTGGTTCAACGTGCTAAACAATGACTTCTCAAAGATATTGGCTCATGCTACTCTGAAAGCCGTGAAGACAATCCCGTCAGGTTTGTTGGAGAAAATCGTGGAGCGGCTGAAAGCCGAGTTCCAGCCGGATGAAATTTATCTGTTCGGCTCACACGCTTGGGGCGCGCCCACTGACGACAGTGACGTAGACTTGATGGTCATTGTCCGCGACAGCAGTGAAAAGACCATCCGGCGGATGCAACGGGCGCACCGCTGTTTGAGTGGTTTGGGTTTTTCCAAGGATGTGCTCGTTCCCACGCGCGCTCAAGTTGACCGCTACAAACACTTGCGGGCGTCCTTGTTTCACCAAGTACTCGCCAAGGGTCGCAAACTGTATGGATGAGGCCGCGTGCGAACTCGTTCGCGACTGGCTGACCCGCGCCAGCCACGATTTGCAGGCTGCGCGCACTTTGGCGGCAGGGAAAGAACCGCTGCTCGACATGGCAATCTATCACTGCCAGCAGGCGGCGGAGAAGGCGGTCAAAGGATGGCTGCAATCACAAGACAATCCCTTTCCCAAGACCCACGACATCGAAGAGTGAGCTTCCCCCGAAATTTCGTCTTCCAAGGGTGATGTACAATCGCCGTCACCATGAAAGGGAAGACGAAATGAAGATACCGAAGCAGGCCTACACCGC
>JAWXBV010000093.1:0-17518 GCA_034440335.1 Nitrospirota bacterium | reverse complement strand
TCATGCTGCCGGTACTGCTTGATCAACTCGGTCTTTGCTTCTTTGAGTAATGCCATGGGCTCTTTCCTTCCTGTTCCTTTCCTTCATCCGCAACGAAGTCTCATACATGCTGGTCCATCAACACCTTCTCAACCGTGAGCGCGCCGCCCGAAGTCTCCCGACACTTCCCGATCGCCAGCAGATATCCGCCGGTATCGTGGATACGAACCGGTCTGCGTGACCCGCACTCGACATCGGCCACCCCCTCCCAACGAAGAATCTTGGCCGCAGGCACCGGAGCCCCGTGTCGCACGGAATCGGCGGTCCGTTCATCCACCACCGCAATCGCCAGCTGGTCCAATGCACGATCCAACGACAGCAGATCGTCTCCCAACCGACCAAGGGCATGACGGGTGACCGCCTCATCAATCGTCAGCGCATGTTCGATCAGTAAGGGACCCACTCGCCTTCGTTCTAACGCCAGCATATGTCCGCCGACACCCAACACGGCGCCCATGTCGGCACAGAGGGTCCGCACATAGGTTCCCTTCGAACAGACAATGCGTAACGTCACATCCCGTCCCTGAATCGCCAACACCTCAAGGGTATGAACGACGACGGTTCGCGCATCGCGAGCGACCGTTTTGCCGGCACGGGCGGATTTATAGAGCGGAACCCCTGCGATTTTCACCGCCGAATACATCGGAGGAACTTGCTCGATCGGCCCGCGAAATCGAGCCGCCGCCTCGTGGATCGCCTCTGCTGTTACCCGTTCCGTCGCCTGGCTGATCAGGACCGTTCCCGTCGCATCCTGCGTATCGGTGGTTTCGCCAAGACGAAGCACGGCACAATATTCTTTATCCCACTCAACGAGATATTCGGAAATGCGAGTTCCTCTCCCGATGAGCACAGGCAAGACTCCCGTTGCGGCAGGATCGAGAGTGCCGGCATGGCCGACCTTCACTCCGCCAAGAAGATACCGCACCTTCGCGACGACATCGTGGGAAGTCCAGCCTGCTTCTTTCTTGACGATCAGCACGCCATCGACGACGGCACAGTTCTGTGCGAGATTCATCATCACGTCCACGACACTACAAAGCCGCCTGCTCTTCAGACGAGCCGCCCTCGGCCTCCGTGTTGACGTGGAGTTCATCCAACAACTTCAACACGCGATCGCCTCTTGGTCCGCTGACATCCTTGGCAAAGACGATCTCCGGCAGATATCGGAGCGAGAGCCGACGTCCCAGCTCGCCGCGCACAAATCCGTTGGCTTGCGCCAACCCGACGAAGACGTTCCGCTCTTCCTCTTCCGTTCCCATGGTCGTCACGAATACCCGCGCAATCCGCAGATCGCTGGTCAATTTCACGTCGGTCACAGTGACGGACTGCACGCGCGGGTCTTTGATCTTCCGCATGAGAATATCCGCCACTTCCATGCGGATTTGATCGGCCACACGATCGGCACGATGATATCCCGTTTTGGCCACCGCGCGCTCCACCTAGCAAGATGCTGAAAAAGTCGTCCTGCTCACCCGCCCAGCCCCGGCGCGCCGAAACGCGCCATTCCCCAAGCTTCGTTCTCGCTTCGCTCAGCGCTTCACAGTACTGAAGCGTGCGGGACGGCCATTTTGAGCATCCTGCTAAATGTGCCGTCGTCACAGCAATTCCATTCGAGACTGGACGATTTCCACCGCCGGGACGCTCCGAATCAAGTTCAGCGCCTGCTCGCACACGTGGTTGACATAGCGTCCTTCGTTGGCCACGCAGGCCAGCCCCAATACGGCCTTCTGCCACAGATCCTGTCCATCGACCTCGGCCACGGAGAGATTAAACTGCTTCCGCAATCGATCCTTAAGACTCAACAACACCTGCCGTTTATCCTTCAACGACTGGCTCTCGGGAATGTACAGCTCGACCGTACAGAGTCCGACGATAATAGCCACAGGGCAGACTCACGCTTCAGAGCTTTCCGGCAATCTTGTCGACCGCATAGGCTTCGATGATATCCCCAACCTTGATGTCGTTAAAGTTCTCAACGCCGATTCCACATTCATAACCCTGCTGCACTTCACGAACGTCATCCTTGAAGCGGTGCAATGATCCGAGCTTCCCTTCATAGACCACGACGTTGTCGCGAAGCACCCGAACTCCAACCGCAGCACGGGTAATCGTGCCGTCCATCACATAGGACCCTGCAATGACACCGGCTTTGGACACCGTAAAGACCTGTCGCACCTCGGCCCGCCCCAACGCCCGTTCCTTGAGCGTCGGTTCGAGCAGCCCTTCCATTGCCGCCTTAATCTCAGCCAACGCATCGTAAATAATGGTGTAGAGGCGGATGTCGACGCCTTGCTGTTCCGCCAGGGCAGCAGCCTTGGGCTCCGGCCTGACATTGAACCCGACAACAATGGCGTTCGACGCGGCAGCCAGCAACACATCGGACTCCGTGACCCCGCCGACGCCGCTGTGGATGACGCGCAGCTTGACTGCGGCGGTCGCAAGCTTCTCGACACCGGCCGTCAGTGCTTCAGCCGACCCCTGCACATCGGACTTGATGACCAGCGCCAGCTCCTTCACCGACCCTTCCTTAATCTTGGCAAACAGATCGTCCAACGAGACCTTCGCCGACCCGGATAAATCAGCCGTTCGCTGTTTACTGGCTCGATCTCCCGCGATCTCTCGTGCGACCCGCTCGTCAGCAACGACCTGAAATACATCCCCCGCAGACGGCACACCGGGAAGTCCAGCCACTTCGACTGGAATAGAAGGACCTGCCTCGAGCACTTTTGCGCCCGTATGCGTAAGGAGCGCGCGAACTTTCCCACTAAAAATCCCGACCACGAACACATCGCCGACACGAAGCGTCCCGCTCTGAACCAGCACCGTCGCCACCGGGCCACGCCCTCGCTCCAACTTGGCTTCCACCACGACACCCTTCGCCATGCGATGCGGGTCGGCCTTGAGCTCCAGCACTTCAGATTGGAGGAGAATCATTTCGAGTAAGGTGTCCAGGCCGATCTTCTCTTTGGCCGAGACCTCCACCATGATCGTATCGCCGCCCCAGGACTCGGAGATGAGTCCATGTTCGGACAACGCATTCTTCACACGATCGGAGTTGGCCCCGGGCTTGTCGATCTTGTTGATGGCCACAATAATCTGCACGGACGCCGCTTTAGCATGATGAATCGCTTCGATCGTTTGCGGCATGACTCCATCGTCTGCTGCGACGACCAGAATCACGATATCGGTGATCTTGGCGCCACGGCCTCGCATGGCGGTAAAGGCTTCGTGACCCGGCGTGTCCAGGAACGTCACCTGTTTCCCGCGTACCGCAACTGTGTAGGCGCCGATATGCTGCGTAATCCCGCCGGCCTCGCCTTCCGCCACCTTCGTCTGCCTGATGGCATCGAGGAGTGAGGTCTTGCCATGATCGACGTGGCCCATGATCGTCACGACCGGTGGCCGCGGCTCAAGCTGGAGGTCCTCCTCCGTCTGCACAACCGAATCCAGCAACTCTTCTCCGGCCTTCTCCATCGACACATCGATCTTGATTCCGTTCTCCTCCGCAATCATCACGGCTGCCTCAACGTTCATGGTCTGATTGAATGTCAGCATCTGGCCCATATCCATGAGCTTGCGCATGATGTCGGCCGGGCGCTGTCCGATCAGTTCGGCGAACTCCTTCACCGTCATGCCGGGCGTCAGCTTGAAGCTCTTCCTCCGCGGCTTGGTGACTTCCCCCGGCGTGCTGTGATGCACGTGCTTATTGCGGTCATCGCGGCGCTGCTGCACCGGAATGGCTCGAAGATCCTGCCAGCGAGCCGCATCCTCACGAAGCCGCAGCTCTTCTTCTTCGCGCGTACGGCCGGGCTTACGAGCCTTCTTCGCCTTCTCTTTCAGACCCTCGGCTTGCATCTCTTCCAAAGAGAGGGATTTCTTTTTTCCTGTAATCACATCGACGCTCGACACGACGGCGGGCTTCACAGCAACTGTGTGAGCTGGAGCAGCCGCAGCGCCTATCGCATGCGCAAGTGGCTGGCCGGATGTCGCCGACAGGTCAACCTGCGCAATGGCTGGGGCCTCAGCGTGAGCATGCGCCGGCGGCGGGCTTACGAGGGAATCGATGAGCGTTCCGCTTGTGCCTGTCGATTCAGCCGCAGACAGAGACACGGCCTCTTCCGCCGGAACGTCATCAGCTCTCTTGCGCTTAATCAGAATGCGGCGCTTGTCGGGCTTGGACGGCTCCTCCGCCACCGAGGCGGCATGGATCGATCCGGCCTTCGGCCTCACAGCATGGTCGGACGCTGAACCGGCCTTGGCTCGATCGCCCCGACCAGTATCGGCCTCTCCGTCTCTGCCCGTTGCCTTGATTTTGGGGCCGAGCTTCTCCAAGACCTTCTGCACCACGTCGTCATCCAACACGCTACTGTGCGAGGCGACAGTGACCCCCATCCGCTTCAATTCCGGTATGAGATCACGGTTTTCCATCCCGAGTTGCTTAGCCAATACATACACACGCATGAGATATTGACACCTACTCCCCTGTACTCGGTTTATCAGGCTCCGACTCTGCCCGGGCCTTGAGTTCCAGCTCTCGGGCTTCTTCTTGCTGATGCAGTGCCTCGGTTTCCTCCGCCAGCGCCGCTTTGATTTCTTTATCCCGTTCGGCCTTTTCCTTTTCGTATTCCGTCGCGCTAATGATGTCGATCTTCCAGCCGGTCAGACGAGCGGCCAGCCGCACGTTCTGGCCATTCTTCCCGATCGCTAACGACAGCTGAGAATCTGCCACGACGACCAACGCGGACTTCTTTTCCTCATCGACGCCGACCTTCTCAATACTCGCAGGGTTCAACGCCTCGGCAATGAAGACGCGCGGGTCGGAAGTCCAGGTAATGATGTCGATTTTCTCTCCGCGCAGTTCACGGACCACCGCTTGAACCCGCGATCCCTTGATTCCCACACAAGCTCCGACCGGATCGACTGCTTTTTCGCGAGACGTCACGGCAATCTTGGTCCGATCGCCGGGCTCCCGTACGATGGACTTGATTTCCACGATTTTCTCGAGCACCTCTGGTACTTCCAACTCGAAGAGTTTTGCCACAAACTGCGGATGGCTCCGCGTCAAAATGACCTGGACATCTTTCGGAGTCCGGCGCACTTCCAAGAGCATCGCCTTCACCCGATCGCCGGAGCGGTAGGTTTCCCGTGGAATCTGTTCCTGAATCGGCAAGACCGCCTCCGTCTTGCCGAGATCGACTAAATAGTTTCGACGCTCCACGCCGAGAATGATACCGTTGACCAGATCTCCTTGCTTCGTGGAGTATTCCTTTTGAACCGCCTCCCACTCGGCCTCCCGAACCTTCTGGAAAATGACTTGCTTGGCAGTTTGTGCGGCAATCCGACCCAAATCGCTCATCTCGATGACCGAGCCGATCTCGTCGCCGACCTCTGCTTCGCTGTCGAACTGGCGAGCCTCCTGAAGGGAGACTTCGGTTTTGGGATTGGCGACCGCATCGACGATAGTCTTCTTCGACACGACCGAGATCTCACCGGTCTTGGAGTCGATCTCGACTTGAATATTCTCCGCTTGCCCGAAACGTTTCTTCGCAGCCATTTGAAGCGCTGCTTCGATCGCCCCGATCACCCGGCTCTTGTCGATGCCTTTTTGCCGACCAAGTTCGTCGATAACTGAAATCAATTCTCGATTCATAGCTCACTCTCCGGCGACTGCCACTGCAGCCACACTCCACATGCGGCGGTCTGCTCACACCCGCGGTGATCGATTCCAGTACGCCTAAAACGTGACGGCGCGCCGTGCTTCAGCGATTGAGTCGAACTCAAGGATGAGTAGCTGCTCAGAGCGCGGACCGTTCACCACAATAGTCACTCCTTGTTCATTCACTTCCTTCAGCACTCCGACCACACGCCACTGTCCGTCGATCGGCTGCCTGAGCTTTACGCTCACTTGCTTCCCCAATGCCCGACGATAATCCTGAGTCCGTTTGAAGGCCCGATCAAGACCGGGCGAGGAGACTTCAAGCATATAGGCATGGGGAAAGGGATCGGCCACATCCAAGGCTGGACCGATCGCGAGGTGTGCACGCCCGCAATCGTCTACTGTGACGCCGCCCGGCTTATCGATATACACACGCACGACTGACCGCGCACCTTGACCCACACACATGACGTCGACCAATTCCAAGCCCAATGCCCACAGGATGGGCGAGACCACGTCGCTGATGCGATCGACGACCGGCCGGGATTCCTTCACCGACACCCTTCGCCCTGTATCGTTGGATGGCCCATTCAAGAGATTAAACAAAAAAGTGGGCCTGAGCCCACTTCCAGCCCGCGGACCATAGCATGCCACCTATGCCAAAGCAAGGGGCTAGCCGACCCGACGCGTGAAGCTCGCGGCGAGCTGCTGAGTGATCGGGCCAGGCCGTCCATCTCTAATAACTTTTCCATCTATACGGACGACAGCCAGGACCTCGACTGTGGTCCCTGTGAGAAATACCTCGTCGGCTTCATAGAGATCTCCCTGAGAAACAAAACGCTCCTGAATCGACAACCCCTCGCTCAGCGCCAGATCTAACACGACGGCCCTCGTGACCCCGGACAAAATGCGCGGCCCTTCGGGAGCTGTCAGCACGGTTCCCCCCTGAACCACCATCACGTTGCTGATCGCCCCTTCAGTGACCAACCCCGCGTTAACTAAAATGGCTTCGAAGACCCTGGCGTGCCTTACTTGTTGTCGTGCAAGCACGTTCGCCAACAGATTCACGCTCTTGATGTCACAGCGCCCCCATCGAATATCCTCGGTCGTCATCGCGTCCACACCGATCGCTTGCACCGATCTGTCGAGCGGGTGGAACTCACGAACCATCATGACGACTGTGGGTGTGGCTTCATCTGAGTAGGCGTGATCACGGGGAGCGACACCCCTGGTGATCTGAAGATAGATTTTGGCCTCGGTGTAGGCGGCCCGCTGAATCCCTTCCAGGATATGCTGTGTCCACTCGGCACGGGAATAAGGCTGCGTCAGTTCAAGCGCTGCGGCGCTACGATCCAGTCGAGCCAGATGGGCATCGAGTGAGAACGGACGTCCCTTGTACGTGCGGATCACTTCATAGATGCCGTCGCCAAACTGAAAGCCTCGATCTTCGATCGAGACTGTTGCCTCGGCTAGCGGCATGAACGTTCCATTGACGAAGGCCACATTCGGCACGATTACGCTCTCCTCTGAAACGAGGAATCAGTGACCTTCACATCAAAGACGCGTCGATCTTCGGCGGTAAATTTCCACCCCATGCGTTTTTCAAACAGGACTCGATGCGTGCCCGGCTTGACCGCTTTAAACTCGAACGTCCGCTGCCCATTGTCAACCGCATTATTCCCGGCGATGCGAAGGTAGTCGTCGGCCAGTAACTCGAGCCCCGCAGGATCATAGGTCGGAACCCAGAGCTCCCCTCGGGTTCTGTCTTCCCAGAGATGAATCTGGATAGAATGCTCAAGAGTCGTCGCAATAATCTTGGCTCCATCCGAGTGTGTGGCCCCATCATGGTCGTGGCCGGCTGTCGCATGGATCGTCATTGACGCAATAACCCGCGCCATATTCGTCGGCTGACCATGCTAGGGTTTTCGCCGAGGCCCGACAAAAATCTCCGGTCCTTCCACCTGCACATCATAACTCCCCACACAATATCCACCGCCGTCCGTCCCTCGCCCGTTTCGAACATCGAAGGCCAAATCATGCCACGGACAAGCCACGACAAAGCCCTTCACACGCCCTTCGCATAAAGGACCGCCTTCATGCGGACAAATATTATGGATCGCGAAATACGCCCCATCGATGTTAAAGAGCGCAATCTCCCGGTTGTTCACCTTCACGGCTTTTGATTTCCCAGGCGGCAGCTCAGCGACCAAGGCAACAGATTGAAACCCCTCTTGCATGCTGCACCGACTCCTCTCCTCATGCGGTAAACCCACAGCTCCCGCACGCATTACATCCGAAGCGTATATTTCAACTCCAGCCCGATCGTGACCCCTTCCCGCTTGATGAAACCCGCTTCTGTTTGAATCGCATAACGGACCGCGTCGGGAGAGGAATTATACTTGGGGCAATCGGCTTCCAGACAAGGAGCGACATTTTCCTTCAGCCCCACAATATGATGGCTTTCATCAACCCAGATCATGTCCACCGGAAACCGATACTCCTTGGTCCAGAGATGATTCTGTCCGGTCGACTCGAAGATATACAGTAATCCACCATTCGTCGGCAACGCCTCTCGAAAGGCAAGACCGACGAGCAGCTTCTCCGGCGTATCCGCCACTTCTGCCTCGAGCTCATGACCGTTTGGAAAGGAGACAATAATGAGGGTCTCCTCTTTTCGATCGATGAGAAAGAACGACGCGCTCATCAAGAAAATCGCCATGAGGGCGAGCGTGACGATGCGCTTCTTTTTCTGCCCACGATCGCTCAACTGCACGGTGGCCATAGACATTCCTTGTCACGACTCTTCACAATTTCCTGGGCCCAAAAGCCCATGAACACAGGGGATCTAGGCCTTCTGGACAAGCGCCGTTCTGTTGACTTGGAAAAGAGCGACAGACTAGAATGGTTTTCACATCACGGCACTCATAATGGTCGTGACGGGGCGAACTTGTCAATCATGTGTATCTCTTTTTTGTAGTGAGAAGGAGGCGAAGGTCATGGCGTTGCTGATTACCGATGAATGTATCTCCTGTGGGGCCTGCCTGCCCGAATGTCCGAACGAGGCGATTTTTGAAACTCGCAGCGACGCGGAAGCGAAGGGCAATCATGTGGGCGACGGTCAGGGGGTCGGCGATAGTATTTATATTATTACGCACGACCGTTGCACCGAGTGCGTCGGACACTTCGACGAACCACAGTGCTCCGCTGTCTGCCCGGTCGATAATTGCTGCATAGCCGATCCTGCGTATCCGGAAACGACGGAAGTTCTTCTCGAAAAGGCACGGACGCTCAATCCGGATAAGACGATCGATCCGGCAAAAATCTGGAGTGGTGTCCGCAATTAATCATCGCTCCTCTTCCACAATGAAGGCCCTGCTTTTCTCACAAGAAGCAGGGCCTTCCTGCTTCTTGCAGGATCCTGAAAAAACGATCGCCCTCTCTGCGAGGATGCAGAGAGGGCGATCGTCACTCATCTCAGCCAAGCACTATTTACTTCAGCATCAGAATCTTGCCGCCGACATGCCCTGGATGTAGGTGGCAGCGATAGGTCAGCGTATTCCCCTGCGTGGCATAGAACATGTCGCTGGTCGGAATACCGATGTACTTGGTTTCTCCCGGCTTCAATACAACTTGGGCCATCATGACAGTCGGGGCCCCAGAGTTCGCAGCATCGGTCATCTGGAACCCGTGGTCAGCAGTGGCATTGTTTGTCACCTTGAGCAGCACGGGACGACCAGGCCGAACTTTAAAATCGAGGATCGTGATGGGTGGATACCACGTCTTGAGGTTTCCAATCTCAATCGCGAATAGCTGGGCATCAACATCCAGCTCCTTGAACGACTGACCCACAACTGAGCCAGTCTCCAAATCTCCGATTTCGACTCCACCTGCCTGAAGCGCAAACGCGGCAGATGCCCCAGCCACGACCATCACGAGGCCGAAGAAGACTCCTAACAACGTCTTGCCCATGACCTACCTCCTTAAGAAAAAAGAAGAAGAGATGCGATTAGGGTGGTAACCACTTACCGCTACGCCCACAGAACCCTGACCTTGCCGGCCACTGCGTCTACCCATCGTACCCTCACAGTATGTATACGCTGCGAGAGCAACCGTATAAATAGCACCGAGAGGAAATCGGAAGCAAGAACGTTATTCCCGATCTTTCCCGAAGCATCTTCAATGAACATACCCGTCGCAACAAGTGAGACGAAATTATTTCAATAGTGTACCCGCCTCAGGCCGCACCTCTTGAGCCGTGGCCCCGATCAAGAGATCGTATGGCGCATAGTTATCGGTGAACACGACACCAGCCTCCCACGATGGCGTGCGATGGGCAGCCAGCAAGGCAATGGACTCAAATGGAAGACGCTGCTGCTCAACCAGTCTGCGTACCTTTGCCACCATGGTCGCGAGGGTATGCGCTTCGAACGGCGTCCCGGCAAAAAAAATCAGATTTTCCGATCGCGTCTGAGGAGAGGGCCACGGTCCCTTGACCACAAAGGACTCGACCTGTGGAAACGATCGTCTCATCGTCTGCACGACCGCATTGGCCCGCAACAGATCTCCCTCCTCACCCGACGAGGCCAAATTCACGGCCAGGATACCGTTCGGGACAAGATGCGCGCGCAACTCTGCGAAAAACTCCACCGTAGTCAGGTGAAACGGAATCATGTGCCGGGCGAATGCATCGACCCAAATGAGATCGTAGGTCCGCTTCGTGGAATTCAGAAAGACCCGGGCATCTCGAACGTGCACATGATGCTGGAGCGGCGGCCGATAGGAAAAATATTCCTCGGCCATACGGACGACCACGGGATCGAACTCCACCACATCCAGCTCGAGTTCAGGCCATCGATGGGCGAGCCACTTCGCCAGCGATCCGCCTCCATGACCAAGGATCAGCCCCTGTTTCGGTTCTGGCGCCCACGCCAGCGACGCAACCATTAATTGACTATAGGGGAGAAAGAGGGCGACAGGATCCGCCTTCCACATGACCGCGTGGAACGTCCGGTCCAGGACAAGATAGCGAAACAGATCATCATCGCGAATTCGTACTTGTTGGTACGGGCTGTCTTCTTGATAGACCGGCGCGTTCAACATCTGGATCGGAACCCACGCACCGGCCCCCAGGCCTCCCGTACAGAGCACGAGTATACCGATCACCAAGGGTCGAACGGCCGTCCTGCCGATTAACCACCAGAGACCAAGCCCCACTTGAATGGTGCCAAGCCATGCGACAAGTGCCTGGCTGCCGATCCAGGACAAAAAGAAAAACGCCGTTCCCCACGTTCCCAGCAAACTCCCCATGGTCGAAAGCGCGATCATCCGACCGGTGTGCCGGCCGAAATACTCAAGGTCCGACACGGCCAATCGCAACAGGGTCGGCAACACGCCGCTCAACCCAAAGGCCGGCGGGCCCAGGAGCAGCGCCGCGGCAACACAGGGTCCCCACCGAGGGTCCTCAATCGCCCCAGCAACCGTAAAGAGCACCGGCTGGCCAAGCCACGCGACAAGAAACGTCCAGGCTCCGGAGAACAGCAGCAGACCGGCCAGCACCTGCGCGCCGGGATAGCGGTCCGAGACCCAGCCTCCAAAGGCATACCCGCTGCTCATGGCAGCAAGAATCACTCCAATCAACGCGCCCCAGACAAACAGGGAGCTTCCGAAGACGGGAGCCAAGAGCCGGCTTCCCACAATCTCAAGCGCCATCACCACCGCACCGGTCGCCAGCGCCGTGATCAGCAGAAACCATTGCGGGGGATGAGCCGGCCGATTCACAACACTCGTGCAGAACCATGACAGAGGGTGGGAAGACGATCCGCTGCCGGCCCGCGAGAGGGCACGATTACAGACCGCCCCAGTTTTTGAAATACCGCAAGAGATCGCGGACGGAGATCATTCCGACGATCTGCCCCTCCTCGGTGACAGCCAGATGCCGAATCCCATGTTCCGCCATCTTGTCACTCGCCTCATGGGCTGATCGTGTAATGTCTATCGACAGCAACGGGCGGCTCATGACGGCACGCACACACGTCTCTTCTGCCGGACAGGATTCGGCCATCCCTTTGCGAACCAGGTCCGACTCGCTGACAATACCG
This sequence comes from Nitrospirota bacterium, assembly GCA_034440335.1. Classification (GTDB taxonomy): domain Bacteria; phylum Nitrospirota; class Nitrospiria; order Nitrospirales; family Nitrospiraceae; genus Palsa-1315. The sequence goes on along the minus strand of JAWXBV010000093.1, from coordinate 5,725 downwards.
CTATAGTGACCGGCCTCCTGCACCAATACGGCTCCGACCTTCGAGTCACGCATCAGCTTCGCCACCTCCAACAGGGTGGCGTCAGGACTGATCGTGCGCAAGGTCCGACGCATCATCACGGCGAGAGGTCGCTGAAGAGGTGTGCTCGGAATCGCCATACGACAGGATCCATTCGATGGAGGGAACAAATAGTACCCAGCCCTGGCACCCATGTCAACGAGCGGCCTGGGCAATCCTCCCTGTGAATATGGCTTTCCATAAGTTCGTTGCTCATCTCCCAGTACCATTGCTATACTTGTGGGATCATTCTTAGCCAGCTAGAGGAGGACATAGGTCTATGCATATCAGTGTGATTGGAACCGGCTATGTCGGGTTGGTCACAGCAGCCTGTTTTTCTGAATTCGGCGTCAGTGTGACCTGCATGGATACCGACGCCAAACGAATCGCCAGGCTTGAGAAAGGCGATGTGCCCTTCTATGAGCCAGGGATCACGGAGCTCGTCGCCAAAGGAATCAGAGAGAACCGAATTAGTTTTACCACCGACGTCGCCAAAGCCGTCGACAAGGCCCTCGTCATCTTCATTGCCGTCGGAACCCCTCCGAAACCGGACGGATCAGCCGATCTCTCCTACGTCGAAGAAGTCGGCCGCGGCATCGCCAGAACCATGACCGGGTACAAAGTCATCGTCACGAAGTCGACCGTCCCGGTCGGGACCGGGGAAAAACTGCGCGAAGTGATCACCGCCAATCAATCGGGCAAATTCCGGTTCGACATCGTCTCCAACCCAGAGTTTCTCCGTGAAGGGTCCGCCATCGAAGACTTCATGCGACCGAACCGAGTCGTCATCGGCGCAGACAGCGAACAGGCCATTGCGATCATGAAAGATCTCTATCGGCCGCTCTACCTCATTGAAACTCCGTTCGTCGTGACCGACATCCCGACTGCCGAGATGATCAAGTACGCCTCCAACGCCTTCCTCGCCACCAAAATTTCTTTTATCAACGAGATTGCAACAGTCTGTGAACGGGTCGGCGCCGACGTACAGATGGTGGCAAAAGGCATGGGGCTCGATAACCGGATTGGATCGAAGTTTCTCCACGCAGGACCGGGGTTCGGTGGATCGTGCTTTCCAAAAGATCTCGCCGCGCTCGTACAGACAGGGGAACGAGTCGGCTATCCCATGCAGATCGCCGGTGCTGCCGCCCTCATTAACGAACAGCAGCGGGGCCGGATGATTGAAAAGATCACAAAAGAGGTTGGAGGACTCAAGGGGAAAACGTTCGCGATGTTGGGCCTGTCCTTCAAGCCTAATACGAACGACCTACGGGATGCGCCGGCCCTGGCCATCGCGCAGGAACTCATGAAACAGGGCGCCACGGTTCGCGCCTACGATCCCGCGGGGCTCGAGGAAGCCTGTCAGATCCTGTCGGGGCTCGTCCCCTGTACAGATGCGTATGACACAGCACAGGGGGCGGATGCGCTGATCCTCATGACCGAATGGAACCAGTTCCGAACCCTCGATTTCGAGAAACTGAAAACCCTCTTACGCCAACCCATCTTCTTCGACTTGCGCAATGTCTATGAGCCCGACCGGGTTGCGGGATTTGGCTTCCGTCATATTTCGGTCGGGAGGCCCAGTAAAGCTCCCTCTCCAGCCACATAACGGCGGCGTTACGTGAGTCGAGGCGCTTCGACGGCCTTGGCCTCTTCTGTGACTTTCGGCTTGTAGCCCATCCGGTCCAAGACCTTCATCACGCGCGTCTTCAGACGGTCGTCGGCCTCGGCGAGCGCCATCGCCAACGGCTCGACGGCGGGCTTTCCGATTTTACGGATAATTTCCGTCACGGATTGTCTCAGTTCATCTTCCTCCGACACCAGCAAGGGCACGAGCAATGATACCGCCGGTCCGCCGATCTTGATCAACGAATCATAGGCCCGCTGCCTGACATCCCCGACTTCATCCGTCAACGCATCCACCAACGGCCGCACGGCACGAATTTCTTTCAGCTCACCCAGCACTTCAGCCGCATATTTTCGGTTGAGCCAGTGGCTATCTTTCAGATCCAAGAGCATCGCGTCAGCGCGCGCCGCGTTGGGATCTTTTGCGCGAATCCGGAAACTCTTGGCGAGCCGCTTCCCGCCTTCTTCAACGACGCGGATCGTGGCTCCGTCCCCAACTTTGAGGAGCTTCAGCTGCTCAAACGCCTCGTCATCCACGTCCAACACGACCGTCTTCCCAACGTAGGCCAACAGTTCGACTTCGAGCTGTTTCGCCTCAAGGTTCACCGCGACGACTCGTTCCGTGACGAGATTGAATCCGTCCTTCTTCACGCCGCCTTTCGGGCCGATCTGGATCAGCTTTGCAGGAACTTCATCCGCCATGATGTGTATCCTTTACCATCGGAATGTAATTACTCAGGTGTTCAGGCTGAAGGCTGAAGGTTATACATGATCTCGCAAGGCACGATTCAACACCTTCTCGTTTTCTACGACCTTGGGTTTACGCAGAGATGAATCCTCATTGCGCAAGAAGCCCAACCCCTAAAAGCCTTCAGCCTATCGACCTGAATAGTTATGTCAGAATGAAGACTACGGCTTTGCGCTCCATCCCAGACTCGCCAGCACACCTTCGACCGTTTCCTGCACCATCGTATTCTCATCTTCGAGCAGCGGGAGCAAGGGGTCGATGGCCTGCTTCGCCCCGAGCCGCGCGAGCGACTCCGCGGCATTCCTCCGCACGAGCCAGTCCTCATCCTTCAGCGACTCGATCAACGGGTCGATGCCACGGGCATCGCCGATCTTGCCCAACGCTTCGGCCGCATGGCGCCGCACCATCCAGTTCGTACCCAGCAACCCGTCGATCAAGGCGTCCACGGCCCTCGCATCGCCGATCTTTTTCAGTACGCGCGCCACATCCTCACGCACGGTATGGTCGGTCAGTGCCTCAACCAATCCAGGCACGGCGCGCGCATCACCGACACGCTCCAGCGCCCACACGGCCGCAGTACGCACGGCACCGTCTTTATCCTTGAGCGCCTTCACGAGGGGCTCGACGCCCCGTAAATCTCGTAGCTTCCCCAATCCCGACGCAGCCTGCTCGCGAATCGCCCACTCATCGTCCTCCAACGCCTCAATCAAAGAGGCGACGACGGACGGACCGATCCGCACAATGGCGCTGGTCGCCGCTTCCCGAATCAGGACATCTTCATCCGCCATGAGCCCGATCAGCGGTCCCACTGCGTCCTCACCCACTTGGCTCAAACTGGCTATCGCATGATTGCGAAGCGCCTCATTGTCGTCCCGCAGGGCTCCGATCAATTGTTCGATCCGTTCAGCCTGCATCTCGTCACTCATCGTCGTCCTGCCCTCCCTGACTTCCGACAGGCGTCCCATCGAGCGCTTCCAGTTTGTCGGCGATCAACCCGGAATTGTACGCGACCAGGCCGTCCCGATCCGTCCTCAACCGATCGAATAGTTCCTTATAGGGCCGCAACACATCCACATCTTTGACTTTGGCCAAGGCTTCCATGGCATAGACCCGCAGAGGTCGAATGGGAATGGCCTCGATATAGAGTTGTGCCGGCCTCGCATCTCCGATCAAGCCCAACGATTTCATCGCCAGCTCTTTGACTCCCGTATCTTTATCCACCCGCAACCGCTCCATCAACGGCTCGACCGCTCGCACATCGCCGATCTTTCCCAACAAGTCAGCGGCGGCTTCACGAATCACCCAATCGTCATCCTCCAGATACTCGATTAAAATCTCCACGCTTGGACGCCCGATGGCCAAAAGATTGATCACGGTGTTCATGCGAGCCTCTTCCCGTTCACTCAACTCCTCGATCGCGCGCAGCGCGTCAAACACCTCGTTGATACGTTCACGAATGGCCGTCAACTTCTTGAGCGTCCGCACGGCGATGTCGCGAATAGCCGGCTGCCCCATGGCCGTAATAAACGCGTCCGATGAGCGGGGATCGAGCAAATGTTCCAGCATCTTCGCGGCCATGATCTGCGCGTCCGGGTCCGAATGGGTCAACATCTGACTGAGCGGGGCAATCGCATTCGGAATGACCCCCAACAACTGCGAAGCCGCCACGCGAATCCCCTCGTCCTTCGATTCATAGAGCAGTGAGGTCAATGCCGCAGCAGTCGTTTCGTCCAACACCCCCGCCATATGTTCCAAGGCTGCTGCACCGGCCTTGCGGACCGCCTCATCCTCATCGTGGAACAAGCCGACTAGTGGCACACCGGCCTGGGGATCGTTCACGCGCGCCAGCATGGCGGCAGCCTCGGCTTTCAATGCCGGCGCCCCAGTCTGCAACACTTGAATGAGCGCCTGCACGGCCCGCGGCCCGCCCGACAGGCAGGCTGCCGTCGCTCGCATCCGTCGCCAGTCCTCTTCGTGGACGAGCTCAGACACCAGTGTTTCGATTGTTTCTTTCGGCATGGCGTGAAATCAGTTCTGAGTGTTGAGTTCTGAGTGCTGAGTTATAAATTCAACATTGACCATTCAACATTGACCATTGGCCTCTAAACACGGCCTGCTCGCCAGCCCACTTTGGCCAACGTCTCTTTGGCATGGTAACGGATATTGTCATCCGACTCGCGTGCCAGCACCGCCAGTAATGGCGCAATCACGGCGCTCCCGAACCGAGTCAGCGCATCAGCCGCGTCCCCCCGCGTCACCGTATACCGGAGCGCCTTCATGAGCGAGGGGATGGCTGCCTCGTCTCGAATCGCACCCAATGCTCTGACAGCCGCGCCCAATGTGATCATGTCTTCATCCCAACGTTCGCCGCAGCCGTCGATCGGCCGCGAGACCTCTGGTCGCTCCAGTCCCTCAAGCACATCGATCAGCGCCGGCACGGCGCAACGATCGCCGATCCGGCCCAGCGCCTCAACCGCCAGCGGCCGCAGCCCCGGCTCTTTCATCGCCGTCACCAGGAACTCCACCGCACGCGCATCGCCGATCTGACCGAGCGCACGGACAGCATCTTCCCGAACCGCCCTATCCCGATCGTTGAACAGCACCGACAAGAGCGGATCCACCGCTTCGGGCGACTGCGTTTTTCCCAAAGCCTCTACCGCGTGCAGCCGCACCAGCCATTCAGTATGAGTCAGTGCCGCGAGCAGCGATGATAATGCCGTTTCCCCCATCGCCGCGAGGGCTGTCGATGTCTCCTCACGCACGGCCTTCACCTTGTCTTGCAGCAGCGGCAGCAGCGGCGCCACCGCTCCAGGGTCTTGAATCCGAGCTAACGCCTTGACGGCGTGCATCCGCACAATCCAGTCGGGGCTCGCGAGCGCCTTGACGAGCGGCACGAGCACTCGCGCATCGGCAATGGTCGCCAACACCGACGAGGCCAACTCCTGAACCGTGAGAGCTGGATCGGACAGACAGGCGCCCAGCGGCATCATCGCCGGCTCTCCGATCGCCAAGAGCGCGCCGATCGCTGCATCGCGAACCGCGCGATCGCCGTCACGAAGTACGGAGACCAATGGCGCCACAGCCCGGGGATCTCGAAGCGTACCGAGCATCGTCGCGGCCTCTTCGCGAATCGCCCAATCTTCGTCCTTGAGCGCCGCGATCTGTTCGGCTACTGCGTCTGCCATCCGAAACCTCGCTCCTAGCAGGATGCTGAAAAAGTCCGCCAGCGGCGTTCTCGCATCGCTCAGAGGCTCAACGTACCGAAGCGTACGCCTCGCCTCTTCGCTCGCTGCGGCC
>JAWXBV010000092.1:0-6334 GCA_034440335.1 Nitrospirota bacterium | reverse complement strand
CGGTTTCATCGACCTGCTAGAAGGGGGCGTGGGCTTGAGACGTGGACGGCCTTCTTCCACGACCCTTCGCGTCGGTGATACGGTCGACTCATTTCGCGTGGAGGCGATTGAGGCGAAACGCCGCCTAAGGCTCAAATCCGAGATGCATTTATACGGGCGGGCGTGGCTGGAGTTCGAGGTGACGGGGACCGGCTCTTCCACAACGATCCGGCAGACCGCCATCTTCGATCCGGTGGGACTGATCGGGCAGATCTACTGGTATACGCTCTATGTGCCCCACGAGTTTGTGTTTAGTGGGATGCTGCGGGGAATCGCTCAAGCAGCATTGCGTGAAATGAGAGGTCTCGATACAGCTAAGATACCTAACGGGCAGACGGCGCCGCCGCACCACCGCTGAACTTGGCGGCTCATGGTGGGAGGGGTGCGGCGAGGTCGCTTCTGTCAGAATACTAACTTGTGAGAGGGGGTCTGCAATGAATTTGGCACACACCGTTGTGATCGCAACATTGGCAGCAGGATTCACAATGTTGACCGTACCAGTCCGTGCGGAGGAGCCCTTGATACCGAAAGACATGCGGTACATCGGACAAGGGGGATCGGTGATGGGGCTCGACAAGGAAGAGCCTGTGGAATCAGGCAAGACACTCACGAGGCATGAAAAACATATGAAAGCTCCGTGGTCCCTCGAGGCGTTCCGTGACGAAGGTCCAGCCCATATGGTGTTCTTGGACTCATACCTCATGGATACGTATGAAGTCTCGAACAAGGAGTATGGCGAGTTCGTCACGGCGAAAGGTCATCCGGCCCCTGCCTACTGGGACGATCCCCGCTTGAACAAGCCGCAACAGCCCGTGGTCGGGGTGAATTGGGAGGAGGCCAAAGCCTTCTGTGAATATCGTGGCAAACGCCTTCCCACGGAAGCGGAGTGGGAGAAGGCCGCTCGTGGTCCCCAGGCCACCCTCTACCCCTGGGGCAACGACTTTGATCCGGCGAAAGTCAATTATGGGAATAATCACGATGCCACCATGCCGGTGGATTCCTATCCAGAAGGCGCAAGCTACTACGGCCTGCATCACATGGCGGGCAATGTTTTTGAGTGGGTCTCGGATTGGTATGACCCGCGATACTATGGGCGGTTTGAAACGAGGGTCAATCCGACCGGGCCGGCCACGCCCGCATGGGTAGGTGGAACCGGCACCTATGTCGACCGGCTCGCGCTCGGTGCAAAGCGGGTTATTCGTGGCGGATCCTGGCTCACACCGGAAAAGACGGTCAGTACGACACATAGATTTTGGAATGGTCCGCTGAACAACAGTTACGGGGTGGGTCTGGGTTTCCGCTGTGCCAAGACCGCCCCACCCGAAATTGATCAGCGAATCAAAGATGCCTCCATCGTAGCCTGCACCGAAATGGGGCGAGAGCGGTTTGTGGAGGCGCAGCAGGCGGTGAATCGGGGTTTGGCCATCGATCCCAAGAACATCGAACTATTGGAACTTCGCTCTCTAATTGAACAGTCGATGAAGCGACCATGAGGCAAGGTTGCAAGGGTTTTGGCAATGGTTTGATCGTGACGGAGGCGCACCCATGATACACGACAAGATTCTCCTTCCAGGGATTGTGCTCATCGCACTACTCGGGGCCTCACCCCTCCAGGCCGATCCCATCGATCCGGCCCTGCATCCGCAACCAGATAAGGCCCAGACGGTGCATGAGGCCGAGCATGATGTGGACCAGGCGTGGGAGGTCTATCATCGCGCGGCGTTAGGTGGAACGGTCGCGTCCCCTGCTTTACAGGCGGACATCGAGCAGCACCTGCACGAAGCCAGAACCCTCATCACCCAGGCACAAGAGGCAGCCGAGCAGGGAGACGAGCGTCAGGTGCAACATCTCGTAAGCCAAGTGAAAGTTCATACCACCATGGCCATCGAGGGGAGTAAGGAGCAAAAGAAATGACGAAAGGTCTGAGGAGAAGAGGGACTCGCTGGAGCACCATTGTTGCGATGATGGCTATAGCCTCTGCCGTCGCCATCGCGCCTGTTGTCGCCGCGCCGCCGGTCTCCAAAGAGCTCGACCCCGGCCCTATGGTGACGATCCCGGCCGGAGAGTTCTTGATGGGGAATTCAGAAGGCAAAGGCCGGGCCGATGAGTGGCCACAGCGATCTGTGTACCTCGACGAGTTTGCGATCGATCAAGTTGAAGTCACGAATGCACGGTATCTGGCGTTCGTTGCGGCCACGGGCCATCAAAGCCCTCCGAATCCCTATGGCGCAGGCCCACTCGCGTCCATGAAGGGGGTCGAACAGCTTCCGGTCGTGCAGACTACCTGGTACGACGCCAAGGCCTATTGTAGCTGGGCCAAGAAGCGGCTCCCGACGGAAGCGGAATGGGAGAAGGCAGCTCGCGGCACCGACAGCCGTCTCTTTCCCTGGGGCCATGAACCAGCAACGTCGAAGCGGGCGAACTTTGACCGTGAATGGGAGGAGGAGCAGACGTTGCATCCAGTCGGGTCTTTGCCAGACGGAGATTCACCCTACGGGGTGAAGGACCTGTCGGGGAATGCTCGAGAGTGGGTGCAGGATTGGTACGACGCTGAGTACTACCAGCATGGACCGGATCGGAATCCCCAGGGCCCTGATAAAAAAGGCGTGGTCCGATCGATTCGCGGTGGGTCTTGGCATAGCCCAATCTCGGACATCACAACGACGGCTCGCGGGCGCGGTGGATTCGCGCTGCAGACCCATGGCACAGGCTTTCGCTGTGTCCGTGGTCTTGAGGGCCAATCCCAACAGAAATAGTCGGTCGGCATGGTGAGGCGATAAGCCTAGATGACCAACGCGGAGATCGTACAAGCTGACGGTAGCAGAAAGATGTGATGAATTTTCCGAGCACGAATACGAATTGTTAAGGACCGCCGCGCTTCAGGCTCCATGAGGATTTCCAGTTTACGGCCAAATCGGCTGAGATAGACAAGGAGGAATCATGGGAGGGAAATTACGACAATATTTGAGTGTATCGAGTGGCGCACTGCTTGTCGGCGCACTTATTGTGGTCGGAGCAATCGCTGTGGTATTCGGCGGGGAGCATGCCCTCTCCAGGACCGAGTTCTGCGTGAGCTGCCATTCCCAGACCTACCCGTATGAGGAGCTGAAAAAGTCCTCGCACTATGGCGCGCTCGGTGCCGATCCTGGCTGTAAGGACTGCCACGTCCCCCAGGGCTTGGGAAACTTCCATCTGGCTCTGTGGACGCACATGTATGACGGGACGCGGGCCGTGCTGGCGGAGATGAAGTATGACTACTCGACGATCGAGAAATTCAACGAGCGCCGGCAGATTATGGCCCATTACGCGCGCATGTCGCTGAAGAATTGGGACAGCGTCACCTGCCGGGATTGCCACAAAAATACCAAGCCGCCAGGCGCATCGGCGAAGGCCGCGCACAAGAAGATGGAAACGGAGGGGGCCACCTGCATCGATTGCCATCAGAACCTGGTGCATAAGAAAGTCCCGGAGAGCGATCTCAATGCCAGTTTAGCGCAGGGCACGATGGTGTTGAAGGAGGAGAAAAAAGAGAAGGACTGACCTAGCCCTCTTATCCGGTCCGGACCTATCAAAAAACTCTCCGGTGAACGTAAGAGAAAAGGATGCAGTTATTTTCACATTTAACCGAGGAGGTTCCCATGTTATCTATTCCCAAAGTTGTCGGTGTCATGTCTTGTGGTTTCTTGCTGTGCCTTGGTTTGTCAGGTACTGCGGCTCTGGCTGCAGACGATATGCAACTTGGCCCATCTGGTGAGAGGGTAGGCGGTCAATCCGGTCATAGAGGCGATGAAGATAAGCTAACGGGCGTAGCAGGCGACGCTTCTGGTAAGAGAATCGGCGGGCAACTTGGTCACAGGGGCGATGAGGATAAGCTGAAGCGCAGCCCCATCAAAAAATGACGTTGGTTCTGTTCCGAGACAGATCTTCACTGTGCCAGATACAGGTGACAGAAACCATTCCGGTCAGATCGGTCAGTGCAAAGCCTGCCGCTGGCGCAAGAGCCAGCGGCAGGCTTTGTCCTTCTGTAGATAGCGTCAACTCGCCGATTGGAACTCTAAGTGGATGTCAGTGAGATGGCGCTCCACGATGAGGCTGCTGTCATTGGCGTGCCCGCTACGGTCAGGCCTGTACGTGACGAATGAACACAGCGGTGGGGGCATGAATAACACACCGGCAATTGAAACGGGGTTGGGAACATTGATTGTTACCGGCAGCAGTGGGCGTATCGGCAGCGCGTTCCTTGATCGCGTTGGAGAGAGCTACGCGGGGATGGGCTTCGATCGCAAAGGGCCGCCTCATTCGCCGCCCAAGACCGCACACGTCATCGCGTGTGACCTCAGCTCGGATGAGAGTGTCTACGCGGCATTAGGCGAAGTTCGTCGGCTCGGGCACAGGCGGATCGCCTCAATTCTTCATCTTGCGGCGTACTATAGTTTCGCGAGCGAGTCGAGCCCCCTGTACGAGCAAGTCACCGTGCGCGGCACCGAACGGCTGTTGCACGGGCTGCGCGACTTTGAGGTCGAGCAGTTTGTCTTTTCCAGCACCATGCTCGCGCATGCGCCTTGCGAGCCGGGAGAGCGTATCAACGAAGATTGGCCACTCGAGCCAAAATGGGATTATCCCAAGTCGAAGGTCACGGCGGAGCAACTGATCTTGCGTGAAAGGGGTGACATACCGGTGGTGCTCATGCGCATCGGTGGTGTGTACGACGATCGCTGCCATTCGATCCCCCTCACGCAGCAGATCAAGCGCATTTACGAACAGCGATTCATTGGTCGTATTTTTCCGGCAACATCACGCATGGAGTCGCCTTCCTGCACATGGAGGATATGGTCGAGGCGTTGGTGCTGGCGGTCGAACATCGCAAGGATCTACCCCAAGTCACGACGCTGCTCATCGGTGAATCGGAAACGCTTAGTTACGATGAGCTACAACGCGCCATCAGCCGCCAGCTTCACGGCAAAGAATGGAACACGTATCACATTCCCAAGACATTGGCCAAGCTTGGCTGCCGGCTGCAAAACTTGTTGCCCGGCGCGGACCCATTCATCAAGCCGTGGATGATCGATCTGTCTGACGACCATTACGCGTTCGACATCTCCCGTGCCCGCACGCTGCTCAGCTGGGAGCCGCGCCACTCTCTACGCAAATCCTTGCCAACAATACTCAACGGGCTGAAGCTCAACCCAGTGGGTTGGTATCAGACAAACAATCTGAGGGTGAACAGTATTCCGGATCAGTAGGGTCCGGTTAAATCGTGAATCGATTTGGTTGGTTGCAGATCTTCTGAACGATGCGAGAATACCGCTGGCGGAATTTTTCAGCATCTTGCTAGAAGAAGTTTTCGTGGCGGATACGGTCAACCTTCATGCCTTTATGGATGAGCAATCGTTTGGCCTCCTCAATCATGGGACGCCCTCCACAGAGGTAGGCGTCAGTGTTTGAAGCTTCGTCGGCAGACACCTGCTCGCTAATCAAGTCTGTGACGCGACCTCGCAATCCGGGCCATCCCATCGGGTCAGGTTGAGAGAGGATGATGGTCGGTTCGAACCAGGGGTGTGTGTTTCTTAGATCGCTCAGCATGTGGGCATAAAAGAGGTCAGAGACATTCCGCAATCCAAAGAACAATCGGATACGTCGCGTGCCCGTTTGCCCAAGGAGAGACAACAGCATCGATTTGATGGGCGCGATACCGGTTCCCGTCGCAATCATCAGAATGTCTCGCTGTGATCCGTCCTCCAATCGAAAGTCACCGTAGGGACCTTCGACCTGGATACAATCCCCGGGGCGGAGCCGATGAATGAAATTGGAGCAGAATCCACCCGAAACAGCTCACACACAAATCTCAAAATGTGTCCTGTCGGAAGGAAGTGACGAAATCGAGTAGGACCGCCGAATGATCTGGTCGATTCCTGGGACATGAAAGATCATATATTGGCCAGGAGAAAAGATGATTTCCCCCGACCCGATTGCGAATCTCAGCTCACAGACTGTCGAGGTAAGCGGGCGATACTCTTTAACGCGTACCATGCACATACCGAGTGGGGCTGTCGCCTGTTGCGGTTTTGCACTCGCCCCTAGAGTGAGCGTTCCGTGAACGTCCGCCAGACACAAAAGTCGATACTGCGTAGGATCCAGACCATTGCTTTCCAGCGTCCGAATCTCTCGGGCTCTCTGAGGCCCTAAGCTCTCTTCCCCTTGTACAACCTGCGTCGCACAGGTACCACATGCCCCCGCTTTACACGCGAACGGGACAGAGGCTCCAGCGGCCTCGCACACGTCATACAGCCACTGT
>JAWXBV010000091.1:0-51427 GCA_034440335.1 Nitrospirota bacterium | reverse complement strand
TTACCGTCTGGCGCAACAAGCTGTTGCCGCCGCCCCGGCACCGTACCGTTCCATTATTTCCGGCAAGTCGCCAACACGTGCGTGAAAGGGATACCCATTAAGAAGATTTTCACACCCACTCGCAACCGTCTCATGTGCGAAGCTTTTCTCAAGGAAGCGCAGAAAGATCCCGCTGGAGCGATTGGCAAATCCATCGTTTTCGCTGTGAACCAGACGCATGCGACCAACCTCACAAAGATTTTCAACGAGTTGCAGCCTGGCATCGCGCTAACCATCACGTCACGCATTCCTGACGCCTCTTCGTTCGCCAAAGAATTCCGCGACGGCAAACGCGCCGAGCGCATTGCGGTATCCGTGGACATGCTCTCCACCGGCTACAACTGCCGCGACCTGCTCAACATTGGCCTCTTTCGCCCGGTCTTCTCGCCGACGGAATATATTCAGATCAAAGGCCGTGGGACCCGCCTCTATACGTTTGTGATAGGCCACACCTCCTACGAGAAGTCGTGCTTCTTTCTCCTCGATTTCTGCGCCGTCGCGGAATACTTCGAAGAGCAATACGATTATTCGGTGCCGTTGAAGATTCCCCGTGAAAAGAAGCCCTCCATTGCAACCGATTCGTATGCGCATGGCGATGGCGGTAACAGCGTAGCCGCAGAAGGCCAGCCGGAGTTTTCTCCACGGGACAAACCACCACGCACGATTCCAACGTGGGAAGGCATAGACACACTCGTCAGCCAAGAAGTCCGTATAGTCGGGGCCAATGGCGAGAAGGTGGATATCATGACCTTCCGTGGGGGCTATGAGCGGGATATCAAGGAGTTCGTTGAGCAGACACCAGCACTCAAAACCGCCGTTGAAGCCGAAGATGACGACGCCATCGAAACCATCCTCAACGAACGGTTCTACCATCGTCCGGAGATGTATTACTCGCCGGACAAGCTCATCGTTTCTTATGGTGTTCCCGCAACCACACCGGCCTTCGTCTATAATGCACTCGGTTGCAAGCCACTGCCGACGCGCGAAGCGATTATCACCGACACAGTCGATTCCATCGCCGCCCGCTTCAACCTTCGCTACAACGAACAGAAGTGGGTGGATGCTACGGCGCAACTCCTAGCCGAAGACCCAATGGCGCTCCGGCGCTTCATGACAGGGGACATGACCCTGTTTACTGCTAGCCAGTTTAACCAGCTTGGTGGCATTTCTGCGCTCGCTCGCTTCGAGGGCCGCGAGCAGGTCTTCGAGGCCTTGCGCCAATCCACACTCGTTCGGCAGAGTGCGTTGGCCGGGTCGCAACCTCCCTCAGGCCCTCATCCCTGAGGGGCTGATTGGAAACGGATTAGCAGACCAGTTGTTTTCTACCCTCGAAGGAAAACAACGAAGAGGGAAGGCATAATGTCATACAATCCAATGGCTTATAAAACCGTTGTTATCCTGAATGCCTAATCGAACCATGAAGGCTGATTAAAGAAGGACTCTAGACCATCCATGCGCAAGCCTCCCACGCAGCCAGATTCCGTCGTAGCTCAGGCCCTCGCCACCCCGTCGAATTTCTTTTCCTCCGGCCTCCGGCAAAAGGTCGATCAGCTCATGAACATCCTCTGGGCCGGTGGAGTGAATAATCCGATGGATTCCATCGAGCAGATTTCCTATCTGCTGTTCCTGCGCCTGCTGACTGAGAGGGATAATGTCCTGGCCAGCCTCGACAAAAAATACACCTGCATCTTTTTCGGCAAATGGGCACGCTATGCCTGGGGTAACTTCGTCACCCTGACCGGCGACCAGCTATTCAGTGCAGTCCGCGACGCGATCGAAAAGCTGCACGAACTCCCCAGCCTGACCGAAACTGGCAAGCTCCTCTTCAGCCGCGCCACCCTCAAGATCTACGACCGTCCAACGCTCCGCGCTGTGGTGCAAGCCATCCACGACATGGACTTGTCCGCCCACGATGGCCATGACCTCAAGGGCGATATGTACGAGTATCTTTTGAGCAAGCTGTCGGCTTCCGGCACCAACGGCCAGTTCCGTACCCCGCGCCACATCATCGACCTGATGGTATCGCTCGTGGACCCTCAGCCTGGGCAACGTATCTGTGACCCGGCCTGCGGCACGGCTGGCTTCCTCATATCCGCCCTCACTCACATTTTGCGCCAGCACACCAAACCCGCCGATTCGAAACGTGGCCTCGTGGATGGTGGGCTGCTCAAGCCCGCGCAATGGAAGTTCCTCGAAGAGCACGCCTTCACCGGCTTCGACAACGACGCCAACATGGTGAAAATCGCCATCCTCAACCTCTACCTGCACCAGTTGGAAAAGGCGCGCGTCTCTATGCTGAACCCGCTCACCACCGGCTTCGGCGGCGCCTATCCAGGCCAGCGGTTCGAGGTTATCCTCGCTAACCCACCGTTTGCCGGAAAAGTGCAAGACGAAAGCATTCTGTCCGATCTGAACTACAAGCTGAACACCCGCGCCACGGAACTGCTCTTCCTCAAATGGTTCATCGATCACCTCGCGCCCGGTGGACGAGCTGGTGTCATCGTGCCCAACGGCGTGCTCTTCGGCTCGAACAACGCCGCCACGAGCCTACGCGAACTGCTGCTGACCGAGTGCGACCTACAAGCAGTCATCAGTTTACCCAGCGGCGTCTTCAAACCCTATTCCGGCGTCGGTACCGCCGCGTTGATCTTCCAGAAGACCAAGCCAACCCAAAGCGTCTGGTTCTATGACCTCACTGCCGACGGTTACAGCCTCGACGACAAACGCATGCCGATTGAAGCCAACGATATTCCCGACGTGTTCGCCAAATGGCCGAACCGCGACGAAGGTCCGAACAGCTACCGTGTACCGATTGAGAAGATTCTGGAGTACGACTGGACCCTCGCAGCGGGCCGCTACAAACCCGCTACCAAGGAAGCTGTGAACCATGACAGGCCTGCTGACATTCTCGGCGGCGTGCTCAAAGTCGAAAACGAAATTATCAAGCGTGGCAACGCTTTGCTCGCACGAATCGTCGGAAAGAAATGAAACGCTGGCCGACAAAGCCGCTGGGCGAGTTGCTGAAGGTTCAGAATGGCTTCGCCTTCAAGTCGGAGCTGTTTAACGAGAACGGCAAGGGGCTTCCAATCATTCGCATCCGAGATTTGGCGCGTGGATTCAGCGAGACGTTCTACGAAGGCGAACACGACCCGGCATTCGAGGTTGAGAGCGGCGATTTTTTGATTGGTATGGATGGCGAGTTCCGCTGCTACCGTTGGCAGGGAGGAAAGGCTTTGCTCAACCAACGAGTTTGCCGCCTCCAGAGTTTCAACCGCGACCTCAACGCCGGTTACGTTTTCTACGGCATCAACGACTATCTTCGAGAAATCGAGGACAACACCGCGTTTGTCACGGTGAAGCATTTGTCGTCGAAGCAAATCGCCAGCATTGAAATGAGCGTCCCGCCGCTGGCGGAGCAGGAGCGGATTGTGAAGCTGCTGGACGAAGCCGACGAGTTGCGGAAGCTGCGCGCCCAAGCTGACCGCCGCACCGCCGCCCTTGTCCCTTCCCTCTTCCACGAAATGTTCGGTCAGGCTGATTTTGTGGAGAAAACTATCGGGCAGTTCTTGGAACAAGGCTGGTTGCTCCTCCACAAAGATGGCAACCATGGAAGTCTTTATCCTCGCTCAAGCGACTTTGGGATTGAAGGTGTTCCATTTCTTTCTGCTACTTGCGTCAATGATGAGGGCACGATTGACCATTTGAAAGTGAAGCGGCTTGCGGAGGTGAAAGCAAAATTACTCCGGCACGGATGGATTGAACCCGGCGACGTATTGCTAGCTCACAACGCGAGTGTCGGGGCAGTCGGATTTTATGATGGTGACTACGACCGAGCCATCATTGGAACTTCATTGACTGTGTTCCGGGCAAACCCAGATCGAATTGAACCACGTTTTCTGTGGGCATCGCTGCGGGATGTTTTCTTTCAGGATCAGCTTGAGCGCATCATGAAACAGGCCCTTCGCAATCAAGTTCCCATCACGGCTCAAAGAAAACTTTCCCTCCGTATCCCGCTGCTCCCACTGCAAAGGGAGTTTGCCGCCCGCGTGTCTGAAATCCGTGCCATACAAACTGAGCAAGCCGCCTCCCGCCACCGCTTGGATGAGCTCTTTCAGTCACTCTTGCATCGTGCCTTCAACGGCGAATTGTGAAGTGGTAATTTGGGATGACTGGGATGATAGGAAATGAACTCTTTGTAGACTTCAGTCGAGGCATTGTCCAAGTCAGGGGTGCGGATAGTTATACCAGACCAATTTCTTTGGATCTTCGTCGCGCGGTCTATGTCTCGTCCGATCAGGACCTCGAAAAGGAAATGCAGTCCATAAGCTCCGCATTGTCCGGAGCTTGGCCGAAGATACTCTTGGCCCTCCTCAATACGCCAGAGGGTCCGCCTTATAGAACCACAAAGGTGTTTCTCCACATAGGATTGATCCAACATAAACAAATCGAGGACTCTGGGAAGATCAGGGTTGTCAGCTCAGCACATTATGTGGCGGCAGGCGGCGGTCAGGCCTGGGATCAAGATGCAGAGAAAGGCGCTGTCGGGTTTTTTGTATCTGGGGCCAATGATCGAACGAATGTTTGGCGTGTCTTTCGGGTGGAGATGGACGCGTTTGGCTCAAGTGTGGTGACCCTTTCCCCCCTTGTTCTGAGCAGTGGCTTTCCCGAGCTAACTCTCTCTGATATGAAGGAGCCGTTACGCTCCGAAATTCTTGGTCACTATGAAGAACTTCAACGTCACGTCTTAAGTTATTCGTACCGAGCGGCGATCACCAGCGCCAAGAACATTGTAGAAGCGCTCATCTCGCCAAAGGACAACCTTGCAGGGACTCTTGCCAAGATGGGCCGGAAGATTCTGGAAGCGAAAGAAAAGAAAACTACGCTGCCGTCTCCAGAGCTGACATACCACTTGGCTGAGAAACTCCGTCTCCTGCATCAGTACACTCACCCAGGAGGGGCCGAGCGAAAGGGCCGCTCCGTCTCGCCAGAACTGGCACTGACCGTTGTTCACGATCTGATAGAGATTTTGAGAGAGCTTAGCTATGCGCGGAAGTGATCGGGACGACAAATCTAAACTACGCAAGCCCATCCTGGCCGCCCGCGTGTCAGAAGTCCGCGCCCTGCAAGCCGAGCAAGCCACCAGCCGACGTCGGCTGGATGAGCTCTTCCAGTCCCTGCTGCACCGTGCGTTCCAGGGAGAATTATGATAAAGGAAAAGAAGCCCGCCGGCTGGTCGGCCATTCGCCGTCGCTTGAACACGCAGTCAAAGCCGGCTCTCCTGGCGCTGGTCAAGGACCTCTACGACGCATCATCCAGCAATCGCAATTTCCTACACGTCCGCGTGCAGGCCGAGGCAGGCGACGGAACGGCCGTGGAACGGTATCGGCGCACGATTATCGAGCAATTCTACCCCTCACGAGGGTTCGGAAAGCTCAAACTGGCCGTGGCGCGCAAAGCGATCCGCGATTACCGCAGGGCCACGGGCAACCTGGCAGGGACGATTGAACTGATGTTGACCTACGTGGAGAACGGCACGCAGTTCACGCGAGAGTTTGGCGACATCAACGAGGCCTACTACAACAGTCTCGAATCCGTCTTGCGCGAGATGACGAAGCTTTTGCGGAAGAAAGGTCCAGCGTTGTATCCGCAGTTCCGTGAGCGGGTTCAGCGGCTGGACACACACGCCTGCCATATCGGTTGGGGTTATGGCGATTATCTTCGGGACCAAGTCCATTTGCTCGAAACGGAGCTGGCAGACGAATGAAACCGGCCTACACTGAACGGCAGGGGCAGTTTCTGGCCTACCTCCACCAATACAGCATCCTGAACGGCTGCGCGCCGTCCGAGGCGGACATGCAACGGTTCTTTCAGGTGACCCCACCGACCGTGCATCAGATGGTGCTCACGCTGGAGCGTCGCGGCTTCATTCAACGCATTCCAGGCCAGGCGCGCAGCATCACCCTGATCGTTCCGCCTGAGTCGTTGCCTCCTTTGCAACGCCCCCAAGCCCGCGCCTCCAAGCAAGAAGTCTGATACCGCCATTCTGCCATGCGAACGAGCGTCCCTGAAAATCTGCGGAAGGTCGTTGACGAGATTGACGCGCAGGGCCAGGCAAGTCTGGCAAGGTTGACGGTGTTGAAGAAGTGGTTTGTGCGTCCGAAGCGGCTGTCCGCCTTTGCCCTCTGGGTCGCAGCGAGAGCCGTTTCCCGTAAAGGCAAAACGGGTAGAGTGGCAGCGGCGCTGTTCCTGGAAGCACGCGCCTTGGTGTCTGGTTGGATAAGACAACACCGAAGCTGAATCGACGGGCGGCGCAGCGGTTGCACGACCGCCTGCAAGACTTTCACAATGAGTACAAGAACCAGCAATGGGGACCGGTTCGCATTGTTCGCAACTGGAACCTACTGCTCGTGGAGGAAGCATTGGGCATCTGTCTGTGGCACGCCGATTCGCCGTCGCATGGCTACAAGCTGGCGGCAGACTATTGCCAGCACTACGACTCCCGTTACGGCAACAGCTTGAATGGTCCCAGTCGCGCGAAGATTAAGAAAATCGTCCGGTTCATGTTCGCCGTCGAAGCTCTGGAGGATGACCGGAAGTAAATGGATAATCAGGGACATTCTACATTTCCGGCAGCGCCTGACTGTTGCTTGCTCTGTTTTCCAACGAGGGGTAGGCAGGGAGGAAAGAGCGGTGGTAGGTACTGTCTCTTTGTTACATCGGATGGTCCTTTCAATCTCGCCCATTCACTCTTCAGGGATGGGGGCTGATCGATTTTCCGCTACGCGCAACTTTCTCACCCGCCCACCCACTGGCAGATATTTTTTGCCCGCCCTGCCCTCCGATTGCATCACAATCGAATTCCCAGGACGTGCCATTAGCCCGAGCGAGGGCCTTCCAATTCTCTATGCCTCTCCTTTAGGGGAGTGGCCGAGGCTGCCCTTTACTCCGCGCATCGAGCAACCACTGCTTCATCGTGGGGGCTCTACGAGAAAGAAGGGCACCTGGCCGCTCCTTCCCGGTCCCTTCTATGTCCACGCGTTTCGTGAAAAATTGTGACTCGCTTGCAGAAGAATGCCTGGACTTATTGAAAGAGCAACGAGACTGAGCCGTCTTTTGTGATCTTGGCGATAAACGGTTTTTGGTGGTTCTTCAAAAAGCGGGAGATGCGGGGAAGTGCCTTCACGAAGATTCGAGCCATTTCCTCACCTTGCAGATCACCTGATGTCAGGATAAAGGCCGCTACGCCCGCCTTCATGAGCGCCAGTCGTTCAACGTGTCGATATCGGATGCGATGGTCTTTGGTCAGGACGACCCATCCGTTCTGCCCGACTTGGGTTAACCAGTCCTCGTCTTTGGCATCCGGCGGAAAATAGTCATCGTGAACGTGGACAATGGCCCCTGCCTGCCGAAGAGCCGTGGCGATTCGTTTCTTTCCAAGGGAACGGTCGAGGAAAAAGACGGGAGACTCAGGCAGCTTCGAGGGTGAGTTCGCACCTGATGGCTTCTTCAATTTCGAACCGCTGGCGTCCATAATCCTCTGCGAGCGCATCCATTGATTCGCCTGCCTTATAGCGTTCTGCAATCACGGCGGTCGGAATGCCAGTCCCCACTAACACAGGCCGGCCGAAGGAGATCTGTGGATCGATGACGACGGCCTTGGGCTCCTCTTGGAGGTGGCGTTTCCGCGTAAAGGGATACAACCGGACAGGGATCCCCTTGATGTCTCGTTCGATTCGATGGAGGTGTGCCTGGAGGATTTCTTGGATGGCCAATTGTCCTTCTTGAGAGATGTTGATCAATTGACTGAATTTCTTGATAAAGAGGTTCAATCCGTCGGTGACAAATTCTTGATCGGCCAAGGGATGTCTCGAAGGAAATTGCTTCGAGAGGTAGTTCATCGCAGTTCTGACTTTTTCTAATGGGATGTCGTGCTTGCGGCGAATGGCATCCAGGACATGGATCTCCACTAGGTTCATGAAGGAGAGCAACTTCACGGCTGGATTGGGCACCTGGATGATTGGTCTGGAGAAGCGCATGCCGGTTTTGCTGCGGTACTGTCGGCCTGAGACCCAGTCTCGGATGGTCGTACGTGGAATGCGCAGATAGTGCGCGGCTTCCATGACGCCATAGGAAGCAACTTCTCGCGCATCAAAGTGTTTGTCGAACGCTACGGCCTTTTGTTTCATGATCTGGGAGGCACTGTAGCCTTGTCTTCATGACGGGTCAAGTGTCAATCAAACGGGGACAGCCACCGACCGGAAGGGTGGCAGTCCCCTCAACTCAACGACGCCAGATCGATCACAAACCGAAACCGCACATCGCCTTTGAGCACTCGCTCATAGGCTTCGTTCACCTGTTGGATCGGAATGACTTCAACATCGGACTCGATGTTGTGTGTGGCGCAGAAATCAAGCATCGCTTGGGTTTCTCGGACGCCTCCGATCACCGACCCGGCGATGCGGCGGCGATGCAAAATGAGCGGAAAGGGTTCCAGCAGCGTCGGTTTGTCCGGGGCTCCTACAAGAATCATGGTGCCGTCGGTTTTGAGCAGTTTCACATAATCGTTGTAATTATGCGGCGCGGAGACGGTATCGAGGATAAAGTCAAAGCGGCGCTGTAGTCGGGTAAATGTCTCGGGCTGTGAGGTGAGGGCGAAGTCGAAAGCGCCTAGTCGTTTCGCATCATCCCGCTTCCGTTCCGATGTGCTCAGGACCGTGACCTCTGTGCCCATCGCCTGGGCAATCTTGACGGCCATATGACCGAGCCCTCCTAACCCCACCAGCGCGAGTTTGTGATATTTACCGACTCCCCAATGGCGGAGTGGAGAGTAGGTGGTAATTCCAGCGCACAAGAGTGGGGCTGCTCCTGCAGACGACAGGGCTGAGGGAATGCGCAATACGTAGTTCTCGTCTACGACAATTTGCGTGGAGTAGCCGCCTTGCGTTGGCTGACCATTTTTATCACGTCCGCTGTAGGTGAGGAGCATGCCGGCTTCACAGTATTGTTCCAATCCTTCCCGACAGGCGGCACAGGTTCGGCAGGAATCGACGAAGCAGCCGACGCCGACCCGGTCGCTCGTCTTGAATTTCTTCACCGCAGACCCGGTTTGCGCCACGGTGCCGACGATTTCATGACCCGGCACCATGGGGAAAATTGACCCACCCCATTCGTCACGCGCTTGATGAATATCCGAGTGGCAGATGCCGCAGTGGGTGATCGTGATGAGTACGTCGTGAGGGCCAACCTCACGCCGCTCGAATGAGAAGGGTTCTAGCGCAGTCTTGGCGGTCATTGCCGCATAGCCTTGGGTCGACAACATAGTTTGTGCTCCTTGTGATAGGGCCTGGCAGGATGCTGAAAAAATCCGCCAGCGGCGTTCTCGCGTCGCTCAGAGGCTCAACGTACCGAAGCGTACGCCTCGCCTCTTCGCTCGCTGCGGCCTTGCTGGACAGCCTTTTTGAGCATCCTGAGATTTTTGTGACACCAGCGCTATAGGGAAGATTCCATCGACATATTCTGTATAAATCAAGTTTTCCCGCAGCCTGCTAGGAGTCTGCAGAAAAACCTTTGCGGGGAGGTGAAAATTCCGTTGCCCACATTATCAAGATGTCCATGGGCTTGCCAACTTAGAAATGTGGAAACGAGACCGGCCTCAAGCCGCGTCTCGCGCAGATGCGAGCGAGCTGTTGGGTAGGGATTGTCGGTTGGACTCTGTGAGAAGGGGAGGCGATTTGTCCTTGGACTATTAGGCTTAACCGCTTTGCTGTGCCTCTGTGTCGTCGCCTCCCTCCAGCGAGTCTGTGGCCGAGGTGTCCATCGTGAGGGTGGGACCTGGTAGGCGATATTGATTCGTTGCCCAAGCGCCGAGGTCGGTCACTTGGCATCGTTCAGAGCAGAAGGGGCGCCAGGGGTTGCCTTCCCATGTGCTGGGTTGGCGACAGAGGGGGCAGGTCATACCCGGCATTGTACCACGCTGAATCCGAAAATCGGTCAGTGGTCAACTCGGATGGATTTGGTGCGTGGTGGAGACTTGGAGTAATCGGTGTAGGCGGCGTTGATCGATCTCTGAGAGGCCGAGGAATTCGACGCCGAACTCCCCACTCTCACTCCAACGGACTGCGGCGGACTCGATGGTAATCGGTGACCCCAAATCAGTCGCCTTGATGAGGAGGCTCACTGCTGAACCGCGCTGAATCGACGACATACTGGTGACGGCGCACCCTCTGGCAGACAGATCGAAGATGGTGCCTTTGCAAATGTCTGTCTTGTTGGTGCTGGAGAAGAACACCTGCATGTCAACAGGGATTCGTGGATATTCTCGACATTCAATCATGCGGTCCTCCGTCCGATTTGAGGTTCCTCGTCATGCCGATACCGTATCTCAGGCCAGTCTAGCAACCCTAGCGCTACGGTAAAGTAAAACATGGAAATTGTATGTCGGATAGTGAGGGAGAGGGAACCTTTGGGTGAATGCCGGCAAACGGAGGGACTGTATCGGTGTACTACCGGGATGGCTGAGCTTTTTCGATTTTCGCCCAGGCATCTTTGAGTGACACAGTGCGGTTGAATATCAATGTGCCGGAGGTCGAATCGGAGTCGGTACAGAAGTATCCCAGGCGCTCGAATTGGTATCGAGTGCCGGGCACTGTTTGCCGCAAACTGGGTTCAACCAAACAGCCTGTGATTCGCTCCAATGAGTTGGGGTTGAGGTAGGTTGTCCAATCATGGTCTGGCGGCACCTTTGCCAGATCCGTCACCAGGAGGGGGTTATAGAGTCGGACTTCGGCTTTCACCGCATGGGCTGCCGAGACCCAATGGATGGTGGCCTTGACCTTGCGTTGTTCCTGGGAAGCGCCGCTCTTGCTTGTAGGATCATAGGTGCAATGGAGTTCGATGATCTCGCCAGTCTGTGGATCTTTCGTCATCCCGACACATTGAATGATGTAGGCGTACCGAAGCCGCACTTCGCGTCCTGGGGCGAGCCGGAAGAACTGTTTGGGTGGATCTTCGCGGAAGTCGTCTTGCTCAATATAGAGGACGCGTGAAAAGGGGACAGGCCGCGACCCTGCAGACGCATCCTCCGGATTGTTGATGGCATCCAATTCTTCGGATAGATCCTCGGGATAGTTATCGAGGATGATTTTGAGCGGCCGCAACACGGCCATCACTCGCGGCGACCGCTTGTTGAGATCTTCGCGAATAAAGTGTTCGAGCAGCTGCATCTCGACGATGGCCTCGCGCTTGGCTATGCCGATATGGTCGCAAAAGGCCCGAATGGCCTCCGGGGTATACCCGCGGCGACGAAGGCCTTTGATCGTCGGCAGTCGTGGGTCATCCCATCCGCTGACCAGTTTCTTTTCGACCAATTCGAGCAGTTTCCGTTTGCTCATGACGGTATAGGTCAGGTTCAGGCGCGCAAACTCGATCTGCTGTGGTCGATGCAGCGCTTCAGCCTGCTCCACGACCCAATCGTAGAGAGGCCGGTGATCTTCAAATTCCAAGGTGCAGATGGAGTGGGTGACTCCCTCGATTGCATCCGAAAGGGGATGGGCATAGTCGTAGGACGGGTACAGGCACCAGGTACTCCCTGTTCGATAATGCGGCACATGTCTGATGCGATAGAGGGTTGGGTCGCGCAGGTTGATATTGGGTGATGACATGTCGATTTTGGCTCGAAGGACATGGGAGCCGTCGGAGAATTCCCCTGCGCGCATGCGTCGAAAGAGGTCAAGGTTTTCATTGACGGAACGGCCGCGAGAAGGGCTGTTCGTTCCCGGCTGAGTCAGGGTACCACGATAGGCGCGCATCTCCTCCGCCGTTAAGTCATCGACATAGGCTTTGTCCTTATGGATCAGTCGGACGGCAACACCGTACAGCTGCTCGAAATAATCCGAGGTAAAAAACATCTTCCCATGCCAGTCGAAGCCCAGCCATCGAATGTCGTCCTGAATGGCCTGGACATATTCAGGATCTTCAGTGGTCGGATTGGTATCGTCGAATCGCAGGTGGCAGATACCGCCTACAATGTCGTGTGCCAAGCCGAAGTTCAGGCAGATAGATTTTGCGTGACCGATATGGAGATAGCCGTTCGGCTCAGGTGGGAAGCGCGTGACCACTCGACCACCATGTTTGCCGGTTGCATGATCGGCGACCACAATGTCGCGGATAAAGTTTGACGCGCCAGTCGGTTCAGACACGATACAGCAATGACTCCTGTGCGGACAAGACCTGTGCAGCCTCGATCGTTGCGGGCTGTTCTATCACATGACGGGTAGACGAGAGAAGAACTTATTCCGAGAAGGGAGGACATTGGAGCGAACCAGACACTATGCGGTGTGGTGAGTCGGCCTCTGCATCACGCCGAAGTCATTCTGTGCAATGAGAGGCCCTTCTATGCGCAGGCGAAACTCGTCGCGCCCTGGACAGGATGGATGTCGGCGATCACTCCCTCGATTGTAGGGAGTGGGCACGCATGAATTGACGCTGAGGTCTCTTGGACGCCGACTATCCGATTACTGCCGCGCTGCCGCGGCTTTCCGCAACATCGCCGAACAGGGTGAGACCGGTGCCGATGCGGCAGTAGTGTGGGCTGACAGTGACTAATTCACCTTTATGAGTACGGAAGTATCCCGCGGTGATGCGAATTTTTCTACTCTGTGTGAGACAGGCTTCGAGGACCGTGTGTCCAGTTGTTCGGTCTGTTACGATGACGGAAGGGGGGGCGTCCGTGGTGGCCTCGCCGTTGGACTTTACGTTGAGGGTAAAGCGGGTCGCGCTATGTGCCGAGAGCGCATTCCGTCGGATATGGCCGACGCGGGTTCCCTCTTCATCGTACAGGTCCATCGTCAGGAGTAATGCCAATGGTTGCGGTTGCATTTCCAGCACCACTTGCTCCTTGCCTTGGAATTTGACGACGCCGTTCGTATTTCGAAACACATTCGAGCCGACACATAGCTCAAGGCCCTGGTCGGGGCTCTCGATGTCGATCAGTTCCGGAGAGTCTGTGATGCCGATCGTTTTGATGTGGAGCGGGTTGTTCATGTTCCGCCATGAGTCAGTCGCTGGAAGGAGGCGGTCAACGACCGAAGAATCCCCTCTCCCAAAGGCCTGCAGCGTGGGCTTTCCGCAAGGTAGGCTATACCACTGTCTCTGTCAAGTCGTGGGTACGCCGACCTTGCAATGGCGTGAATACTGCTCGGTGTCGTAGAAATTGAAAAGTGAAAAGACCCTGTGCTATTGTGCAAGGTCGATTCCTCATCGTTGATGATCTGGTCCCATCGTCTAGCCTGGCCTAGGACGGAGCCCTCTCAAGGCTTAAACACGGGTTCAAATCCCGTTGGGACCACCATCACGTACACTCTACTGAAAAACTCCAGTGCCTAAATAGTGCCTTACCTCCTGCCCCGATGACTGGGGTTGGGCTGGAGCTTACTGCGTATAGGACTCAAGGACGGTCATCACCTTGCGAAGGTGGCTTGGCGTGAGATGCTGCTAACTGAGCGTCACGCGCGGGTCTTTGTGTCCTAACAGGATGCTGAAAGGCCGCCAGCAGCGTTTTTGCACCGCACAAAGGCTCGACGTTGAGGGAGGAATTCTTCGGAGGTCGGAAGCACCGGAGGGGCTTTTCCGCTCGCCAAGATCCAGTGAAAGGGCGAACGGCCCACACAAAGTGCGGTCCGTACCTCCTCGCCTCTTGGCTCTCGGCGGCCTTGCCTGGGACGAGGCGCGTCCTTGGGCAACGAGCCTGTCTTGGCAGGCTCAGGGCGGGAGGGTGAACTAGCCGCCAGGGTTGGGCGGGTGAGAAGTCTGGTCTTTTTGAGCGCCCTGTGGCGATTGAGGCCTCCCGGAGTATTTCACGACCCGACGGTGGAACCGGCCTTGCGGACAAGCGTGACGAAGGGATGAAGGAATGCCGGACAGGCTCCTTAGTCTCGCGCCAGGACGTCGGCAATTGGCAGCAGAAGTGTTCATAGAAAACGCGGCTTGTTTCGTTTGACTTTCCCTTATCAAGCGCTGTACTGTCACGCGCAGTAACACCGTGTAGCGATTCATAGGGCGTAAACCATGAGTCAAAACCTTCAGAGCACGTCTACTCGACAACCCTACATTTCCCCTTCCACATCTTCCGAATCACAATTCCTTGGACCGACGAGAGGCCGAAGCAGGTGGACTTTTTCAGTATCCTGACTGCACAATATCACCGTCTGAAACGAAGGAGGTGGCATCTTGGCTGAAGAGCGGAAATACAAAGGTAAGGTTCCCCTGCATGACAATTATGGTCCTGAAGCGAAATACGCCGTCGAAGCGGAGGCGTTGATGCCGACCACGAAGTGGGAAGAAGAGGTCGCCCGAGGACTAGAATTGGGCCTCCAAGGCGCCGACTCCATTAAAGACCGCCGGATTCCCACGTTCAGTCGAGGAGAACTCCCCCACTTCGCCGGGATCAACACCTTTGTCAAAGCACCCTACGTTGAAGACGTCCGCAAGTGCGGCCAATACGACGTGGCCATTCTCGGCGCGCCGTTCGATGGCGGCACGACCTATCGATCCGGCACGCGGTTCGGCCCTCAAGGCATTCGCAAGATTTCGGCCCTCTATGGATCCTACAGCTTCGAGCTCGGCGTGGATCTCCGGGAGTCCATTTCCATGTGCGATCTCGGCGACGTGTTTACCATTCCCGCCAACATCGAAAAAACATTCGATCAGGTCAGTAAGGGCGTCTCGCACGTCTACGCCAGTGGGGCCTTTCCCGTGGTGCTCGGCGGCGACCATTCCCTCGGCTTCCCGACTGTGCGCGGGGTCGCCCAGAATCTCCTTGGCGGTAAGAAGCTCGGCATCATTCACTTCGATCGGCATGTAGACACGCAAGAGACCGACCTCGACGAACGTATGCACACCACACCCTGGTTTCACGCGACCAACATACCCAATGTGCCGGCAAAAAATCTTGTGCAGATCGGGATCGGCGGCTGGCAGGCGCCACGGCCTGGAGTGAAATCCGGGCGTGAACGTCAAACCACTATCATGACTATTACCGATTGCGTGGAGATGGGGATTGAGACTGCCGCCAAACGGGCGCTCGAGGTGGCCTGGGACGGGGTCGATGCGGTCTGGTTGAGCTTCGATGTCGATTGTTTGGATGCCGCCTTCGTGCCGGGAACCGGCTGGCCGGAACCAGGCGGATTTCTGCCACGCGAAGTGCTGAAGTTCCTTCAGATCATCGCGGACGCCAAACCGTTAGCCGGGATGGAGATTGTGGAATGCTCTCCGCCGTACGACGCAGCAGAGATCACCAGTCTGCTCGCCACTCGCGTGATCTGCGACGTCCTGGCCTGCCAAGTGCGCTCCGGCCATCTGCCGAACCGCAAAAAGAAACTGTAAGCAGGCCACCCCGCTGAAATGACGCGGCCCGCAGTATACTGCGGGCCGCGTCAGTGTTTTAACCTCCTCCACCGTTCTCGTCATCGAATCATCCTGTCGATGAACTCCTGCTGGCTTTGCCGGTCCAGACTTGCACCGTCACGATCGCTAAAATAATGCTCATGACCAGCGGCACCGCCCAGAGCTGCCACCACGGCGCGTCGGGCGCAACTGCATAGGCGCGTGGCCAGGCGATGTTGATGAATTCAAACAGGGACCAGAGGAAGGCCGCCACATTAATCGCCAGCCCCCAGCCTCCCAGCTTCAGCTCGCCCAGGGCCGGATTCCAGCGGCCAGTGAGGCGGGTATAGAGCCCGACCCCGGTGGTCATGGCGAACATGGCGTACAATCCCCCTGTGCCGAAGGCAATGATCGTGGCCACGGCCTGATCGTTCAACCCGAACAGGAGCCCGAGCCCCGCGAGCAACACGACGAAGAGTACGGCATTGCGCGGAGTCTTGGTGGCCGTCACCCGGCTGAGCGCAACAGGCATGTTGCCCTCGCGCGCCATGGAGTACACAATGCGCGACGTATAGTTCACCACGACTGCCCCGCACGCCAGAAACGCCACCATGACGATCGCCAGAAACGGTTTCTCCGCCCAGGCGCCGAAGCTGCTGCTGATCAGCGGAGTGATCGGATCGGACGTGGCGCTGGTGGTCGCCAGGGTGTCGTGGTTAAAGGCCAGCGTCAGGGCGGCAGAATTGAACAGCACCACTGTTCCCACTGATAGTATGGAAAGAACGATCGCGCGCGGAACCATCCGCTTGGGCTCATGGGTTTCTTCGGCGATGGTGGAACAGGCATCGAACCCGATGAAGGCCCAGCCTGCAATGGCGAGTGCGGCCAAAAATGCGGCGGTTTGACTGGGTGCGCTCCCCGTGCCCAGGTGCTGGAACAACTCCGAAAATGGATGCTGCCGGAAAAAGAAAAACAGCAGCAGCGCCACGCCGAACGAGCCAATCACCTCGGCGTACACACCCAGAGCAATGACCAGCTTGAATACCTTGACGTGCACCAGGTTGAGCACCATACAGATCGCTAAAAACACAGCGCCCCACAGCACCATCATGACACCGCTCCCCCCCGTCGACCCGAAGAAAATCGCAAGCCAGATGCCGCCGGTGTAGGCGGTCGTGGTGAGCATGGCGATGGTCGAGCTGACGTAGAGGGCTCCGGAGTATTGTCCGACGGCACTCCCCCCAAGCTGCCGCGCCCACTTGTACGCCCCGCCTGCAATCGGAAACTGCGAGGATAGTTCAGCATAGACGGTGGCCACCAACAGCTGCATCACGAGACAGATGGCCAGCGCGGCAAACCAACCGCCTCCCGTCACCACCGTCTGCACGCCAATGATGGCGTAGAGCCCCACCACTGGCGACACCATGGCAAAGCCAAGCGTAAAGCTGTTCCACACAGTCAGGCTGCGGTGAAGTGTCTCGGGAGCAACCGTGGTAGTTGCCGGATGGGAAGTGTCTTGGCCTATTTGGCTTGACATGAAGGCACCTCTTAACTATTAACCGCTTGAGTTTTAATTCCACGCACAATACTTCAGTCCCTGATTGACTCAGGTGTGGCCATGCCAACGACATGCTATACGCACATGAGTGTCAGAGAACGTGAAACCCTGAACCTGGGGCTAGCCACGGTCAGCCGTTGAGGGCGATGGCCACGATATTGGGACGGCCTTCCAGCATGGTGAGCCATGAGCATGCCAGCAATGCCTTGAGGGGCCGACCGCATCGCGTCTGTAAGGCGCACACCCGGCGGCGACCGCGCACACTCGTAGTCCCCTGATTGTGGCGGTACGTTAGGACACGCCTGGTTTGGGGCTACTCGCCTGCATAGATTGCCGGAAACCTCCGATGTGAGGATTCTGACGACATGCGAACAAACCGCTCGTCGGAGTCCATCTATTAGAACTAAGGGCTTGCATAGAATTTTATCCATGTGCTATATGTATTCATGATACGTATTCAATTATGGATACGTAAATAGCTCACGAAGAAGCCCGTTGTCAAGATAAATTTTTGCACGAATGTCACTGTCAATCAATCGCACTATTCAGCGGGCGACCTGGTTTGTCCCTATGCAGCAATGCCGGGGAGTCAGGTGGAATCAGATGTTGCGGATCGTTTGAAACTGGGGTTGTCAATATGGCGCTGGCTGCCAAGGTTATCTGTCTTTCTACTGTAATTCAGTCTCGCTGATGCAGCTCGCTGCGATGCTGGCCAACATATCAGGAGTCGAGCAAGCATCGACGATCATGGCGCCGGCAAACAACAACAGCTTGCTCATAGAGGAGGGATTCATGGCGTAAAAACTGAGAAGCCGCCATTCATGGACAAATATCTGTTGAGAAGCGAATGGACGAGAAAGATCTGGAGAATACACACAACGGCGTGTGTGGCGACGATGATGTCAAGATGAGAGATCCCAAAACGAGTGCACAAGGGAATCATCAACCGGACATAGGGAGGCGCCGCTGTGATAAAAAGCAGACAATTACTGTTAATAGGATTTCTGACTCTGGGAATTCTGCCGCACGCGCTCCACGTTTCTGCGCAGGTCGTGGAGGTTGAAAAGAAGGCTGCTCCTCCCCAGGAGATGGAGAAGAAAAAAAGCCCTGCGACGGTCACGATGGGGCTCAATGCGGATTCATTCTTCGGATTCTATCCCTCCGTATATGGGACCTACCAGCTACGGGAGGATTTCGCCATCGCCTGGAACCTCATCCTCTGGACCAATACCTCCGGCCTGGGCTCCGGCAACAACAACCCCTGGGTGCAAACCGATCTGGGGGTCAACCTGACCTATTTCGATAAGAAGCTATCGGTCGCACCGATGTTCGGGTTCACCCACGGCATGTACCTCTCGTCCCGTGGAGGATTTTTCCCGGGCACCGGCGAGCCCGCGGGCGGCCCCGGGGGCGAGAGCGTGAACCAGCGCACAAGCATCTTTGAAGGATACACGTTGAGTCTCTTGACGAACTGGTTATCGGAAAAACTCGAAGCCGAGTTCTATGGGGCCTATTACGCGGCGCTCAGGCAGGAGGGCGGTGTGCCATCAGCCACACACCCGCCCGGCTCGATCGGCGCTCGCGGGAGCTGGGACTTCCTGTACTGGTGGGGCAACGCCGGCTACCGGATCAACGACATCTTTTCGGTCGGCGGCCACTATGAGCAGTTTATGTCCACGCGGGACAACAGCGCCCCCGGCGCCCAGATGGATTTTTACAGCTGGGTCGGACCCTATGCCGAAGTGAAGTTGCTTGAGGGACTACTCTTCCGGTTCACAGGCGGCAAAGACGTGGTCAACGACATAGACTTCTACAAGGTGAAGTTCTCGAAGACGTTCTAACGTAGGACAACGCAGGGGGCGAGAGGCGCTGATTCCCCTTGCCATCCTGTCAGACGCAGAGACGCAGGCGACGGCTCTGTCGGTTGCTACAGGTGACACTGCCTGGGTCTCCGTGTCGTCGGCGCTGGTGTATGCGATGCTGGTTCCAGGACTGGCATTGTTCTTTGGCAGGTTAGCCCGGAACAAGAAAGTGCTGGGCACGCAATGAAGGAAATATAAACGGGCAGATCCATAAGTCTGTTCTCTAGTCGGAGGTGGCGGTTCATTCGGGAGTAATTCTACGATCGGCGTAGCCGATGCGATCGCACAATTCGAGTTTCATCAGTACGTGAACCTCTGGGTCTGGCGCATGTTAGTGACAGGAGAGCGTAGCGAACTGAATGGCCCATTCTTCCACGGGGTCTTGGACACCTTTAAGATGCCCTTCACCCCCGCAGACTTCAACTCGAACTTCGGCCCAGATGGGGCTGTTCTCTTTAGCCGTGACAACGGCGCGACTTTGGGGGGGCAAGTCTATCCAGGAGTTGGACATCTGCAATATTCCCTGGGCGTGTTCCGGGGTCTGCGGTCAGCAGGTGGCGGACCTAATCTAGAAAACAGCCTGAAGTACGCTGGACGGCTCACCTACAACTTCGTGAACCCAGAGAAGAACCCTGGTTACTACACCCAGGGTACCTATATCGGTACAGCCGGTGATATTCTCGCGATCGCGGTAGGTGAGACCATCAGAAAAAAAGAGCCGGTTCATTCGCTAATCCTTCCGATTTCACCTCTTGTGCCTCCGATCTCCTGTTTGAGAAACCATTCGGTAACAACATGGACAAGGGCGTGCTCACGTTCAACGTCGAGGCCTTTGCTGCCGCTCCAGGCGACTGCTTCTGTACATTTCGCGGGCAGTCATACACCATGTACGGTATGTATCTGCTTCCGCAGGAGGTTGGGATCGGGACGTTCCAGCCCTATCGGAGATATACTTTGTTCATCCTGAGAGCAGCACCAATCGCGATGAAGTTGAAGCTGGGGTGAACTACGTCATCGATGGTGTCTATGCGAGCATTTCGGCACACTGGCAGTATGGCAATCTCGAAACCGTGAACAAGCTCAATTATGCCCCCGGTCTTGTGCTGGGCGATAAGTTCCGTGCATTCAGGGTGGGCTTACAGTGGCAGTTCTAAGAAGATGCGATTCACTGAAAATTCTCCCCATTGGGGGAAACCGACACGTTCTCTGTGGATTTCTGTTTTTTCTCCCCGCCTCTCTCACACCTGGATCTTTATGTGACTGATTTGCCTTGCGGCGAATTTCTCGAAATCCTATCAGAGGTTGGGGGTTGATTGTGTTACGGTCAAAATGGTGAGTGTCGGCAGTACATCACGAGAGGGAATTTTGCTGAAGAGACATTGAAACAACTTCAGAATCCGCTGCCGCCGATGTGGTCTTGTCCGTTTGTTACGAGGAATTTCAGAGCGGAAGTGCGTTGGGCCTATTTCAGTCGGCGAAAAGGTCAGGTTGATGGGTGGATTGATCGAATGAAAGAAAGAAAAAAATCAAGTCGCAGTACATCGATTGTCTCGACACTAAAAGGGCGGATTATCAGGTGGGAATACCCCCACGAATACCGGCTGACCGAAGAGGCCCTCTGCAAGGAATTCGGTGTCAGCCGCAGTCCGGTGCGCGAGGCGTTGCGCGAACTGGCGACGCACGGATTTTTAAATCAAATACCCCACCACGGTTATGCCATCAAACAATTAAGCCCTCACAAAATTCTGGAAATATATGATGTTCGAATGGCACTGGAATTGTTCGTGGTGGAACAGTTAGCCCAATCTAGTGAACCGATCAAGGAGATAGAGGATCTGAAGCAAACCTGGACGGCCTTGCTGAACGGCCCTCCTCCAAAAATTGAGGAGCTTGCTGAGTTAGACACCAAGTTTCACGAAGCACTTGCTCAAGCGCTTGGCAACGAGACGCTTATTGAGGAGCTCCGCGCCATCAACGAACGGCTACATGTTTTTCGCATGAGTGACTTCGGCAGGCCAGAACGGACTGAAGTCACATGTCATCATCATTTAAAAATCTTGGCTTGTATCGAAACTAAGGATATGTCGGGGGCATGCAAGGCCATGCGAGAGAATATAGAAGAGGGGCGTAATTACGTTAGTCTAGCCGTCAAGGACGTCTTGGCCAAAGCCTACTTCTTACAACATCCCTAACCCAGCAAGCTGCGGCAAAACGGTTTTGAACTTCTTTCCGTAAGCTCCCCCCCCCCCATCTGAGCGCTCCATAGGGAGAACTATCCGGCAGAGACATTGGCCTCGTAACGAGACAGTCCTTAACCAGAGCAGACGACATCTTCGACGGTTTGTAGGGCCTGTTTTGTGCGACAAACTCGTTCGGGATCAGGTGCCCGAATGAGCTATGAGGGCGGCGCTGGTTATAGTCGAGCCGCCAGGCTTCGATGATCTGTTGGACCTCGGCCATCGAGATGAACGTGCGATTCCCCGCAGCTTCCGGCCTTCGTAGCCGAAGTGGCTACTTCGGCGGAGTAGGCTGCTGCGGGGAACTTCATGTGTGCGCCGCTCCACCCGTCACCACGATAGCAGCGAACCGCCGCTTTGAAAAATAGGTACACTGACCTGGAGGTCATCGGCTATTTCGATCTATACTCTACCCTATGGAATGGTTGAACTATCACCACCTCTTGTATTTCTGGTCGGTTGCCAAACACGGAACCATAGCGAAGGCCTCCGAGGAGTTGCGCCTGACTCAGCCGACAATCAGCGTACAGCTCCGGGCGCTGGAAGACACGCTGGGCGAGAAACTATTTTTGCGTTCAGGCAGATACCTGGTGTTGACGGAGATGGGACGCGTCGCTTTCAAATACGCCGAGGACATCTTCTCTCTCGGGCAGGATTTTATGAGCACGATCAAAAGCCGTAGCGTCGGTCGGCCCGTGCGGCTGGTCGTCGGGATCGCCGACGCCGTGCCCAAGCAATTCGCCTCACAGTTGCTAAAATCCACATTTAAGCCGTCGCAGGCCATCCACATCGTGTGCTTGGCGGACAAGCTGGACCAACTTGTGGCCGACCTGTCAATCCACAGGCTGGATCTCGTCATCGCCGACACCATGGCGCCTCCAAACATCAAGGTACATGTCTATAGCCATTTAATGGGGGAGTCGGGTGTCACGCTGTTCGCCACCGCCAAGCTTGCGGCCCGTTTTCGCGGTCGGTTTCCAAAATCATTGGAAAGCGCCCCCTTCTTACTACCGACCTCCCACACCGTACTGCGGCAGTTACTGGATGAGTGGTTCGTCCTGAAAAACCTCCATCCCGTCGTCGTTGGGGAGTTTGACGACAGCGGAACCTTGCAGGCGTTTGGTCGCGAAGGTTACGGGATATTCCCCGGCGTCACCGTTATGGAAAAAGAAATCTGTCGGCAGTATCAGGTGCAGATTGTGGGTCGACCAGAATCGGTGAAACGGCGCTTCTATGCACTCACGGTGGAACGGCGCCTCAAGCACCCCACCGTCTTGGCGATCGTCGAATCGGCACGGCAGAAACTACTCGCCTAGGAGCCTGTCCGACATTGAGAGCGTTGCATCAGGCTTCCTCTTCCTTAGCGCTAGCACACGGATAGACGGCCAGGGATAGTCTGAATCCTCCGGCTCCGTGGTTCCCGCTCGTCACACCGCTCATCCCCGCAGACCGAAGGCACTGGGCGGCGGCGGGTTGTGCTCCCCCAGAGCTTCAGCACGGTGTGGGTCGTACAGATCGGCGCCCATTCGCCGCAGACTTGGGGATGGCCGCGTAACAAGAACGGTCGGAGCCCACGTCCCTGCTTGATCTGACCGAAGACCGGCTGGACCGTGACGTTTCGTTTGGCGTACAGGCGTCGCCCGCGCTTCGTGCGGCGCATGCTGTCAGCGACCGAGCGCCCCGTAGAAATCCTGCCACGCGGGGCCGCCGGGCATGTCCGTTCCTGCGGCTGCCGATCCGGCGGGATCAGGGGCGTCCAGCCCCACGCCGAGTCCCAGCACGGCTTGCCCGATATGGATCAACTCGGTTGCGCTGGTCCCGATGGTGTGCACGCCGAGGAGGCGATGATCTCCTCGATGAAAGAGCATCTTCAACAGACCGCTGTCGTCACCGAGGATGCGGCCCCGCGCGATCTCCCCATAGCGCGCCGCACCTGTTTCGAATGGAACCTTACGACTGGTCACCTCGTGCTCTCTCTGCCAACCATTGAAACCTCTGGAATGGAATAGATGCCGATGGAAAAGTGGGCCATGGGCTTGGCCTCCACGCCTAACGCGTAACAGGCCGCCAGCCGGACGTATTCCGAGGAAGTCGTCGCCAGACTGGGAAAACCGATTATGTCGCCTGCGGCGAAAATATGGGGCACGGCGTGCGGTACTCCCGATCGACGGTCAGACACCCGCGATCATCCGCCTTCAAACCAGCTGCAGGAAGATTCAAGCAACCCATGGCTCTCTGTCGCCCGGCACAGAATAGTGCGAATTCCGAAATCAATCGCTTACCCGACTCCAAGAACATTACGACGCGCCGGGTCGGTCCTACAGCAATTTCAAGCCGCTCCATCAGGCGGTGGGCCAGACTTCATGCCAATCCTTCCTACGTCCGTTCAACCATGACGCGCCGTTCGTTCTCAGCCTCCTTCAGAACCACGGTTAGGTCGTCGTACTGCATTGCCCGAGTGATGGCCGATGTGTCACAAACGGTCGATTGGCATCGCTATTGAGTGAGTTGCGTTTGTGTGTCACCCATGAATCGTTCGGGTTAGGTTTATTCAGGGCATTCAGAAATTGATTTGAGATGGTGACCCATCCGAATCTGCCGCCTTGGGCATTGATCATCTTGAGGGCTACCCCTTTGCGTCTGAAGCGGGGTAAGGCGATAGATGTTCCCTTCGGAGTCCACCACCTGGTCACGCGGCGCAGGAGTCTCCGTAATCTGCATGTCGGCCGACACAACCCGCGTGTCCTCAGTCGCTTCAAGCGCCCGGGCTTTCACACCTGTATTAGCCGTCACACCTTCGAAATTGTTCGTGGTGTGCCCAGTGTCTGCGAATCCGTTCGACGCTCCGAACAATCCTATCGCGGCAATCATGGACAGAAACCCCATCTTGAACACGGTCTTTGCACTCATACCGACCTCCTGATAGTTTGAAGTGACCTCGCTACGGATCATCCCGTAAGCTTACAAGGAGGATAGCCGACCATTGACAAGGGGTCCAATTGATAATTTATTGCATGTCGATAGAGAATATCTATACATCATGATGACTCTTGAGTCCCCCTTCCGCAGACGCTATCAAGGCAATCATCGTGTCCCACGTACTATTTGGACCGGAATCATAAGTCAGGAGTGCTCAATGGAATTCAGATGAACCCTGTCCAGAGTGGGTGTGGTGGAAGGCGCCGATGGAGCGGCGAGCAGAACCTGGCGCTGTTGCAGGAATGGACGACCGGTGTACTTGTGGAAGAAGCCTGCCGGGCATACGCGATGCCTGCGGCTCAGCTGTACCGCTGGATGCGCAGCCTCGATCAGGGGCTGAAGGGGCCCGGTGAGCCGATCCCGAACCGCCAGGTACTGGGAGGGCAGAAACCGGTCGAAGATCTTGAACGGGTGAAGGGCGGAAGACCTTGGAGGTGGACGTGTGAACAAACACCTTCGAGCTCAAGGGATTCACATAACCCGAGAGAATAACGGTGGGTAGCGAGAACAACAGGTTGCTTCTTGACGGTCGCGTGCCAGGCCCTCGGCAAGCCGCAGAGGAGGCTGTCGGGTCGACGGCGGTCAGGGAGTGGGCAACCGATGAGACAGCCTAACCCGCATTATTTATGAACAGTTCTGCTGTAATTGCGGATTCACTGCTACGACAAGCCTTCGGCGGGCAGGCTCGCCGGTCGCTTGGCGACTGCGCGATTTCGCGACGAACCGTCCGTAGAGTCGAGATGTGGCGCGGTGCGTAGGCGGAGCCTCTCGGTGACTGGCCCTTGCGGTTGCCGGTGCCTTAACAGCGCCGCTAGCCTGAATAATTCATGACTGCGGCAACAAAAAAGCCATCGAGGCTCCACACTATGCTATAGGAGCGGTGTCTAGACGTTTCCACGCATAACCGGGAGGAGACTCGATGGCGACAGACTGTATACCCCAGCTGATCTTGGAATTCCATCAGAAGATGAAGCCGTGGTGGCGCGCTTCGACGCGGAACACGCGAGTACAGATGGCGGAGCCCTCCTGCTCAAAGCCCTGGACGAGCGGCTGGCGCTAACCGAGGACTTGGCGGCCTGCCTGCCAGACCGGCGTGACCATCGGAACGTCCAGCACGAACTGCATGACCTGCTGCGCCAGTACCGGCCCAAGGGCACGGACCTGTCTGGCTACACCCAGCGCAAGTTGATGGCCATCGCCCATCGGCTGAATACGCGGTCGAGACAATGTCACAATTTCGCCACGCCCCGGGAAGTCTCTGCGCACCTGCGCCATCATTCACCCGTTGCACTTGGAACTTAAAACCGCCCTTCCGCTTTCTCGACTTTGCCCTGAGGGGAGCAGGCAGGCTGCCCTTCACTGCGCGCATCGAGCGACCATCATCCACCTGAATGATTTTCCCAAGCTTGCTTGTTTCCGTTTCTCTTCACGGGAGGTGGCCCGCTTGGGCTCCCACTGCGCGCGTCTTCCCAATTCTTCATTTCATTTTCAAGGGTAGCCTGGTCGATCCTCGAGTGCGCGCAACTTTTTCACCCGTCCATCCCAAGCTGCCAAGACAGTTTGTTCTCCGAGTGGGCTACGTTGAGGATCCTTTCGAGGCGAGAACGACGCATGGGAATGGGCGCGTCCCTGGGCAAAGAGGATGTCTTGGCAGCCTCAGGGTGGGCGGGTGAAGTAGACGCCAGGGCTGGGTGGGTGAGAACAGAGACTGTTTGAGCATTCCGTTAATGGAATGAGAAAGGAACCGGCGCAAAAGTCAGCACAAACACGGCAACCGCAATCCATCCGACAGCGATCCGCTTTCGGCCCAACGGTATATGAAGATCGTGTACTGGGGGATGCCCTAAACCCCACAGCCCTGCCATGAAGGCCCAAACCCACCAGCCTTGCCAGCCTATGTATCCCAGCACAATCAAGATCGGCACCATGACAAACGCCATCGTGCGTTGGCGCTTGCCCCATAGGGCATAGGCCACATGTCCGCCATCGAGTTGGCCGATGGGAATGAGATTCAACGACGTCACAAACAGACCGAACCAGGCGGCAAACCCGATCGGATGCAAGACAATATCTGCCTGAGGTGGGACAGATCCAACCACCAGCCAGGCGATGAATTGCAAAAGCAACGGTTCACCCAACTGTAATCCATGGGTCGCCGTCCGATCGATGACCGTCGACAGGTTCAAGCCAATGACCAGTGCCACCACCGCGGCGAGAAAGCCGGCCAGGGGACCAGCCACGCCGATATCGAAAAGCGCGCGCCGATTGACGATTGGCCCGCGCAGGCGGATGATCGCGCCGAAGGTGCCGATGAAGTACGGAGGCCCCGGGATAAACAACGGCAACGACGCCGGAACCCTGTGAATACGGGAGAGCGCATAGTGGCCGAATTCATGGGTCACCAGAATGACCAGCAACGTGGCGGCGAAGGGAATCCCGAGCAAGAGCGCGTCGGGCTGTTCGAGCAGCAAATTTACTGGTCCACGGATCGGCCCGTTGTACGCCTGATAGGCCCCAGCCCACAGGGTAGTAAAGATCGTCGCCGCAAAGAGGCTGACCGGAAGAATCCATTTCGAGAAGGGGCTCTCCTCAAATTCGTGGTCTGGGGAAAGACGACTGAGATCCTCAGACGGCCCCACCACGACCGGCAACTCTCCGCTGCGGATCGGTTGGTCGTCGCTCCGCTGGTCGAGACTCATAGAATCATCTTCTAACAGATTGCCACAAAGCTATCGTGACGCAACAGGAATTCACTGGCCCGCACGTCTAGAAGAACAGGAAAACTGCGCGCAGGATGCTCAAAAAGACTGTCCGGCAAGGCCGCAGCGAGTGAAGACCGGAGGCGTACCCTCTGGGGTACGTTGAGGATCTGAACGATGCGAGAACGACGCTGGCAGACTTTTTCAGCATCCTGCCTCAATGATCCGATGCGAAGGGGTTATGGTCTCGTTCTTCGCCGACCGTTGTGGCCGGTCCGTGACCAGGCAACAATCGATAGTCTGGCGGTAACCCAAGGACCTGAGTCCGAACCGATTGCAGATGGGTCTGATACAACGTGCTGGGATTCGAGCGGCCAATGGATCCAGAAAACAACGTATCGCCGACGAAGCAGATTCGTTGCGCGTCAGCATCTACACGATAGCAAATCCCACCGGGGGTATGCCCCGGCGTGGCGAGACAGTGGACGCTCAAACGCCCGACCATCACTGTCTGACCATGTTCCGGTGCATTCAGCTGCGCAACGGGCGGCCGCCAGCTCAGGAGATCGACATCCTCCGTTCCGAGATACACCGGCGCTTCACGAAACTTCAAAATTTGTTCGATTCCGTCGGCGTGATCCGCATGTCCGTGCGTCAGACATATCCCCAGGAGGCGCAGGCGGTGCCGAGACAAGAACTCGATCATCGCCGGCGCATTGTACGCCGTGTCGATGAGCACTGCCTCCCCGCCATCATGGACCACATAACCCTGCACACCATAGCCATTGATCGACCCCTGTATCCTCTCCACCCAGGTCATCGGCTGTTGGGCAACCGGTTCCCACTTCTCGACCCCAATCTGCTCCAGCGGGCCAGGACGGAGCCCTAACGCCTCAGCCAGAGCCTTCACATCAGAGCGATCAGGTGGACAAACACCGCGCTCCAACGCGGTAATGTTCCCGCCGGGCAATCCGGTCATCCGCGTCACATCCGCGACTGAAAATCCCTGGCCGGTTCGCGCCTTCTTGATAATGTCGGAGAAATCGTCTTCAAGCGGCATAAAAGTTCAGAGCTAATGGCTTATGGCACGTGGCGAATAGCGCAAGATAGCTTCGGCGAGTCATTCACCTCTCCGACATATCGACTGTCGAGATCCTCTGACTGCATCCACACAAAGTTCCGGAAGCTTTCATTCCCCATGGCGGGTGGCCTGTTGATCTCCCACTGCGCGCGTCCAACGAGGGCCTTCTGAGGCCGCGCGTTGCGCGAGCACAGGAGATCAACGGACCACCCGTCCATCTTCTCTCAGCTCTCCGGAGCCAACTTAATTTCCTTCACGTCTCCGAACCCCGATAGCAACTTCGGCAGGGCCTCACCAGGGCCAACGGCAACAATGGTCAGCCGCTCTGGGTTGAAATGTTTCGTCGCCGCAGCCAGGATCTCTTCTTTCGTCAACGCGACGACGCGGGCACGCAATTGCTGGAGAAAATCCTTGGGAAGCCCGTCGTATTCGAGCTCAATCAACCGCCCCACGATTGCGGACGGACTGGCGAAGGAGAACACAAACGAATTCACATACGCCTCTTTCGCCTCTGCCAGCTCGCTGTCCGTCACCAACTCCGTCCGCATCCGCTCCATGTTCGCGACAAACCGAGCGGTGACCTCTTGCGTCGACGGCAGCTTTGTCTCTGCGCGCATCAGCCAGACCCCTTGATCGTGCGCCCCGGAATTCAAGCGGCTGCCGACCGAGTAGGCCAAGCCTCGCTTGGTCCGCACGTCATTGAAGAGACGGCTGCGAAACGAACTGCCGCCCAGAATGTCGTTCGCGATCGCCAAGGCCACATAGTCAGGATCCTGTTCTTTGATCGACAGATGACCGAGGCGGAGATGCGTCTGCGAGGTCTCTTTGTTCACGAACCGTACAATGGGCTTCGCCGCCTGGCCCTGAGGCACGTCGGCAATTGTCAGCACCGGCACCTCGCCTTTTTTCCAATCGCCGAACACGTCGCGCAGGAGGGTCAGCATTGCGGACTTATCGAAGTCGCCCGTCACACCTAGCATGACGCCGTTCGGATGAATGGTCTTCAGATGAAAGTTCACCAAGTCGTCTCTGGTGATGCGGGTGATAGACCTGATGCTGCTTTCGCGCGCCGACGGGTGATCGGCCCCGTACAGGAGTTTGACGAACTCGCGTCCGACGATCGCACCGGGATTATCGTGCTTGCGGCGAATCCCTTCGACGATCTGTAATTTGGCCAGTTCAACCCGGGTCGGTTCAAATGCGGGTGACCGAATGAGTCCGGCAAAAATCTCGAGCCCCCGCTTCACATCCTTGCTGAGCACATCGAGCGATGCGGAACCGGACTGCCGTCCGATCGAGATGGCAAGACTCCCGGCGAACTGTTCGAGCTCCTCGTTCACTTTCTCAGCCGACAGACCGCCGCCCCCACCAGTCCACATGACAGAACCGGTCAGCGACGCCAGTCCGATCTTGTCTGCTGGATCGAGCCAGCCGCCTGTTCGCATGGTCGCAGTGACGCTGACCAGGGGCAACTCATGGTCCTCCAGGAGATAGACGATCATCCCGTTCTCGAGCACCACACGATCCGGTTCAGGCGGGGTGAATTCTACCGTCTTAAATGTCATCTGCCTGGGATCGCTCAGCGCACGGTCTCCGGTACAGGCAGACATCAGCGGAACGAGCATCATCATGGCCAACATGCCCAGTGCGACAAACCCTCGCTTCACGTCTAACGCTTCACGCTTCACGTTCATCATCGCGTCACCTCGTGCTGCGGCGCTATCGCGACATGTTTTACTCCGGCCTTCTTCACCAACGTCGCCACCGTTCGGTTTGATTTCGTGAAATAGGCAGTGGCCACACGCTGGATATCGGCCGGCGTGACGGCGGCAATCTTGTCCCGAGACTGTAACGCGTAGCGCCAGTCTCCCGCCACCGTCTGATACAACGCTAACTGAGAGGCGAGGCCTCCGTTCGATCGAAGCGCCCGGACCAAATCGGCATCGAGATTATTCAGCACCTTTTCAAGCTCCTTGGTAGAGACCGGCTCCGTCTTGAGCCGTTCAATCTCGGCATAGATGGCCGCTTCGACTTCTGCCGTCGTATGGGGCGCGAGCGGCGTCGCATTGAAAATGAACAGATTTGGGGAGCGGACCCCCGGATAGTTCGAATCGGAGCTGACCGAAGCGGCAATTCGTTTCTCACGGACCAGGCTCGTATAGAGCCGTGACGTGAGTCCGTCGCTCAGTACCGTGTCGATCACGTCGAAGATATAATCGTCGGGATGGCCCAACGCCGGCTTGTGAAACCCGATGACCAGTGACGGTTCGGCATCGAACTCCACTTCCACGCGGCGCTCCCCTCGTTGAGGCGGCTCAACGGTGACGAGTTGAGGCTGCGGAGGCGCGGCCGGTATCGTGCCGAACGTGCGCTCGATCAGCCTCATGACGTCCTTCGGATTGATATCGCCCACGATGGCAATCGTCGCATTGTCGGGGCCATAGTGGGCCTTGAAGAAGGCTTCCGTATCGGCCGGTGTGAGTGAGAGGATGTCCGACTCCCAGCCGATCGTCGGAATGCCGTACGGATGTGCGCGGAAGGCAGCCGACGTGAAGGTTTCGTATAACAGCCCAACGGGGCTGTCATCAATCCGCAACCGCCGCTCCTCCATCACCACGCCACGTTCTCTGTAGAATTCGCGAAGAACCGGATGCGCCATGCGATCGGATTCGAGCGCCGCCCACAGAGGCAGACGGTTTGCTGGGAGGTTGATCATGTAACGAGTCAGGTCCTTCCCGGTCGCTGCATTGAGCCCGACTCCTCCGTGTCGTTGGTAGAGCAAGGCCATTTCATTGCCCGCGACGAACTGTCCCGCCTGATCTTGCAGTTCGGTAAATCGTGTCTGCAGCTTCTCGATGGTTGCCTGATTCTCAGAACTGGCTGGTCTCTCCTGACTCTTCCGTGCGAGTGCTCGTTGCCGCTGATCCAGCTCGGTCCCTACGCGAAACCACTCATCGAGAATGGGGCGTTCTTTCTCGTAATCCTTCGTTCCGACCGTCCTCGTGCCCTTGAACGCCATATGTTCGTAGAGATGCGCCAGGCCGGTTTGCCCCACCTGTTCGTTGACGCCCCCGACCCTGAACG
The DNA here is from genome assembly GCA_034440335.1 of Nitrospirota bacterium. GTDB lineage: Bacteria > Nitrospirota > Nitrospiria > Nitrospirales > Nitrospiraceae > Palsa-1315. Next base: position 20,507 of record JAWXBV010000091.1, on the reverse strand, counting down.
TCATATTGATCGAAACCACCGGTGTCTGATGCCGTTCGACCATGAGCACGGTCAACCCGTTTGCCAGTCTCTGCTCCACCACACGATCCGCCAACCCGAACGAGGCCGCATGCGATAGGTTCAGGTTCAGGCTGAGAGCCGTAGCAAGCAAGAAAACCGTGAAGCGTGAAGCGTGAAGCGTGGGAAGAGCTAAGGACTGAATGCTGAGGCGCCAGCGGGATCTTTTCACATCGGTGTTTCGTCGAGTACTTCTTGTTGCGAGATACGCTTCACGAGATACGTTCAACGATTCGATTGTCATATGAATAGCTCCATCAGTTGTTCGGGCCGTTCGATAAACCAGTCTGGGCGACAGGCTTCCATCTTGGTGCGATTCCCCATGCCGTATCCGACCGCACAGACACGAATCCCGGCATTATGCCCGCCGTTGATGTCGTTGGTGCTGTCCCCGATGAGCACGGTCTGTTCTTTCGGCACGTTCAATTGTTCCATCACATGCAACAGCATACCCGGCTCCGGTTTCAACCCAAACCCGTGGTCGCCTCCGACAATGCAGTGAAAATGATGGCCTCCCAGCCCTTGGAGAATCGCGTTGGTGTACTCAATCGACTTGTTGGTGGCGACAGCCTTCCGCTTGTTTGCGAAATGCGTGAGCATCTCTCCAATGCCGGGATAGAACGTCGTGCGATCGAGGCAATGGGCCAAGTACTGGCTCCTGAACACCCGTAACGCCTCCTCGAAGGTGACCCGACCGTCCTCGCCGAGCGACAAGCGCAACAACTGTTTCACCCCATCCCCCACAAACCCAAAGATTTCCTCAATGGGACGCTGCGGCAGCCCCAGCTCGGCCAACGTGAAATTGACCGATGCCGCAATGTCCCACTTGGACTCGATGAGTGTCCCATCCAGATCGAAGATCAACAGCTCGACCGAGGTCTTCCCCATCATTCCTTTGCCTTTCGTAACTCGTCCTGTAACGCCTTCAGACGATCTCGTTTTAGCGGATCGGTTTCTTTCCCCCAGGCTTCGCGCACAAAATTCACCATCCGCTTCTGTCCCACGTGAGGGGGAATCATCGGCTCGATAATCTTCCATCGATTCTTGACGCCTTTCACGCGAAATCGCACCTCTTCCGTCTCAACCTCCTGGACGAACCCGGCAGTTTCCAGATACACGGAGCCGATGACCTGAAAGGTCACTGGAATCACGACTTCCAGTCGATCGATCACCTCCCATTGACGATACTGCTCCGCCACCACAAACCCTCGTGTCACGACGACATGGCCCCACGCCGGCTCCTCATTCCAGCCTGTGTAGGACGCGACTGTTTCGATCGACATGGCATCGAGCCGCGCTCCCTTATGATCGAGTTCCACATAGCGTTTCACCACGTCGGACGGCGACTGCTTCAGGGCTCCGGTCTGCGCAAGCCCATCGCCGACCGTCAACACCAGGGCAAGCACCTGACACAGAATACACAGGAGCCGCCCCACAGGGTTTGGTGTGATCATGTCTCTGTTTCTTCCAATCTTTACTCTTCCTGGGGGAACTGAGGACGCGTGCCTTGCGCGCGTCCGGCAAAGAAGATCTCAGTTCGCGGGCGCTGCGGACGCAAGGCCTACTCAGCCGCTTCCGTTCACCCGACTGTGTGCAACTTCATCAAATTAGTTTCCCCAGGCTGACCGATCCTGGTGCCGGATAAAATCACAATCCGCTGTCCCGTTGTCGCCAGTCCTTCGGTCTTCAGGCGACGCTCTGCTTCATCGATCCGCTCATCGGTTTGAGCGATCTGCCGCATGGTATGGGGGACCACGCCCCAGTACAGCGCCATCCGCTGACGTACCGCTTCAAATGGGGTCAGTGCAATAATCGACGCGTCGGGGCGCTGCTTCGAGAGCAAGCGCGCCGTCGTACCCTGTTCGCTAAATGCCACGATGGCGCTCGCCCCGATGGTTGACGCTGCCGAAGTGGCCGAATGGCAAATGGCTTCCGGGAATGAGCCTCCCCCCTGTGGTGTATCGGCGGAGCGCCGATATCCTGATCGAGTCCCCTCCTCTGCGGCTCGAACGATGCGATCCATGACACGGACCGTTTCAACCGGGTACTGTCCGATCGCTGTTTCTGCGGACAGCATGACGGCATCGGTCCCATCGAGCACGGCGTTGGCCACATCCGATGCTTCGGCCCTGGTCGGGCGCGTGTGATGGGTCATGGACTCCAACATCTGCGTGGCCGTGATGACGAGGCGGCGGCGGCGATTGGCTTCGGCGATGATGCGTTTCTGAAGGAGCGGAACCGCCTCCGGTCCCATCTCTACTCCCAGATCGCCCCGCGCTACCATCACGCCGTCCGCCTGATCGAGAATCGCGTCCAAACACTCAACCGCTTCCGGCCTTTCAATCTTCGCAATAATCGGTATGTCGCCGCCCCAGTCTGCCATGAACTTCCTTGCGGCGACCACATCATCTGGCCCTCTCACAAACGAGAGAGCCACATAGTCCACCCCCTGCGCGATGCCGAACCGGAGATCGTCCCGATCTTTGTCTGTCAGCGTAGGCGCGCTGATGCGAGTATCCGGTAGGTTCATGCCCTTATGCGAGGTGAGTCGTCCCCCTGTCACGACTCCGCATTCGACGGCGCCGCCGGTAATCCGATCTACCGTCAGCTCGATGAGCCCATCGTCAATCAGGATGCGGGCGCCTGGCCGGACATCCCGCACCAGGTATTGGTATGTCACCGGGATCTCTTGCATGCCCGATGGTGCGATCGCGCGCGCGCCGAGTTGACCGCCGGACCGGAGCAGAGTCGTCACGAGCCTCACCGTCTGACCGGCAAGGAGATCGAGCCCGGCCCGATCGACATCTCCCACACGAATTCTCGGTCCTTGCAGGTCCTGGATGATCGCTACTGCGACACACCGACGACCCGCCGCGTCGCGAAGAGCCTTGACCGCACGCGCATGCGACTCGTGGGTCCCATGGGAAAAATTGAGTCGCGCCGCGTCCATCCCGCTCTCGATGAGCTGATCCAACACGGTAGGTGAATCGCTGGCGGGGCCAATCGTGCATACGATTTTAGCTTTACGCATAGAACAGGCTGTCAGTGGAAATCGGTCTATCGGGATGCTCGTCGCGGTTTTCCCGCTTTTCTCGCGATGATGTCCAGAATCGCGATTCTAGCAAACGGCCACGAAGCCCACAACGCAACCGCTGTTTCAGACTCAGGCCGCCCAGTTCATCCATGATGGAATCGCCCTGCGATGATGAGGAAGTAGGACTCAGAGCAGGGCCTTCGCGGTGAGAGGCCACGCTCCATTCACCTCGCTACGGCAGCTCGCTTCCGTGCATTCGGGCGAAAATATCCCAGTCGAACTGCTTCGGCGCCACCGCGTGGAGTGGGATTGCCTCAATGGCGCCTGGCCCTCGATAGGCCAACATACACCCGACGACCCGCTCCGGCTCCTTCACAAGACGGCGAATCGCCTCGTAGGCCAGATCTTGTCCGATGGTCTTGTCCTCTGGGGTCGGGGGCGCCCCCCGCAACGTGTGCCCGAGGATCGTGGCTTTGGTCGTAGGGGCGAGGCGATATTCACCGGGGCGCGCCTGAAACTGTGGCCAGGTGGTGAGCGTACCGGCGACATACTCGACAAGGCCCCGCACGCCGCCGTCCGGGTGATGGCGGTGGGGTGTCTGTTCCGCCACCACAAACAGATGGCTTTTGTTCGGGACGCCCAAGGTGCGCTTGAGCGTGCCCAGGATGAAGTCGTCGATATAGGCGTCGGGATCGGGATGTTCGTTGATCAAGATGCCTTCGGCCCTGGCCTGATACGCACAGGCGAGGGCAAGATGGCCGGACCCAGCCCCCATAATTTCAACGAAAAAAACGCTGCCCATGGCGGAACTGGTCGCTTTCAGCGACTCGATGGATAGATTCGCCAGAGACACGGCCGAGTGAAAACCCAGGGAGGTTGTTCCCGCGAGATTATTGTCGATCGAGCCAGGAATCCCTACCACCTGAACCCCAAATCCTTCGTAGAGCGCCCGCGCGCCTCGAAGACTTCCGTCCCCACCAATGACCACCAAGGCGCCATCTTCCATATAGGGCCGAAGATGCCGCATGGTGGCCTGTTGCACCTGCTCGTCCTTAAAATCTTCGAAGCGGCTGCTTCCAATCGGACTACTGGCATGGCTGCCCATACCACGAGTATCGTTCTCGCTCACCGCGCTGATCCAGTTGTTGGCCAGACCTAAGAACCCGTGACGGACGAAGTGGACTTCCAGGCCAAACCGGTTTCCTGTTACGCGCAACTCTTTCAACGCGGCGCCGGCGCCGGCGAAATCGCCACCTGAGACCAATGCGACGATCCGCTTGATCTGTCGGGGCTTGAGCGTGATCCGGTCTCTACGTTCTCGCTCGACCTTCACCCAGGTCTCCCGCACCGTGCGTTCTCGCGCTGATAAACCCACCGCGGTGGAATAGCCGGATAAGAGTCCCTGTTCGTAGGCCAGCAAGACGACGTTATCCTGCCCCTCCTTATATTCGCCAAACTCGGTGAAGGCTTCGCGAAAAGGGCGGGGATCGAGATAGATCATGAGCGCTCGCAGCGTGGAGCTGTGGCTGTAGAGACACACGGCCTTCCCCTGGTGGGACCGACCCAACCGGCGGAAGCCATCGACGATATCCACATAGACATCGAAGAAAGAATGCCCACCCGGGTAGCTGTAGAGGGGATGTTTGATCAGGCGCTTGGCCGTCTGCGCGTCCACGCCGAATGCCTTGGCTGCCTCCTCGACTTCCACCTTCTTCTCCAGACCTGTGACCCATCCGAAATCCTGAGAGTCTAACGCGGGATCGCAGGCCGGGAGACGCGCCTCAGCAGGGTGCGGCTGCATTAGCGCCGCGATTACCCGCTCATACAGTTGTCGTGTATTGGGGCTCTGGCTCACCAGATGGACGAAGGTGCGCGGATCGAGATAATTCTGAACGTGCAGTAAGTCCAATTGCTGCCCCACCAGGCCCAGCATCCGGGCCAGGGCTGCTCCGACGGCGTCGGCTTTGGGGACGCCTCGTTCAGGATCCAGCAGGTTCGCGAGGCGGCGCCCGACTCGATAGGTGCCGCTCTCCATGCGCGAGACCCCGTGACGCATCGTGAAGAGAAGCGTGCGGCCGGTTAAATCGCGCGGCAAGAGCCAAAACCGATCCTCGCCCAAGTCCAGCACGATTCGATCCTCGACCAACTGCGGCGTCAGTTGTGCGCGCGGCACGATCGCCACCGGGCGGCGATGCACCGGCTTCCGCACTGACGTGATCGGCATGCGAAGGAGCGGAGCCAACTCACCTGCTGCGAGGAGCGCGTTCCAGGCAGCAAAGAACACCAATTCATCGCCCCGGCACCCCTCTTCGATCACCACGCGCCGGGTCGTCCGATATTCCTCTGCTCCAGGGAAACACCCTTGCGTACCCTGCACAAACGCCCTGATTTTTTCCATCGCGTCACGGGTTCGCTGTGGTCGATCGACTGAGGAGGTTGGGGTGGGTGGGAACAGAATGCCTTCACCGGCAGTGCGCCGCGCCAGCATCTCTCCGTAGGCCAGGAGTCCTTCGATTGTCACAAACTCAAACCGGTCTGCTGCGGATTCCACGCGGCACCTCGTTGGCTCGTTCCGGTGTAAGGAAGGGCTTCGTTTCCGTCCGTGCGGCCTGGAGAAGCCGGACTGAGGCGTACCCTTAGCAAGACGAATACAGTGGATGCTACGCTGACGGATAGGCGATAGCAATAATTTCCAGCATCACGTCCTGCACCTCTCACTTTGATCCTCTAAGATCGTAGGTGCTAGGGTTTGCACTGTGCGTCTTCGCCTCGTGATACCTGCGTGAAACTATGGATCGAGCTTGGAAGTTTTACAGAATACTCATCGTCCTTGGTGGACTACTCGTCTGCGGTGTTATAGGTTCTCCCCATGCCGGCTCGTCGCTTGAACCGACCGTCTCGTCTCCCGCTGTCCCATCCGCGCTGCCTGCAAGGCCAGCGCTTCACGATGGCACATCGCCTCTCGATCGACCATTGCATCGAGCCGAGAAGGACTCCCTGCAAGAAGCCAAAGATCTGCTGGAGGCCATTCAGCAGCATGGAGGCAACACCCTGCCTGGATATATCGGTGGCAGGGTATTTCAGAATCGCGAGCGGCGCCTTCCCCCGGGCCACTATCGCGAGTACGATGTGAACCCAAAAGTACGCGGCCGCTCGCGGGATGCAGAACGGATCGTCATCGAGCAAGATACGGGAAAGGCCTACTATACCGGCAACCATTACCGAACGTTCATCCCATTGAACGAGAGACCATGACTCCGAAACATACAGTGGCATTGACCACCTATCTCCAATCGACGAAAGCCCCCTGGACCTCATTGCTGATGGTCACAGCCGACCAACGCGCCGAATCGCTCGTTCGCCCACCGACCGGGTTGGTAGTGAGAATTATCAAGGGCCGTCACTGCAAGACGCTGGACAATCTGTTTACGGAGTTCGCGCGAGCATTGGAATTCCCCGACTACTTCGGCCACAACTGGGACGCCTTGGAGGAATGTCTGGTTGATCTGGAATGGCTGCCGGCCAGAGGCTATATTCTTCTCATCACCGATGCGGCCCATGTGTTGCCCGACGACACAGCAGCGTATGAAACCTTTCTTGAGGTCTTGCGCGATGCGGGTGAGGCCTGGGGAAGTGGACAGGCGGGAATGGGCGCGCGACGAGCGACGCCATTTCACGTGTTGTTTGCTGTATCCGAACGGGAAAGAGCCAAGAGGGCCCACTGGGGGATGAAAAACGTCAATGTGGAGCTGACTCGGGGGGCGAATACGAGACAGTGCTCTCCCACCCGTAACCCGTCACATTCCTAGATTTCGTTGACGACGAATCTGTCATGTATTGACAAGAATCAACCATGTGACTCATGGATCAATTGGGACAAGCAGCCGGCGTGGCAATGGGAGGGCAGGCGGCACAGAACCCTCTGTTGCAACTTGTCACGAGTTTGCTCGGACAGAATAGCAGCGTGGGGGGATTGGCTGGTCTTGTCCCATCATTCCAGAAGGCCGGACTCGGCGACATTGTGAACTCCTGGGTGGGCACGGGTAAGAATATGCCCGTCACCCCGGATCAGATTAAGCAGGGCCTGAGGGGTGATGTTCTGAACCAGTTGGCAGGCAAGGCCTGCGTCTCGCCCGATGCTGCGAGCACTCAGCTGTCTAGCTTGCTGCCTGACGTGATCGATAAAGTGATGCCGAGCGGCAAGATTGAAGCCGGGGGGATCGACCAGTTGCTCAAGATGTTCCAGGGGAAAAGGGGAGCGTCACTCCCGGTAGATCGCCAAAAAGATGCAGCTGCCCTATGGGCCCATCTTCTTGGTCGCCTTCAGCAGGCCTTTCAATTTGCGGAAGAACGCAGAAGGCAATCTAGTCGAGACTCCAGAGTGGGAGGCCGAGTAAAGCGATCTCCGCCAGCGGGCTTCAACTTCGTGGCGATGAGCGGCGCAAATTCCATGCGTTTCCCGCGCATCGTCGAGAGGGGCCTTCTCGCCCACTAGCTCGGTTTTTCCTTCTTGCCGGCACCACGAACAGACAATCTTCATCGTTGAGCCCTTACTTACTTTCAAGAAATCCTAATAGTGTCCGATTATTCTATTCAAGCAAAAATCGGGCCGCACTTGATTGGTAGCAAGAATCAGCACATTTGCCCAGCACATTTGCAAATGGTTACAAAAATCCCCTGGCTCGTAGCGACACAGTGCTATCGAAAAATCCTGACAAAAGTATCCCGTTAAGACATTTTATGCCCTGGCCGCGTGATCACACGACATGAACCTTCTCTGTCTTGACCAAGGTTCGACTGCGTGGTACTGTGCGCGCCCATCATGAAAACCACTCGTTCTGCCAAGCTGTTTGCCGATGCCCAAGACGTGATTCCCGGAGGCGTGAATAGCCCGGTGCGCGCGTTTCGCTCCGTCGGAGGCCAACCTCGCTTTATTGCACGCGCTAAAGGAGCCCGTCTCTACGACGTCGATGGGAACAGCTACCTCGACTATGTGCTCTCATGGGGCCCGATGATTTTGGGCCATGCAGCCCCATCGGTCATCAGCACGATCAAAAAAGCTGCCACACGTGGAACCAGTTACGGCGCCCCGACCGAACTGGAAGTCACGCTCGCCCGCATGATCCGCTATGCCTTTCCATCGATGGAAAAGGTCCGGCTCGTCAGCTCCGGCACCGAGGCGGTCATGAGCGCGATTCGTGTCGCGCGTGGCTTTACGAAGCGAGACAACATTCTAAAATTTGAAGGGTGCTATCACGGCCACAGCGATTATTTACTCTCAAAGGCCGGTTCAGGGTTGGCCACGTTGGGAATCCCGGATTCGCTCGGAGTTCCGGCTGATTTCGCAAAGCACACCTTAACCGCTCCATACAACGACATCCGGGCAGTAGGGCAGATCGTCAAGGAACATCGGGGCACATTGGCCTGCATTATTCTGGAACCAATCGCCGCGAACATGGGCGTCGTGCCTCCGGCGCCGGATTTCCTTCATGCGCTCCGTCGACTCACCGCAGAACACGACATCCTCCTGATTTTCGATGAGGTCATCTCCGGCTTTCGCGTCGCCTACGGGGGAGCCCAAGCGCTGTATGGGATTACGCCGGATCTGACGGTGCTGGGGAAAATCATCGGTGGAGGACTACCGGTCGGCGCCTATGGAGGGCGAAAAGAGATCATGGATCTGATCGCGCCCTTGGGACCGGTCTATCAGGCAGGGACGTTATCGGGAAATCCATTAGCCGTGTCTGCCGGCATAGAAACACTCAAGCAGCTTAAAGTCCGTGGGGTCTACAAGAAGCTGGAAGAAACATCGGCGGCCCTGGCCAAGGGGCTTGGAGAAGCCGCTAAGAAAGCCGGTGTGCCGCTCACGCAAGCCAGAGTCGGTTCGATACTGGGGGCCTTCTTTACATCAGGCCCTGTGGTGGATTGGGATAGCGCAAAACAGTCGGACACGAAACGATACGGGCAATTCTTTCACGCGATGCTGGAACAGGGGGTGTATCTGGCCCCCTCTCAATTCGAAGCCACCTTCCTCTCGACCGCCCATTCAACCCGCGACATCGACTACACGATCAAAGCCGCCGCAGCCGCTTTCAAGAAGCTCTAACCGCGTCGGTCGTGAAGCGTCGTTCGTATCTCGTTTGATACAGTTCTGGATCATTTCGGATACAGCACAGAGCCGTCGCTCGTGACGTAGTCATCGAGATCCCGTCGGCGACATCCCTTTGAGCGCTTCACGAGATACGCTTCACGGCTCCTGGGAGCAAGGCTGGCAGGATGCTCAAAGCGAGTTCATTGCTAGGCCGCAGCGAGCGAAGAGGCGAGGCGTACGCTTCGGTACGTTGAGCCTCTGAGCGATGCGAGAACGAAGCTGGCGGGTATTTTCAACAGCTTCCTATTCGTCGTCCTCGTCTTCTGCGTCTAGCACCTCCTGCCGCTTCTGCTCTTCCATCGCATTAACCAGGAGCATTCGGATAAACAGCGAATAGAGCGAACCTTTTTCCAGCGTCCCACCTGGAGGAATGGCGATCTTGCCTTCCTTAATCATGCGATCCATCCAGATCTTTTGGTCGGGCGCGATCAAGATCGAAATCTCAACCAGCCCCACACGTCCCATCATATCCATAGAAACCTCCGTGAATCGTAGACCGGCCAAAGAGCGTATGGCTTATGGCACAAGATTCGGTCGTTCTGCCTTCGTGCTATCAGCTATAAGCTCTTCAGCGCCATTCTTTCCTGCTATAGGCCATCAGCCATAAGCTCCTGACAACCCCATAACAGCATGCGGCTTTTTGCATTGTCAACCAAACTGCTCTAGCATGGAGTGCGCTTTCCCCAAACACCATGACACAAAATCGAATCACATTCGGGGCATTCATCGTCGGCGGCATCATGCTGATCTTCCCCTATCTTGTCCCGGCACAACAATCAACTGCCCCACCCTCGTCACTGTCCACAAGGCCCTTGATTCCTGGGTCAACCGAGCCCGAACTTCGACCGTCGTGCGACCTCTGTAGAAAGCCGGATCGGAGGCCGGGAAGCGACCTCCAACCTCATCGACTTCACCGCGAGAAAGGATTGCGTCCGCAGAAGCACGCGAAGGGAACCCATCGCTCATTGGACCAAGCCCTCAAGTCAACGTTACCTCGCCGCCCACTTGCGCCCCCAGAAGGTCAGGGACAGCGGGATTCGCAAACAAGTGGACCTGCAGAGTAACCAAGCTGGGTGTCCAGGAGACTCCTTCCAAAGTGTACACACAGCAAGGCTGTCTACGATCAACCGGTGGCCGATATCTTCGTGGATGGACAGAATCTAGCGGAGATGCTCCAGATAGGGGGGTCCCGGATCCCCACTCCTAATCATCGCATCGCAAAATCGACAAAAACACTCTTGGACTTAGATCGCCAATCCTGGCAGGATACCGCAGGGGTTTTATCCAGCATCGCAAGGCAATTGGCATCTTATGCGAAACCAGATAATACATAGTTAGGCCGAGCGGGAGGTCAGAAGTTGTACCCACTCACGTACTACGAGACGTTCATGCGGTACGAAGCGAGTCATGAAGTCTTCGTAGCCATGCCTTTCACTAAGCTCTTCCAACAGGCATACGAAACTGTAATTGAGCCAGCAATCGTGGCGGTGAGTGTTAAAGGCAAACCCCTTAAGGCAAGAATTATTAATATGGGCACGTCCGGTGCCCCAGATATCCACGAACAGATTTTCGACGCAATCATTCATTCCCGTTTGGTTATCGCGGATATGACTGTTCAGGCAAGCTACGCTGGGAATGGTGGGACGACTAGGTGGCAGGTCAATGCGAACGTAGCGTACGAAGTTGGGCTCGCCTCGGCTTGGCGGAATCCTGAAGATATCCTTCTGATTCATCAGACGCATCAAGAGCACAGCTATAGTTTCGACATTCAGAACCTCCGCCACGTACCATACGACCCGACAAATCCGGGTTGTGTCGGAGTGCTCGCGGAGGAAATCGTAAGAGCGCTCAATCAATCGTCTTTTCTCGCGGAGAAGACGTATCTGAAGATACTACAATCGGTTTCCCCGAGTGGAATTCAATACATGCATCAGGAGTCACGGCGCGCCTTTCCTGTCATAGGTTTCCCTGACAACAACATGCCGATTCTGGACTCTAGAATTCATGCAGCCACAGAGCTTCTATCCTGCGGCGCGCTGAAAAACAGAAATGTTCTTCGTAATGTTAAGGGCGGCGTGGAGATAGTTTATCAATGGACTGAACTTGGTCTGCGCATGCTCTTGTCAGTGCATGCCATCACTCAGGAACGGGGGAAGGAATTGGCTGCTCAGATTGCATCGGCACCTGAAAATGGACTGCCTCATAAGGAGCTGATGGAGTTCCCGAAGGCGGAAGTTGTTTCTAGTGAAATAAGAACTGATTCTGCTCAGGTTGTAGAACACGCCGAGTAGAAGAGGGACGGGCAATGCCTAACACGTCGTTCAACCGGACCTCGGTCCCGCTGCCGCGGGTCCTCGGCCGGTTAACTCTGCGTTAGGCCCCCAAGACAGTAACCGCGACAGCCGGAGGCCCTATACCGATGAACGAATGGATTCATGATGGCTAGACGGATCAATGCGAACAAGCCGCACCTCTGGAAGACCGACATCGCGGCTTCCGTTGACCAGTTCAACCAGTGGTTCATGCGCTTCGCACCCGAGGCGTTTCGCTCGACACGTGTGAAAACTGCGGAACATGTCAAAGCTGCGTTGCGCGCCACCCGTGACTTGCGTAACATCGACACCGTCACGCTCAAGGACAATCCGAGTGCGCTGTCAACGCTCCGCATGTGTACAGCTCCGCCCTTGGCCGTGGATCGCTTGATCGGCTTGGCCGATGCGAGTAAGAACCTTGTCGGTCGGATGGAAGATGGCAAGCTCCCGATCATGATGAACGCCGTCGAATTGGATGCGGAGCTGACCAAGCTGTGCCGTATCATCTCAAGGCTTCTGGATCGTGACATCTTCCCATGGCTGGACGCCGCGAAAGATCCAACCGATCACGAACGCGACCGAGCATCCACGATCGTCGCTGACCGCTTATGCAGCGCCGTGGCAAACCCGATCGTCCGCAACGCTCAGGAACAGCGGCAGCTCAAACTTGTGGGCGATTGGCTCGACGCCCGAGGCTACCGGAAGCAAGGCCACCCCAGCGGGAAACCGCTGACTGCCATGGAAGCCGCGACGTACACATTCCGCATGAACCTCACAGTCGGCAAGGCGCTCAAAGTCAATATCCCAGTTGACGTGGTGATTCAGCCCAAGAAACGGCGCAAGGATCGGCTGCCGATCTTGATCGAAGCCAAGTCGGCGGGTGACTTCACCAACACCAACAAGCGGCGCAAAGAAGAAGCCACCAAGATCCACCAACTTCAAGCTGCCTATGGCGACACTGTGCCGTTCGTGCTGTTTCTCTGTGGCTACTTCGGCAGCGACTACTTGGGCTACGAAGCCGCAGAGGGCATCGATTGGGTCTGGGAACACCGCATCGACGATCTCGTGAAACTGGGGCTGTGAATCGCATGATCGCTCACGAGGACATAGTGATTGAATCACAGCGACAAACCATTCAAGTGGAGATCGATGGGCGCAAGTCGGCAGCGGAACGGAATCGCCTTGGCCAGTTCGCAACGCCCAATGCACTCGCTGTTGAGATCGCTCGCTACGTCCAATCGGTCCTCGGCCGAACCAAAGACAGTATCCGCTTTGCCGACCCGTCAATCGGTTCTGGCAGCTTCTTTTCGGCGGCGCTCGCCGTTTTCGGCTCCAAGCGAATCAGCAGCGCCGTCGGAATAGAGATCGATCCCGCATTTGCCGATGCCGCCCGTCATCTGTGGGCCAATGCGGGACTTGAAGTCGTGCGGGGCGATTTCACGCAAGTCGTTGCGACCAGCTCATGCCCACCCGCGCCCAACGTCATCTTGGCGAACCCGCCCTACGTCCGACACCATCACATAAACCGAGAGGATAAAGAGCGCCTCCAGCGCCTCACGTTCAAGTTGACCGGGGTTGAAGTCAGTGGCCTTGCTGGTCTGTACGTCTACTTTCTTTTGCTCGCCACGGCCTGGATGGAAGACGGGGGGATCGCCGCGTGGCTCATCCCCTCGGAATTCATGGACGTCAACTACGGCATGGCCCTCAAGGGATTCCTCGCGGATCGCGTCACCCTGATCCGTGCTCACCGCTTTGACCCCGACGATGTTCAGTTCGGTGACGCCCTGGTGTCGTCGGTCGTGCTGGTGTTCTGCAAGACGCCGCCCGCCGCCGCTCATGCGGTCGAATTTACTTTTGGCGGTACGCTAGCCGAGCCGCACGCCCGCAACCTTATCCCGCGTGAACAATTGCGCGAGTCTCGTAAATGGACTGCATATCCTAGTCACGCCAAGAACGACCGACACACGCTTAGCGACGGTAACGGCCCGATGCTTGGCGACTTCTTTCGCGTCCAGCGGGGCATCGCCACCGGCTGTAACAAGTTTTTCGTGCTTGACCGCGCTGACGCGAAAAGCCTCGGCCTTCCAGGCAAGTACCTCCGCCCGATCCTTCCCAGCCCGCGCCATCTTAAGACCATGAGCATCGACGCTGATGGTGACGGCTACCCCCTGCTCGACCGCCAACTGTGCGTCATCGATTGCAACCTGCCCGAGGCAATGGTCGAGGCCAAGTATCCAGCGCTTTGGAAATACTTGAGGTCCGCCCAGTCGCTCGGCATCATGGACGGCTATCTGATCGGCAAGCGCAACCCCTGGTACAAGCAGGAACAGCGAGAGCCCACCTCGTTCCTCTGCACTTACATGGGCCGCGGCTCTGCCGACAAGCAGCCGTTCCGCTTCATCTGGAATCGCTCGAAGGCGATTGGAACTAATCTCTACCTGATGCTCTACCCACAGAACAGCCTCGCGGCGATGCTGCGCCGACATCCCGACCGTGCCGAAGCCGTCCACGCTTTGCTAGGTCGAGTCACTGGCCACGAACTCCGGGGCGAAGGCCGAGTTTACGGTGGCGGTTTGAACAAGATTGAGCCGAGCGAGCTGGCGCGTATTTCCGCAGCATCGTTTATCGAACTTTGGCCAGAGATCAGGTCCAATGTACAGCCGCAGGGAAAACTCTTCGGCTAAGCCGTCTTGTCAGCACAGAGCCAATACCGGTCCCTTGAACTATTGATCTGCCCATACGTTTCGTCATTCTTTCGCGACCCACCTTCTTGAGTACGGGTACGATATTCGGACAGTCCAAGAACTGCTTGGACATAAAGACGTGACGACGACAATGGTCTATCAACTCAAATAGAAATGGCCTCTTTCTCCCACAGTAGAAATGTCCAGGTGATGTGCTCGCCCCCGTTGCCTGTGTTCGTGGCTCCGGCCGCAGGCGTCGGCGCCACGGATGATTCGGCCTCGGCGTGACCGGGCACCGGGGTGGGTGGACCGGTGTGACTACCGCGATCTTCACGGGCCGAGCTGTGCTCGCGTGAATGCCGAGCGGCCGACCTTGGTGCGTGATCCCCTTGGTCGCCTGCCTGCTCCACCCGCTCGATGAGGCGGCGGATGTGGCGTGGTGTCAGTCCCAGTAGGGTGCCCGCCTGCACCTGCACCTGCGTCAGCTTCTTGTCCATCGTCTGACGAACCACCTGTACCAGCCGGAGTGCCTTCACAGGCATGATGACCCTGTCCTCGCTGACCATCTGGCCCTCCCTGTGAGGGCCGACCGTCTCGTCACGAAGCGGACATTGCTCTCGTGGTGAAAGCGGACATGATCATTTGGGGATGACACCGTGGCATAGCGGAATCTTGTGACCCCAAGAGGGCTGTGTTAGATTCGCTGCTCCCGTACCGAGCCATCAGCGGCCAGCGTTCAACCATCAGCATCCTGAGAGGGATCGGTGTGACAGCAGAAGGCTGAACCTGTCCCCTCGTACTTATGAGCAAGACCTACGATCATCAGGCCCTTGAAGTGAAGTGGCAGGCCTATTGGGAGCAGCACCGAACCTTTCGCGTGGCTGACGACCGGAGCAAGCCGAAGTTCTACTGCCTCGACATGTTCCCCTATCCATCCGGCTCCGGCCTCCACGTCGGCCATCTTGAAGGCTATACGGCGACGGATATCGTCTCCCGCTACAAACGTATGAGAGGCTTCAATGTGCTGCACCCGATGGGGTGGGACGCATTCGGGCTCCCTGCGGAACAGTATGCGGTGAAGACCGGAATCCACCCGGTTATTACGACAGCTGAGAATATCGCGACCTTCGAGCGCCAGATGAAACGTGTGGGGCTCTCCTATGACTGGGAGCGCGAGATCAGCACGATCGATCCCGCGTATTATCGCTGGACACAGTGGATCTTCTTGAAACTATTCGAACGAGGTCTGGCCTATGTGGCGGAAGTGCCGGTAAACTGGTGCCCTGCTCTGGGGACGGTGCTCGCCAATGAAGAAATTATCGATGGCAAGAGCGAAGTCGGCGGGTTCGATGTGGTGCGCAAACCGATGCGCCAATGGGTGTTGAAGATCACCGCCTATGCCGATCGGCTGCTCGAAGATTTGAAGCTGGTCGAATGGCCGGCCAGCACATTGGAGATGCAAAAGAATTGGATCGGTCGATCGATCGGCGCGGAAGTCGAGTTCGATCTTGTCGGCGTTCCTGGTACGGTTCGGATCTTTACCACGAGGCCTGATACTCTGTTCGGTGCGACCTATATGGTGCTGTCCCCGGAACACCCGTTAGTGACGGTCGTCACGACTGTGGATCGCCGCACTGATATCACCGCCTATCGCGAGGCAGCGGCGAGAAAAAGCGACCTCCAGCGGCAGGAGCTCGAGAAGGACAAGACCGGGGTCTTTACCGGCGGCTATGCGGTGAATCCAGTGAACAACGAGCCGCTGCCCATTTGGATTGCCGACTACGTGTTGATGGGTTACGGGACCGGGGCCATTATGGCTGTGCCGGCGCACGACGAGCGCGACTGGGCCTTTGCGAAGACCTATGGATTGCCGATCCGTGAAGCCATCGCGGGCGGTCAGGTTGAACAAGAGGCCTTCGTCGCGACCGACAAGGGGACCGTGATCAATTCGAGGACGTCGGACGGAAGCTTTACCATCGATGGGCTGACGCCGGATGATGCCGTGCCGAAAATCACGGCTTGGTTAGAATCGCAGGGCAAGGGTCGCCAGGCCGTGAACTATAAGTTGCGGGACTGGCTCTTTGCCCGCCAGCGGTATTGGGGGG
Source organism: Nitrospirota bacterium (assembly GCA_034440335.1). Classification (GTDB taxonomy): domain Bacteria; phylum Nitrospirota; class Nitrospiria; order Nitrospirales; family Nitrospiraceae; genus Palsa-1315. The sequence continues at coordinate 4,164 of JAWXBV010000091.1, read as the reverse complement.
AGCCCTTTCCAATTGTGTGGGTCGCTGGCCAGGCCCTTCCGCTTCCGGAAGAGCAGTTACCGATATTGTTGCCGGAGACCAACAACTTTAAACCGTCAGGGAGCGGCGAAAGCCCGCTCGCAAATCTCACCGACTGGCTGACGACCACCGACCCGATCAGCGGGGCAGCGGCACGCCGTGAAACCAACACGATGCCTCAGTGGGCCGGCTCCTGCTGGTATTATCTGCGATTTATCGATCCTGGAAATTCTAGCCAGCTTGTCGATCCGGCGCAGGAGCGCTATTGGATGCCGGTGGATCTCTATATCGGCGGCAGCGAACATGCTGTGCTCCATCTGCTCTATGCGCGGTTTTGGCACAAGGTGCTGTACGACATTGGAGTCGTCAGTACGCCGGAGCCGTTCAAGAAGCTGGTGCATCAGGGGATGGTGCTGGGAGAAGATAACCAGAAGATGTCGAAATCCCGCGGCAACGTCGTGAATCCCGATGAGATCATGGATCAGTTCGGAGCCGATGCGGTGCGGCTCTACGAAATGTTCATGGGCCCATTGGAGGCCGTGAAGCCCTGGAACACCAGAGGCGTGGAAGGGGTCACGCGGTTTCTCGAACGGGCCTGGCGACTCATGGTGAATGAAGAGGGCCGTGTGTCGAGCGCCGTGGTGGGCACAATGCCTTCTCTCGAACACCAGCGGCTGCTCCACCAGACGATCAAGAAGGTGACTGAGGATATCGAAGGCTTGCGATTCAATACGGCGATCTCTCAGATGATGGTGTTTACCAATGAAATGACCAAGGCCGAGCAGCGCTCCCGAGCCCTGCTTGAACCCTTCGTCCTGATCCTGGCACCCTTCGCGCCCCATGTGGCGGAAGAGTTATGGGAAATACTCGGTCATCAACCGAGTGTGTCTCAGCAACCTTGGCCGATCTTTGATCCGACTATGACGGTGAGCGATCGGTTGATCATTCCGATCCAGGTGAATGGAAAATTGCGGGTGAAACTCGACGTAGGCGCCGACGCCACTCGCGAGCAGGTTGAAGATCTGGCTCGCGCGCAGGTCGCGGAGTGGCTGCAGGGCAAAGAACCCAAAAATATTATATATGTCGAAAAAAAACTGATGAACTTTGTGGTGTAGCCGATGCGGCAAGTAAAAAGTTTACAGTTAAAAGGTGAAAGTGGATGCTCCGGAACTTTTCACTTTTGCCTTTTTACTTTGTACGTGGCGCTGAGCCTGTCGCTCAGCGCGTGCGGCTATCAATTCCGTGTGGAAGGAGCGGGACCCACGATTGGAGGAGCGGCTGCGGCGGCCTCGTCCGCGTCACCGCCACCGCGGTTGGTCGTTCGCACGTTGGAAAATAGAAGTTTTGAGCCGAACTTGGAAGTCCGCTATACCAACTATCTGCGCCATGAGTTTTCCTCGGGCAGCGGGGCGCAGGTCGTTCAGGATTCTGAGGAGGCCGATCTTGTGTTGTCAGGACAAATCCTCTCGGTTATTATTCCGACGCTCAGTTTCAGCCAGACTACCACGCTCGAAAGCCGCGCAGAGGTGGTCGTGATCGTCAAGGTGGAGGAGACCAGGACGCAACGTGTCGTATGGGCGCAAACGGCAAAGGGCGCGTCGGAGTTCTACGTGACACCGGACTTGCAATTTAACCGTGCCCTGCAGAACCGAGCGTTGGAACAAGCGGGTCGTTTCATCGCCGAGGACTTGGCCTCCCGCTTTCTGCTCCAGTTGGAATCGGGACAGTTGGCAAAGTCGACCGCACGTCAGGCATCGGACGACGTGGACAGCACCAACAAATAAATCGGATATCCACGATGGCCTCACCCATTTCTCATGCTCAGCTCAAGGCGCAACTTGCGCAAGGAACGGTCGCGCCGCTGTATGCGGTGGTCGGGGAGGAAGATTTGCTGCGCGATATGGCTCTCGGTGCCTTGAAGTCCGCGTTGCTGGGGGAAGGCGAGAGCGATTTCAATTGCGATCTATTCTATGGGGACGACGTGAGCGGGGCGGAGATTGTCACCTGTGCTTCGGAGATAGCCGTGTTTGCGGCTCGGCGAGTGGTGGTGGTGAAAGCGGCAGATAAACTTCCGGCCCGGGAATGCGATGCGATTCTGTCCTATTTGAAGGAGCCGAATGATTCCACGGCTGTGATCTTTGTCGCCTCGAAACTTGACGGACGACTCAAGTTTACCCAGGCCCTCACAAAGACCGCGGTGACAGTCGATTGTTCTCCTCTCAGAGAGACGCACTGGCTTCCTTGGCTTAAACAGGACGCTGAACGGATCGGGGTCCGGCTCAACGCCGACGCGTGTGATGTGCTCAAAGAAGCCTGTGGTGGCTCGCTCTACTCGGTTCGGCGCGAACTGGAAAAACTGGCTGCGTATGTCCCGCCCGGTCAGATCGTCACTGCCGCTGACGTCGCGATCCTGCGTGGAACGGAGCCAGGCGCGTCAGTGTTTGATTTGATGTTGGCGATCGGCGCGAAACACCGCGGGCGGGTCTTGGCGATCCTGGCTAGGAATCTGGAAGCGGGGGAGGCCCCACTGAGAATCCTTGGCTCATTGGCCTGGCAATATCGGAGACTCTGGAAGGTCAAGGAAATCGCACGGCAAGGAGGGCGTGAGGGAGAGGCTGCTCGGACGTTGCGCATGGATCCCCACACAGTGCGAGGGTTTCTCGATCAATTTTCCGACGCCAACCTGCATGAGGCGTGTCGGTTATTTTTGGAGACCGATGCCAAGCTGAAGGGTGGAAGTGGTGGACGCCCCGCGCGAATTCTTGAAGATGTGTTGTTGCGGTTATGCCATCGTGCCCAGGTCAACGCGCGTCCACCCTCACCGACTCGTGGCACCGAGGTGCCACAACCGGTGAGAGCGAGAACCATCTCGAACGTGCGAACGATTACGAGGGGGAAGCAGATAAGGAGTTGACATGGAGGGTGAGTCGAGCAATCCGGCGCGAAGCCGTATTCGGTTTCATCACGCCCTTCGTCGCGGCCTTGCTGATGGCTGAGGTGGCGTGACGCAGGGTTGCTTTCGCATCCTCAACCTTCTTCTCGGCTACAGCCGCTTGGACTTTCTTCACGAGGGTTTTAAGGGCGCTCATCGTCACACGGTTACGGTTTTGCCGCTTCACAGATTGGCGGGCTCGGCGAATCGTCGATTTATGTACAACCGGCATAGTAGACTCCTCAAATAAAGAATGCACTTGTACCACATGGTTCTCCGAAGCGTCAAGGTGAGCCATTCTATTAAAGGACAAACCTATGTCAACTATTCATGCCCGTGACCGTTTAATCTTGGCCCTTGATGTGCCCTCACGCGATGAAGCTGACCGGCTTCTCGATCGAGTGCAGGATCAGATCGTGTTTGTGAAGGTGGGACTCGAACTGTACACCGCCGCTGGGCCTGAGATGGTTCAGCGCCTGATTGCACAAGGCAAGCAGGTGTTTCTGGACCTCAAGTTTCTCGATATCGAGGAAACGGTTCGTCGAGCCACGGCGCGGGTTGCGGCGATGGGCGTAGAATTCCTCACGATCCATGCCAACCGGAAGGCGCTGGTCGCAGCCGTTCAAGGCCGTGGAGCGTCCACACTGAAACTGTTGGCGGTGACGGTGTTGACCAACTTCGACAGTCAGGATCTCCGTGATATGGGCATCCAACGGACTGTCCAGGACTTAGTTGCCGCGCGCGCCCTCTTGGCCTCTGAAGTGGGTTGTGATGGGGTGGTGGCCTCAGGCGAAGAGCCGGCGATCCTCCGCCCAAAAGTCGGTCCGAGATTTCTGATCGTCACGCCCGGCGTGCGTCCTGCCGGCGAAGGTGTCGATGATCATGCCAGGGCGACCACGCCGACCCAGGCGATTTCGGCAGGGGCCGACTATTTGGTGGTCGGTCGACCCATCAGAGATGCGTCAGATCCCGCCGCCGCCGCCGCCGCCATTCTTGCAGAAATGCAGGCGGCCTTCGATGCCAGGGGCTGATACAGGACAATCGCCGTATGCTCCCAATGGAAACGAGAGCCGCGGAGGGATCTTTTCACCAATGACGTGTGCCGGCATGCCTGGAGTATTTTCCAATCCAGAAATGAGTCTGAACGACGGTCGGCGAATCTGAGTCTCTGCTCTCTGTGCTGACTCGGTCAGGTTGATCAATGTTCCGTCGTT
>JAWXBV010000090.1:0-6128 GCA_034440335.1 Nitrospirota bacterium | reverse complement strand
GATTGTATTCGGACTGATCGTCGGGGTGGTGGCGAAATTTCTGACTCCGGGGCCGGACCCTGGAGGGTGGATCCTCACGATCTTGTTGGGCATCGGGGGTGCCCTGCTCGGCGGGTTCATCGGGCGTGGACTTGGATGGTATCGAGAAGAAGATCCTGTGGGTTTTCTTATGGCCCTCTTGGGGGCCATCTTGATCCTCATAATCCGCAGGAAAGTAGCGGGGCCTTCCAGGGCCTGATCAGACGAAGAAGAGAGGGGGCGTCCTTATCGGTCTCAGCGGTACCTGGGACTGCTTCAAATTTCGCGAGCCAAAACCTGGGCCGCACTACAAGAGGGTGTCATGATGCCGCGTTCATTGTGGAAGGGAGCCATCAGCTTTGGGTTGGTCAACATTCCGGTGATCTTGTCTTCCGCCGAGAACCGCAATAGCTTCGACTTGACCATGTTGGACCGGCGCAACATGAAGCCGGTCGGGGTGAAGCGGTACAACAAGGACACGGAGAAAGAGGTGGAATGGGACGACATCGTCAAAGGCTATGAGTATGAAAAAGAGCGGTATGTAGTCCTGACCGATGAGGATTTTAAACGGGCCAATGTGAAAGCGACCCAGACCGTAGACATCGTCGCCTTCGTGGAAGCAAAAGAGGTCGCACCCATCTACTTCGAGACGCCATATTATCTGGCCCCGGATAAGCGGGGAGAGAAAGGGTATGCCCTTCTCCGGGAAACCTTACGGACGACCAATAAAATCGGCATTGCCACCGTGGTAATTCGCACCAGGCAATATCTTGCGGCCCTCATCCCGACCGGCGACGTCATTGTGTTGAACACCCTGCGCTATAAGAACGAACTGATGTCGGCGAAGGATCTCGAGGTGCCGACAGGGAGTGTGAAAGCAGGCGGCGTCTCGCATCGCGAGGTCGAGATGGCGAAGAAGCTCGTGGAAGAAATGACCGAGCCGTGGAAGCCGGAGCAGTATCATGACACCTATCACGACGATCTCATGAAACTGATCGACAAACGGATCAAAGCGAGGAAAACGGAGGTCAATACCGAGGCAGAGGCCGATGATGATGAGAAGCCTGCCCGGGGCGAAGTCATCGATCTCATGGCGCTGTTAAAGCGAAGTGTCCAGGCAAAGGGGCAGTCGCCTTCTAAGTCGAGCCGGGCCTCGAAAAGACAGGAACCGCATCCTCGCCGGAAGAGCGCATAGCGGACCGGTGGTGCGCCGTCTGTTTCGCGGCGGGCCGAACGGCGACGCCGAGTCAAGTGCGGAGGGGCGCCGATGGGGCTTCAGCAGTACTGGGGAAAGCGTAACTTCAACGAGACGCCCGAGCCGCGCGGTGCATCGCAATCTCCCTCGGGGCGCCGGCAGGAGTGTCGGCAGTTTGTTATTCAACAACATGCGGCCAGCCACCTGCACTATGACTTCCGCCTGGAACTCGCCGGGACGTTGAAAAGTTGGGCGATTCCAAAAGGCCCCAGCTTGAATCCTGCACACAAGCGTTTGGCGGTGCATGTGGAAGACCACCCGCTCGAATACGGCGGCTTCGAAGGAATTATTCCCCCTAAACAATACGGTGCGGGGACGGTGTTGCTGTGGGATCAGGGATCGTGGTCTCCCGTCGGTGATCCCATCGCGAGTTATCGACGCGGCCGGCTGAAGTTCAACTTGAACGGTCACAAACTGCGTGGACTATGGAACTTGGTTCGCATGGGCGGGCGACATGAACAGGGGAAGGACAATTGGCTCTTGATCAAAGAAAAGGATGATGAAGCCCGTACTGGTGAAGAAGCCGAGGTGACCCGGCTCCTGACCAACAGCGTAGCCAGTAGACAGACCATTGAGCAGATTGCGTCGGGCCGCCATCGGGTGTGGCAATCGAATCTCCCGGTGGGGAAGCAAGCGAAATCGATTCCACACCCTCACGAGACGGGAACGAAAAACCTGGTCGGCGCGCGCCGTACACCCCAGGAGAACACGATTCGTCCGCAATTGGCGACATTGGCAGACGAGCCTCCTGTTGGTGAAGAGTGGGTGCATGAGCTCAAATATGACGGCTATCGGATCCTATGCCGGGTGAAGAATGGGTCTGCCAAACTTGTCACGAGAAATGCCCACGATTGGACTGCCAAACTGCGGGACATTGCCGCGGCGGCTGCGTCGCTGCCCGTCAAGACCGCGTGGCTCGATGGCGAAGTCGTTGCGCTGAAGCCTGATGGAGTCATCAGTTTTCAGGGCCTGCAGAATGCGTTCGAGACAGGATCGGAATCGAACCTGGCCTACTATGTGTTTGATCTCCTGTATCTCGACGGGTATGACTTGAGACAGGTCACCCTCCTCGACCGTAAGCGTTCGCTTGCCGCAGTGATGCCGAGCGGCGCCTCCGGATTGCTTCGGTATAGCGACCATATACAGGGCCAAGGAGACGTCGTCTTTTCGGAAGCCTGTCGCAAAGGAATGGAAGGGATAATTTCTAAGCGGAGTGGCGCGGTCTATCTTGCCGGCCGCAATAGAAATTGGATCAAAGTCAAATGCGGCCGCCGCCAGGAGTTCGTCATCGGAGGGTTTACCGATCCGTCAGGCTCGCGCATGGCCTTTGGAGCCTTGCTGTTGGGAGTCTACGATGGACAAAGACAATTCCAATTTGTGGGAAGAACGGGAACTGGATTTTCCGCACGCTCGCTCAAGGAGTTGCACAAGCGCCTGGTTTCGCTCGAGCAGTCCCGGCCCCCATTTGTGAATCCTCCATGCGGTGTCGATGCGCGTGGGGTTCATTGGGTGAAGCCACGATTGGTTGCAGAGGTGTCGTTTGCCGAATGGACGAACGAAGGCCTCCTACGGCAGGCAGCTTTTCACGGATTACGCAAAGACAAACCCGCAAAGTCCGTGATCAAGGAGGGGGCTCAGAACAGCACGCCTGTGCGGGCCGCTAAGAGTGCTGCCGCGCAGACTTCGCTTCGACTCCAGGCGAACAAGGCAGGAAGCCTGACGAAGAAGCGTACCGCATCCGGCGAGGGACCGGCCACCGTCGCGGGAGTGACGGTGAGTCATCCCCATCGAATCCTATTTCCCGATCAAGGGTTCACCAAACTCGCTGTGGCCCAATATTATGAACAGGTGAGTCAATGGCTGTTGCCTCATCTGCAAGATCGGCCCTTAACGCTGGTGCGCTGCCCAGGGGGATACAATAAAGACTGTTTCTATCAAAAACATGCGACCGATACAGTTCCAGACACGATCGGCAGAGTGAAGATTTCAGAAGAACATGGTGTGTCCTGGTACATGATCGCCGACTCTCTGCCGGCTGTCATCGGGCTCGTTCAGATGGGCGTGCTGGAGTTGCATACGTGGGGAGCGAAACGGAATCGATTGGACCGTCCTGACCGCATCATTATGGACCTTGACCCGGATCCCGCGGTCCCATGGAGATTCGTGATCGAGGCGGCGCAACTTGTCCGGACGCTCCTGAACGAGCTGGAGCTGGAGTGTTTTGTGAAAACGACCGGCGGAAAGGGCCTCCATATCGTGCTACCCCTGCGGCCCGTTCACACGTGGGACGAGGTCAAAGCGTTTTCCAAGGGGTTGGCGGATCATCTCGCGCGCCTGATCCCGGATCGTTTTACTGCAAACATGTCGAAACAGAAACGGAAGGGAAAGATCTACGTCGATTATTTACGGAATGCCAAAGGGGCCACGGCGATCGCCGCCTATTCGACCCGGGCCAGGACGGGAGCGCCGGTTTCGGTGCCGCTTGCGTGGGAGGAATTGTCGGTCGATAGACGGTCGGATCATTTTACATTGGACAATGTGGTGGAACGGTTGAACGGGCTGAAGCAAGATCCGTGGCGGGATTATGTTTCGGTCAAGCAGAAACTCACACGGAAGATGCACGCCTCGCTTAGCATGTCATCGTGAAAATTGAACAATGCCAATTTTTTAACGCGCCGCTCACTTTGGCTAAGAGTGACAAAAATCCAAGCCCGCACTACGAAGCAACGACGACATTGAGGAGGGATCTGTGCACCTGCAGGCCGTCGGTGTACTCAATGAATCCGAGCTTTTTGAACCTATTCAGAAAGAAACTCACTCGTGATCGCGTAGTGCCGATCATTTCGGCCAGCGTTTCTTGAGTGATATTGGGAATGACCGACACTGGGTTATCTTCTCTCCCAAAGTGGGCCAACAACAGCAGCGTCCGCGCCAGCCGTTTCTCCGCAGGATTAAAAAGTTGATCGATCAAGTCATCTTGTATGCGTACGTTACGATTCACGAGATGAGACATGAACAGCTCGGAGAAGGCCGGCTCGTGCTGGAGCACGCGGCTCATGGTGCCTCTGTCGATGCGCACAATCGTGGCGGCGTCTAAGGAGGTGGCGGTCGCCGAGCATACCCGCTGCCCTGCGAGACAGGCTTCGCCGAAAAAATCCCCGCCTTCCAACATCGCGACGACAGCTTCTTTGCCTTGCCTTGACACGACGGTGAGCTTGACCCAACCGTTTACGATATAGAACACGGCATTGGCCGTATCCCCTTGCGTAAAGAGAATCTGCTGTTTCCGACACTCCAGAGTCGCCCTTCCTTCTCCGGCCCCTGAGAGAATGGACGTGGAGGTGAATGGCATCGCTCGTTTGTGCGCCGGGGGAATCCCGTGAAGTGGTTTCAACGTCGGGGTGTGAGGTCTAGCTGAAATGTCGAGGTCCATGACGGAAACTCCTTTCGAAAGTAGAAACTAGTGACAAAGTAGACTGGTGTTATCAGGCACTCATCAAATACAGGTCCCGGTCTTGATCATGCCGCGACAGCACTCACCGCTTCGGGGTGAGACAAGGAGCGGTTTCGCAGAATCACCTCGTCAACCATGTCGCCACATTGAATGCAGCGGTGAGCCCAAAAGGTGCTATACCCGCTGTCGCTATCAAGATCGATACACATTTCATGGCTCACATACCCGCCGCATCGTCTGCAGCTTTGCCGACCGCACTTCTTTGTCGTCAACCCCGCTGTCCGGGAAAGGATTGTATTCATGTGAACCTCCTCTCTATGGATTTGTCTGGTGCCGATGAGATGGTCTGCGCGTCTTGTACGTGCGTAACCTACCAGCGCCAGACTCGATACTCCCCTAGCGTCTACCCTAGTTTGAACGAGCAAGTACCCTAGGCCGCATTATTCATGACGGTTCGTTGCAAAAGCGTCCTAAAGCGCGTTCCTCGTGAAGCGTATCTCGTTTAAGCGTTTCGCGTTTCATGTTTCTGGTTTCAAGTTGTTTGAGTCGGATTGCTGAAATTCAGAGGTCGAACCTGAAACGTGGAACCTGAAACTAGAAACTCCACTTCCGGTGTTTCGCGTTTCATGTTTCTGGTGGGAGACCAAGGTCAGAGGCCGACGAACGATGATCCAGAATCAGAGAGGGGCGGAAGATCCCTGCAGAGGAACATCAAGAACCAGAGCAGTTGTCGACTCGGGCGAAGTCTCTATGCTGACAGCAATGCCCAAGAGCGTACCGCGAGCCTGAATTCCAGCGAAACACATGCCGATCGTTTGTTCAAACAGCGATGCGTGCTCGGGTTCGGAGGTCCGAGTCTCTCCGTTGATCGCGACCCTCACGCGTATGATCGATGCCGGTTCACCTTCCATGGACACGGTGATCAGCGAGGATACGCCATCTCGTATAGCTTGTCGGAGAAAACTACGAGCGGCACGGTACAGAAAGGCGGTGATCGGCTCAGACAGCCTGACATCCGAAGGAACGTTCGCGACATGAACCTGATGTTTTCCCTGGCGCATATCGAGTGCCAACATTTCAAGTGCACTCATGATTTGACCTGTTCGCAGGCCGGACGGTGTCAACTCCTCAATCAATAGCCGGGTATAGGCAAGCGATTCTTCCAGCAGCTGATCCACGATTGTGAGGCTCCCGGAAGTGTGTCCTCGCGAAGCTGGTCGTTGCGCTTGGTCGAGATGCAAGCGAGCCACGATGAGGAGCTGCCGCAGTCGGTCGTGGATGTCGCCCGCTAAATGTTGCTGTTCACGATTCTCGCTCAGGATCCATTCGGTCGCCAGGCGTTGAACGGCGGATCGGAGCGTTCCAGATGGCGTGGTGTCCTCAAGAGGAGGAAGTTCCGGT
>JAWXBV010000089.1:0-13920 GCA_034440335.1 Nitrospirota bacterium | reverse complement strand
TACGCGGCTGCGACGGGCAGTCTCGCCGCTCACCCCTTCGACATACTGCACGAGTATGCCTCAGGGTTTCACGGCTCCGAGTGCCCGTCTCGCTTCGCGGCTGCACGCTTTCGCAACAAACCATCATGAATAATGCGGGCTAGACGGTTTCGTCACGAACTCTCGTGAATAATGCGGGCTAATAGCGCAGCCGAGCGTAGACGCACAGGTCACGGCGCAGCCCGTGTGTCGATGCACGAGCAATTCGCCACGTCGAGATGCATGCTTCTTCGCTGGGATCTCTGAGTCGTAACTTTCCGCGAATTTGCTGGGGGAATTTCACTGATCCATTCGTCGCGCAGATTTCAATCAGTCTGGACTCTGTTTTGCATTTACGACCGATTGAGGGAACGGATGGTCCGCTCACCCTTGCTGCTTAAGGGAGGTTTTTCTATGGGTACTCAGCATATCGTGACGATGTTACCGGGAGAGGGCACTGGCCCTGAGATTTGCGAAGCGGTCCGGCTGGTGATCGATGCCAGCTGGGTCAATATCAAATGGGAGTACGAAGAGATCGGGCTGGATTGCTTGGAGAAGCACGGTACGTTGCTACCGGACAAGACGGTCCAGGCCATTGCCAGGAACAAGATCGCGTTGAAAGGACCCACCACCACGCCGATCGGGACCGGTCACAAGAGCGCGAACGTGACACTCCGGAAGGTGTTCGACCTCTACGCCAACGTGCGACCCGCAAAGCTGATTCCGGTGCTCAAGCGGCCATGGGACAAGATCGATATCCTGAACTTTCGGGAAAACACCGAAGATTGCTACGCCGCCATCGAGCACATGGTGTCCGACGAAGTGGCGCAATGTTTGAAGGTCATCACCTGGCCCGGCTCCTATCGCATTGCTGACTTTGCCTTCAAGTGGGCAAAAGCCGCCGGGCGCAAGAAGATCTACTGCGTCCACAAGGCCAACATTATGAAGATGACCGACGGACTCTTTCTCGATGCTTTCCGAGAGGTCGCCAAAAAATACCCGGACATCGAATCCGGCGACATCATCGTGGACAATTGCTGCATGCAGCTCGTGAGAAATCCGGCGCAATTCGATTGTTTGGTGCTTCCGAACCTGTACGGAGACATTCTGACAGATCTCTGCGCCGGCCTCGTGGGAGGTCTCGGGTTCGCACCGGGCGCCAATATTGGCGACAACTGCGCAATCTTTGAAGCCGTGCACGGCTCTGCGCCGAAGTATGCCGGGATGAAGAAGGTCAATCCCTCGGCCGTACTGGTCTCCGGCATCATGATGCTCCGTTGGTTAAAGGAGGACGTGGCAGCCGATCGGATCCAAAAAGCGATGTTTGCCGTCCTCGACGAGCGGAAGCACGTGACGTACGACGTCGGCGGGACGGCCACAACAGACGAGTATGCGCAAGCCATCGTGGACAAAATGCAGGCGAAGGCCTGAGCTCGAGCCTACTGGCAGAAATGGAAAAGGAGAACACCAATGCCAACACTCACTGACATTGCGAAAGCGACGAAGAAGAAGCGCGAAATCAAATTGGTCGGGATTGACATGTACCTCATCACCGAGAAGGGGATCCCGAAGTTCGATGACATCGGGCCGTTCACATGTGAATTCATTTCGAACCGTGGCACGAAGGTCTGGCCCGGCTTCGTGAGTCCCGATCTGTTGATGGTCAATTGGTACCGCGTCAGGTTTATGGCGACGAAGGACGTGCAGGATGCGGACGTCAATACCTTTCTGGACTCGTTAACCAAAAAGGGCTGGTGGTGGTCTGCCGCCCAGAAGTTGTGGACCTACGACGGTGAAGCCGGATTCAGCAAGGCCTACTGACCCGCATGATTTCCGACGGTTCGTCGCGTAGTCGCCATACGAGACAAGCGCGGGTTCGATGAGGCTTGTGTGATGCGTGCTCGGCTGTCGCCGAGCACGCATCGACTCTGACCGGTCCATACTGAGTCCCTCGAATACTCCGAAGCAACCGCGTGAACGAATTTCTGCGATATTCTGCATGTTGAGCATGGCGAGGCGAACGATTCCTTGTTTGGATCGATCGATGAATTCATCCGAAACCGTTTCAGCGCGAAACTCAAAGATCCTCGCATAGTCCGCAGGATTCGACGAACGATCTCCGGGAGTGCCTATGACACACACGACTCGGAATAAGGCTGATGTTGAGTATGCCGTCATGTTGGCCGTGCTGAACTTCCAAAAGGAGTTTATGCAATCCAACTACTCTCATGTCCAGGTTCAGCTTCTTGAGAATCTGATCGAGGTGGATCTGACTAGAACCACTTCGATTCCGGCGGAAGCGCAGCTCGCGCAATCGCAGGAAGGACAAGCTCAACTGAGACAGATGCATCAGGCGCTGTTCTCTGCAGGACAAGACATCTTGAAGAAACAGCTTGAAGAAATACTCGACAGAACGATCAACGAGATGGTCACAGACCTCGAGCCGCTTTCTGGAAAGAACACGATTGTCATCAAGCTCGAGGAAGCGATCGACAGGCCACCTTGATTCTCTTTCGCCGAATACCCCGTAGCGTCCAACCTGTATAGCTGAAGTGACTACTTCGGCGGAATAGGCTGCTGCGGGGAACTTCATTGGAGATGGTGGGAGATTCTGCTGTTCCTGATACGCGATCTGACCAGCTGTTAGCGGAAATTCAACAGGTCCCTATTGTGTGCTTTTCACACCGACCTGAGGTAGACCATGCTCTACCAGCACCTGTTGAATCGGAGTGGAGAAGGAGTGCCTGGGAGTCTTCCGACGTTGACCGTTCTACCGTGGCGAACGATCCGTGGCCATCTGCGTCGTTCCCGTCCGGAAAAATCCTCAATGCATTCCAGCGAACTCACCTTCCGGTTTTTCTGGGCCTGCGGCCTCGCATCTGGCCGCACTGCCTTCGCCTCGTCACGAGCGGAAATGTCGGACAGGCTCCCAGCCCAGTGGATGTCCTGACACAAGGGCTGAGCCCTTCGAGCCATAACAGACTGCGGTGAAAATATATGGTACGCCAGAACGTCGATGGTCCGCATGTGCGGCACAATAGAAGAATATTTCCGCAGGATGCTCACAAAGGCCGGACGTCTCACCCGCCCAACCCCGGCGGCTAGTTCACCCTCCCTCCCTGAGCCTGCCAAGACAGGCTTGTTGCCCAAGGATGCGCCTTGTCTCAGACAAGGCCACAGCGAGCGAAGAGGCGAGGAGGTACGGATCGCACTTCCTGGGACCCTTCGCCCTTGCCATATGTCTTGGCGAACGGAAGCGCCTCTCCCATGCTTCCGAATTCCTGAAAACTCTCGTTGAGCCTCTGAGCGATGCGACCTGCCTGCGCGAAGCGTTTCGGCAAAGGCAGGGAACGATGCCGGCGGACTTGTTCAGTATCCTGCTAGAGGACTCGGTAGTACAGCACGGTGCTTACTCCGGTGTTTGTGTCGCGCTGGAGCACGACGGCGACAGTTCTGGTCACGTCGTTCACGCGCACCATCATGCGGGCCAAGAAGAGATCGCTCTTGACGTCGTACAGGTTTTGAGCACGAAGCTCTTTTCCAATATCGGCAAAACTACTCACGCGATCCAAATCTTGAATGGTCTTGAAGGGCCGCGCAACGGCAATATCTGCTGCGACGCCTTGCGTAATACTCTGATCGAGAGCTTGAATCACCAGGGGGCTCGCGGTATTCAGATTCACCTTGCTTTGTCCTTCATGGGGATAGACGGTCACTACTTTTGAGAGCTTCGCCAAAATGTCGGGAGTCATCCCTTTAACCAGTCGCAACTCTAAGAGTGTCTGCAGGGGGGCATTGGCTGCCCGATAGGAGGGGCGCAGCGTTTGATAGTAGAGACTCTCTGCGCCGGCGGGCGCAGATTTCTCGTCCTGATCCACCCAATCGACAATGGCATCCACCAGATCAGGATTGATCTGTAGGAGTTCGAAGAGCCGCTTGACCCTCTGAACCTTGGTTTTTTGGGCGATGGGGTCTCCACCGGCCGCCAGGTCGTTCAAGTTTAACTTGCCCCGTTCATCCTCGATCTGGGCGGTCAGCAGGCCGTCGCCGATGACGTAATTCTTGATGGGAAGGGCCCACAGGTCCGTAGGGGCGTCAAAGAATTGGCCTGCCTTCTTGTCCTTGACGAAGTCTTGTTGCAAGGTGCCACGAGCAGCCTGCACTGCGGCGCGTGCAAGCACAGTGGCTTTGAAGCTATCGCGAAAGGCCGCGGCGTCGCGGTATTCCCTCCTCGCCTCGGCATCGAATTCAAGAATCAGTGCAACCAGGAGGGCAAGCACGAGCAGGGTGAGGAGCAGCGCGATCCCACGTTCATCAGACCTTTGCATAGGTGACGATTCTCAGCGTCGCGTCGAGATTGGCCGGATTGTCGTATTTGGGTTTCACTTGCAGATGATGCACCTGAATGTCATAGGGTGCCTGTTCAATGGCCACCAGCAATGCGAGGAGCTGAGGAAGCGACACGCCGTCAAGCCGAAGGTCGACCGCGGTTTCCTGATAGTCCTGGACGACCTGGGGAGTCTGCGGCTGCATGCCGACGATGCGATCGCGGATTTGCGCTGCCGTCGTCGCTTCTTCCATAAAGGCCAGCAGCGAAAACGTGGCCGGTGGGCTCGGCATGCGCTGCTCAAGCTTGGCGATACGCGCGTGCTTGATCGCGTATTCCTGCGCCACGAGTGCCAGTTCCTGGCTGTCTTTCGCTTTCCGTTGCGTTTGCCGATCGAGCTTGTCGATCGATGCCATGAGCGGATCGACGATCAGCAGAAAGACGAGCGCGGCTGCCACCACGGCTCCGCCTCCAGCCACGATGAGGCGCTCGCGTTGCGAGCACTGCTGCCATCGTTCTTTCAGCATCGGTATCATGCTCGTTCCACCGCATAGGTGAGGCGAAAGACGACTTGGTTCTGCACAGCCCCGACGCGGGTATCGCTGATGGACACGTCGTGAAAGGTCTCGTCTGCCGTGAAGGCCTGCTTGATCTTCTCGACCGCATCGAAGGTTGTGGTTTCTCCCTCCAGATGGATGTTGTTCCCGTCGATCGTGAGTTCTCGTATGTTCAACGGCACACCGGGCGGCACATGTTTGACCAATTCTGCAAGGCCGACAAGGACGTGATCGCGCGAACCATCGACGATCGAGAGCACTTTATCCAATTGCGAGACTCGCGCGCGCGCTTGGTCCAGCTCTTCGCCTGGGCTCGCGCCAGGACCAAATGATTGCTCGTATTGCGCCTGGATGCCACGCGTGAAGTCCTTGACCGTCGAATCCTTGAGGGCGACGCGCATCGAGAGATCTCCTAGCGCCAGAACAGCCAAGATGAGCCCTCCCCACAGGGCAAGCCGTCGATCTCGTTTCGAGACATCCGTTGTGGCCGATGCCGCATCGCTGCCGGCTTTGAAGTCCAGCGCGAGATTCGACCCAGCCAGCCGCGACTTCCAGCGTGGGCGGACAATGTTGGGGTGGATCGCCAATCCGAATGCAATGGAAAACGCGCGAGGACAACTCGCCCCAAATCCTTGCCGCGGGCCGACGGGGAGTAAGCCCAGTTGCTGTGCCATATGCCCACTCAGTTCTTTCAGTTTAGAACCACCGCCCGATACCCAACAATGAGTCAGCCGTTGATGGACGGCGCCTTCGTAGGTATGGAGGGAGACACGCAACTCTTTGAGGACCGGTTCGAGCCAGGTCTCGATTTCCTGTACAGCCATGGCCCGCTTTCGCCGTTCCGCTTCGGCAAAGCTGCAGGCATAGCGCATCGCGAGCGCATGGGTGAGATGGTTTCCACCCCATAGCACGGTTCGCAACAACACGGGCCGGCCTTCATGGACGAGGCACAAGGTCGTCTTCGAGGCTCCGACATCGATGATGGCCATGTCACCGGGGACCTGCGCCCCTTCTTCTTTCAGAAACTGGCTGACGGAAAACAAGGCCATGCCGTCAACCGTGATTGCAGAGGGGTTCAGATCGGCGGAGGCCATAAAACGCAAATGTTCAGCGATTTTTGCTTTGGGCGCTGCGGTGACGAGGACGTCGGACCCTTTGGTTTTCGTATTCCCTTCCTGGGATTCTCGCATCGGCAGCAACAGACTGCCGACGGTGACGTCCTCCAAGGGCATGGGAATCAGATGTTCCATTTCGAACGGGACGATCTGCGCCAGCTTGGAGGCATCACGGAAGGGGAAGGAAAGGGTTCGGACAAACACATCCTGGCAGGGGAGTGCCGTGACAATTTCCCCACTGCCGTACAAACCATGCTGCCAGAGAAAATTTCTGAGCATGGCCGTGCGATAGGCCGGTTCCCCCTGTTCCTGCCGCCCATAGGGAATGGGCTGGTGAAAATATTCCACCGATTCACGCCCTGACAGACGGCGACGAAACCGCACGGCCTTCAAGGCCGTTTGTCCAATATCGAGCCCGACACATTCAGCAATCATGGACACCTTCCGACTCCCGGTCTATCTGGACTATCAGGTCTGTCTGGTCTGTCTAGTTATCCGACTCCCCCAACCAAATAGACCAGACAGACATCCTAACAAGATAGACCTATTACAGTGCGACCCGCGCATGTATCATCGGTCCGACAAGCTTGAAGGTCAAGGGGGTTCCTGACTGGAACGGCGGCAACGAGAGGCTCGCCGCTTTTTGGGCAAACCCGGCTCCGGGAATCACGGTCACCGTAAGATCCAGAAGGCTCTGCTGCAGGGGCTGCTGCAACGTCACGCGCCCCTGGGCCGAAAACGATCCATCCATACCGTCTCCCTTCAATTCCGTGACGTCGCATAGGCCGTCGCGGCAGGCGAGCGTCGCCTCGATATGGCTGAACGTGAGCGAGGCATTCGTAGCGGTGTTGGCAGCGATCCAATCGATGACGAGGTCCTTGATTTCTGCCTTCACGGTCCCTTCTCCCTTGAGGGTGGCCTGTGCGCCTTGTGCGGTATCCCAGCGATGGATGAAGTCTCCCTGGACCGTTCCACGGCTGACGTAGGGTTTCAGGACTGTTGTCAGATCGATCTGCTGGAGATGGCCTGTGACGGCGATAGGACCTTGCAAGGACCATGAGGCCGCAGTCAGAGATCCCGTGGCTCGCCCCACTCCTGTCTGCGCGACTCCCGGCAGCTGGAGGGCGTACTCTACCACTAGTTGCCCGAACAATGCCTGAAAGACTCCAATGGTCGCCCGTGCGGCTGCAATGGAAATCGTGCCGACCGTTGGTCCCGCAAGGACGAGGTCCCGCCACTCGATGGCTGCGGGAAGGCCCACCGACCAATCTGCTGCGCGAACTTCCAATCCGCTCGCCCGATTGAGTTCGATCAACAGGCGATGCTGGAGTGGACCATAGGGAAAGGTCAGGAACAGAAATACAATAAAACAGCCCACCGACGCCAGCCCCCATCCAAGGGGGCCTTTCCACTTCAGTATGTCAGGCCAGGCAAACGACCAAGTCGTCATGAAGCCCCCACCGTCACCCATTGGCGAATCGTCCGGAGTTCCTCTTCCCCTTGAAGCAGCGTCAGCTCGAGTAAGATCGCGTGTGGAGCCCCGGGTCGCCCACGACCATCCCACTCATCCAACCAGAGCTTGCTCTTTCCGTCGTAATAACGCACGTTGAACCCTTTCACTTTGGTGGCCAGCTCGACTTGCTCGATGGAATCGTCGGTCAGACCGTAGAGGTTCCTTCGCGTAAATCGGAGGAGGCGATCGCCTTCTTTGATGTAGAC
Organism: Nitrospirota bacterium; assembly: GCA_034440335.1. Lineage (GTDB taxonomy): Bacteria > Nitrospirota > Nitrospiria > Nitrospirales > Nitrospiraceae > Palsa-1315. The sequence goes on along the minus strand of JAWXBV010000089.1, from coordinate 6,184 downwards.
AATACGAACCAGCTCAGTATCGTTCGCCGAATCCGCCCCTCGGAATTGGCCCATGGTGAGAAAGGCGACCGAATCGGCAGGCTGACCGTCCCGCTGGCCGTTGATCCCCATCCATGGGCCGGTTGCACGACTCTCGCTGACTGAGAGTTCATCGGTCATGAGACGTAAGGTACTACGGACGATCTGCTCCTCGGCCGAGCTCGCTCGCGCCGACTCGATCGCACTGATCGTGACATAGAGAGACCCAAAGACTAATGTCGCCATCATGGCGATCAGAGAGACCGCCAGCAGGACCTCGATCAGAGTAAATCCGCCTTCAGAACCCTGTGGCGCTTGTCGATAAAACATAGGTACTGACCTCAAGCGTTTCTTCGGCTTCCCCTCGCGGCCAAAGAACCTGAATCTTGATTTCCCGTACGGCTGCTAATGGTGTCGATAAGACAATCCGTTTCCAGCGATAATTCAACGGACGATTCGCTTTCTCGGGGGTGGCGAGCGATCCCAGGGGGGTCGGAAGAAATTCTCCGCTTGTTTCGCCGAAGGGCAAGAGGGGGCCCAATTCCGTTTCAACCAACTTTTCCTGCGCGAGGATCGTGGCAGTCGTGAGATCCTTGGCTCTCGCATGAAGGTCGAGATCCCAATTCCGAAGTCCTAATAAGATCGGCAGTGCCAGCGCGAGAATGCCAAGCGCGATCAATACTTCCAATAACGTGAAGCCCCGTTCACTCCCCATAGACGCCCCCGCTACGATGACCCAGCGTACTCATGGCTGAGGCGAACCCTGGACGGTTTCTGTCATCTTCAGCAATGGTTTCACTCGATCGAGAAGGATGAGTGGGATGGGAAGGGGAGGCTCAATCCGCTCATCACTCATGCGGATTGCGCCTGTCACCGGCTCAATGGCAATGGCCAGAAGGTTCTGATGGGCGTCCACTAAATGCATCGTTGCCGAATCGATTCTTCCCGTGGGGTAGAAGGACAGATCGACCCGACCTGAGCTTTTTTTTATTCGAGCGATCACGATGTCTGAAAATCGAATGGCGTCTGGGAGGTGTAACGGCGTGGCCCAGGTGGGGTTGTCGATCGGCGCCTTTTCTTGGTTCCCATCCAGAATCATCAGCCAATAGACCCCTCGGTCGATATCGATGTACAGGCGGAGCGTCTGCTGGGTCCCCATGGCGAGGCTCTGGAGGGATCGCACGGTTCCGACCATCCGCCGACCGACAGAACCGAGATTTTCTTCCAGCGAAATTCGAGGCAGGATGATGCCCAGTAACCCGGCGAGCAAAAATAGCACAATGAGGATTTCCAGAATGGTGAACCCATGTGAAGAGCGTAGGGCCTGAGGCGTAAAGCGTAAGGTGGTTCCGCCTGCCGCGAATGTGGAATTGTGAATGTTCAATGATGAATTGCAGGGCTCAGGACCAAGGGCTGATGATCGAGATTCGTCCGGAGCTGAGAACTCAGCACCGATTGACCATTGACCATTGACCATTGACGTCTTAGTCCTTGTCCAGATTCCAGTTGGTGATATCGGCATTGATCCCCTCGCCCCCCACTTCGCCATCGGTACCGAGGGAGATAATATCGTACTCACCTCGTAGGCCGGGACTCTGCCCGGTATTCTGACTGGGAGCCTGGCTGGGACTCACATACTTGTAAGGGGTTCCCCAGGGATCTTCAGGAAGTTTTGGAAGATATCCGCCGAGTTTCCACTTCTTTGGGATCACCCCAATAGAAGGTTTGAGCACCAAGGCCTTCAATCCCTGTTCAGTCGTGGGATAGACACCGTTGTCGAGCTTGTAGAGCTGCAAGGCTCCTTCGATATTTCGAATTTGAACTTTTGCCGCTGTACGCTTCGCATCATCGGTCCGTCCCATGATGCGAGGGACGACCAAGGCCGCGAGGATCGCGAGAATGGCCACCACGACCATGATCTCGATGAACGTAAAGCCACGTTCACTGCGGAGAATATGATGTGAGGGGTGATGGGTGATGGGCGATGGGTGGGAATTTGGGCACCAGCTCTTCTTTTTAAAAAACGGCTTCATACTCTCGACCTGCTCTCTTCCAGTCATCGAACACCTCCCGTTAAGCTCATCACTCATCACCCGTCACTCATCACTGCTTCTAGCGCACCATTTGTCCCATCTCAAAGATAGGCAGCAAGATCGCCACCACGATACAGAACACCAAGACACCCATGACCAGGATCATGATGGGTTCCAGGAGCGACGTAAACCGCGTAATGACCCGATCCACTTCACCATCGTAAATTTGTCCGATACGACGCAGCATCTCTTCCATTTCACCGCTTCGTTCACCGACGGCAATCATGTGGGTGACCAGCGCGGGAAACTCTCCGCTGCGCTTCAATGGCTCGGCAATCGTTTCCCCTTCACGGATATTCTGTCTGGCCCCCTCGACCGCATACTCCAGCACACGATTGTTCATCACACGTTTCGCGACGTCCATGGCATCCAACAACTGCACACCGCTCGCCAACATGGTCGCCAAGGTGCTCGTGAGCCGCGAGATGGCGACCATCCTGGCGACCTGGCCGAGGAGTGGAACCTTGAGGAGCCATCGGTCAACCGTGAGCTGGCCCGCTTCCGTTTTCATCGCTCGGCGCGCGGCCCACGCGATCAGACCCACTCCCCCAAGCAGCACCGCCCAATAGTCTGCAAGAAAATGGCTGATGTTCATCAGCACGATGGTCGGCCAGGGGAGGGCCTGTCTCAAATTGGTAAAGACGGCGGTAATTTTCGGTACCACAAACGTCATGAGAAAAAACAGCACCGAGACACCGACGATCAACATCAGGGCAGGATAGAGCACGGCATTCGTCACTTTATGCTTGAGGGCCAATTGTTTTTCCAGAAACTCCGCAAGGCGGAATAAGATCTGATCCAACGCTCCGCTGGCTTCACCGGCTCGCACCATGTGCACATAAGTCTGGGAGAACTCACGAGGGTAGCGCTCGAGCACCGCGCTATAGGATGCGCCTCCACGGATTTCTTCGCGGATATCGGCCATGAGGCTCTTCACGGGTTTCTTCTCGGTTTGATCGACCATCACCCCGAGCGCCTCGACCAGGGGTAGCCCAGCCACCAGGAGCGTCGCCAGCTGCCGGGTCATCATGGCCACATCGGTTGTGCTGAGGGCAGGGGAACGGCCGATCCCAGCAGCGGATTTGCCGGACGTACTCGTGGCCGCGCCGGTCGTGGCCAAGCCTTGTTCCACCATATCGGTGGGAAAGACGCCGACCTTCCGTAACTTGACGCGCGCAACCTTGGGGCTCTCGGCATCGATGATGCCGGTTGCGGCTCCGCCGTCGTTTCGATAGCCTTTATATTGATAGACGGGCATCCTGCTAGCCCTCATTATTCATGACGGTTCGTCGCGAAATCGCAGAGCCGCGTCGCGAGACCAGCGCGCGGAGCCGTGAGAACCCGATGCGTACTCGTGCAGTACGTTGAGGGTTCGAGGGGCGAGCCCGCTGGCCGAAGGCTCGTCGTAGCAGCGGATCGGTGATTGTAGTAGAAGCGTTCATGGATAATGCGGGCTATATCTCGACTTCCTGCTGGGTAATCCGCATCAATTCTTCGGTCGTCGTGATCCCCTGAAACACCTTTTCCGCCCCTTCATCCTTCAACGTCACCATCCCCTTGGCCATCGCGGCTTGACGAATCGATCCCGAGTCTGCCTTGTTGCCGACGAGGCGGCGGATCTCATCGTCCAGCACAAGGAGTTCAAAAATACCTGTTCGGCCTCGATAGCCGGTTTGGGAACAGGCCGGACATCCGGCTCCACGAAAGAAGGTGGGGCGTACCTTGGGTGGGACGATGCCGAGTCGAATGAGTTCTTCATCGGCTGGGTGATAGGGCTGCTTGCAGTCTATACAGACCTGCCGTAGCAACCGTTGCGCTAAGACGGCGACCACCGAGGACGCGACGAGAAACGGTTCGATGCCCATGTCGATCAATCTGGTGGCCGCACTTGCGGCATCGTTGGTATGGAGCGTGGAGAAGACTAAATGTCCCGTGAGTGAGGCATGAATGGCGATTTCAGCGGTTTCACGATCGCGGATTTCGCCGATCATGATGACATCGGGATCTTGCCTGAGAATCGACCGGAGTCCCGCGGCAAACGTCAGATTGATCTTGGGATTGACTTGCATCTGGCCCACGCCGAGCAGCTGATATTCCACCGGATCCTCGACGGTAATAATATTCTTGTCCGGCGCATTAATCTGAGTCAATGCCGCATAGAGCGTCGTCGTTTTCCCGCTCCCGGTCGGTCCGGTCACAAGAATGATGCCGTGCGATAACTGGATCAGCTGATTGATGATGCCCAACCGGTCCTGCGAAAACCCCATTTCCGAGAGGTTCAACAGACGATTCTCTTTCTCCAACAGACGCAAGACCACTCGTTCTCCATGTGAGGTCGGCAGCACCGAGACACGCAGATCGACATCCTTGCCCGCCGTCCTGATTCGAAATCGGCCATCCTGTGGCAAGCGTTTTTCTGCGATGTTCAGATCCGACATGATCTTCAACCGCGCGATAATACTCGCCTGCAGATGTTTGGGGGGGGTTAAGACAGGATAGAGTACCCCGTCAATGCGATACCGCACGACCAGACCTCGTTCGAACGATTCGAAATGAATATCGCTCGCGCGCTGCCTGACCGCTTGGAAGAGCACGGAATTGACTAATCGAATGATGGGGGCTTCGTCTGTGGCATCGAGGAGGTCTTGCGGTTCGTCCAACTCATGAGCAATTTGGTCGAGGCTTTCGCTGGCTGCTATATCCTCCATCACTTCCTCTGCGCCGGCAGGACGCGCCGCGTCATCGTACACCCGATTCAGGCAAGCCAGGAGCGAGAGGCTGGTCGTCAGCACCGGTTTGATCGGAAGCCCCAGCAACAGCCGAAGGTCGTCCAATGCAGCCGTTTCCATGGGATCGGTCGTGGCCACCAGCACAGATCCATCCTCTGTCTTGAGAGGGAGCACGTGATAGCGGCGGGCAAAGTGGATCGGCACTTTCTTGACCCATTCATGGTCAACCTGGCTCACATCAAGATGAGAGAGCCAGGGGAGCTCAAATTGAATGGCCAGTGCCTGAAGGAGTTGATCTTCGGTAATGGCCCGGAGTCGAACCAAGATCTCTCCGATGCGCCCCCCCTTCGTTCCTTGAATATTAATGGCCTCAAGCAACTTGGCTTCGGACAAGCCGAATTTCTCTTCGAGGATCCCTCCTAATAGTGGCCGACCGCTATGTTCGCCGTTCATCACAGAACACCAAATGGAATGGAAAGTTCATCCTGAAAAAGCCCATCGGTCTCGGGGCAAGGCTCTACCCGTTGGACGTTCAAAGAATACTCCTCCAGTCCATAGATGACAAGGACGAGCCTCTTCCACTACAGGATGAGTCTGACGCGGGGCTGTATTTCCAAGGAGCCTGAGTCTGAGCAGCTGCCGTTTTGAATCGGGCATGATGGGAGGCAGGGTGATCGAGAGGGAGCAGCATGGCTGCACACGATCGCGCAGGTCAATGGGTTTCTGGACGGGATCGCGGAGGGGGCCTTCCGTGTTCCTAAGACAGAGCGGGATCAGTGTATGCTCCTTCGCCGAATACCCCGTAGCGTCAGGACTTCGTCGCCGAAGTGGCTACTTCGCGGAGTAGGCTGCTGCGGGGAGCTTCATGAGGCCGGCAGTCAGGCAGGTGCTGGTCCTCCCGCTAGCCCGGATGATTCAGAGCGCCGTGAAAAGATGCACGTCCCCAGCGGGTGCGAGTCCCGCCCGGCCACTGTCGCTCCAGCCGGTAGCAATCGGAGCGTTGGGGGAGGCAACGAACTCGACGAAGCCTCTGTGTAGAGGGTCGCCACAGGCGACTTGGCGAGCAGACAGGCTGTCACGTGAGTGAAGGCTGAGCAGGCCTCGAACAGGGTGATGCGGAAGCCGACCCCGCTGAATTTGGGGGAAGGCCGCTGCTGCTGGGGGGACGAGCGATGGCCCTAGCCCGCATGATTCATGAACACGTCTGCTGCAATCGCCTGCCTGTGCGTGCCCGCACGCAGGCAGGCCGATCCGCTGCTCTTGGGCGTGAAGCGTCTTCGATGCGTGAAACGTCGTTCGTGAAGCGTATTTCGTTCCGGAGCCGGGCGCTTCATGTTTCGCACC
>JAWXBV010000088.1:0-9015 GCA_034440335.1 Nitrospirota bacterium | reverse complement strand
GGGATGGAGCCTGATGATCTTCTGTGCTCGCGCAACGCGCGGCCTCCGAAGGCCCTCGTTGGACGCGCGCAGTGGAAGATCAATCAGCCCCCATCCCTAAAGAGAGAACGAGCAAGCTTGGAAGGAGCATGTATATCGTTCGATGCGCGCAGTAAAGGGCAACCTTGGCCACTCCCTTTAAGAAATGTATATGAAGTCGGAGATCCTCATTGGGCGCGCGCGGGGAACTTATCCGGGCCACCCTGGAGATAACATATGCAGCAAGCTTGGGGGGCCATCGTTAGACGCTCGCTGCGGCCTTGCTGAACGGCCTTTTTGAGCATCCTGCGCGCTGTTCTTTTGTTGTTCTAGATATGCAGACCACTGAATTTCAACAGTGCCACAAGAGTTTTCTGCAGACTGCCCGTTCCCGAACTCACGTCTGCGGGTCATCAGTCCTCACCCTGTTCAGCTTCGTCGTCACGCAGCTTGGAGTACAAACTCGACCTTGACGGCCTCAAATGGGAACTCAACTCCGCCGCCTTGCGCATGGATGAGCAGGCCAGCTGAGAGGAGGGCCGTGACATCGCCATGCACGGCTTTCACATCCCGGCGCACTCGACGGGCAGCCTCACGAATAGACACCGGCCCGACTCCGCACAACACCTTCAGCAATTCCCAACGCTTGGCCGTGAGCACCTGCCACAGCAACTCGGGAGTGGCAAAGCTGATACGTGCGGACCGTTGAGCCTTTCGGTGCTTCCACGCCTGTGAAAAATCGGCCATCGCATCGGACGGAGCGCGCACGTCAAGCGTGACGGTTTTCATGGTTCCACCTCGCAATATCGGCCTGAAAAGCCGCAATCAGGTTCTCCGGATCTGAGAAGGCATAGGCGCGTTCCTTCCCACCCTAGCCCGCATTATTCACGAAGCTTCTGCTGCAAGCGCGGATACGCGGCTGCGACAGGCACGCTCGCCGTTCAGCCCTTCGACATACTACACGAGTATGCCTCAGGGCTTCACGTCTCCGAGTGCCTGTCTCGCTTCGCGTCTACACGCTTTCGCAACGAACCTTCATGAATAATGCGGGCTCGTGGCGATGATTCCCTTGCCGGCCTCGTTGTTGTACCGAAAGTCAGGCTGTGGCAAGAAATGGGCTTCTAGCCGGCCTCACGTTCCGGCCCCTCTCAGTACGGCGTACACCAACGACTGCCGAGAGAGTTACTTCATCTCTTCGAGCGCCTTCTTCGCAATCTCGAGATTGCTCATTGTCTGTTCCCACTGCACCGGGAGCGCTTCCCTTGTCCTCACCTCCAAGGCCAGCTCGTAGGCCTTGATGGCCTGATGGATCAGTTCCTTGCCGTCTTCTCCGCCGGTGCGGATGCCCTGCTCCTGAAGCGTGGCGCCCAGATTTTTCTGGGTCATGGCCCATTGTTGCGGGATCTGCTTTTTGGACAGGACCGTCAAGGCCGCGCGATAGGCGGTGACGGCCTCAGCCAGGAGATTAGCGCCGGCCTCTCCGCCGGTGCGGGTGCCCTGGTCCCACAGCACGAGCCCCAAATTGTTCTGGGTGATAGCCCATTGTTGGGGAAGCTGCTCTTGCGTCCGGACCGTTAGGGCGTCGCGATAGGCGGCGGCGGCTTCGTGTAAAAACTTCTGGATGTCTGGTCCCCTGGTGCGGATGCCGGCTTCTCGCAGGGAATTTCCGAGGCTATTCAAATATTGGCCTCGATGTTCCCAATCGGACAGGGGGAGCAATCGAAGGGCTTTCCGGTAGTAGGCTTGCGCATTCACAAAGTTGAGTTGCACCCGCTGCAGGTCGCCATTGGCTGCCTGGGCGGCTGCGGCTGAGGTCAATCGAGTCGTCGCGACCTGTTGGAGGTGCTGAGCTGCCTGCTCATCCCTCTGGCTCGCCTCATTGAAGAGCCGTTCGGCCAAGGGAAAGTTGACGGCCTCGATTGCCTGCCTGGCTTGTTGAGTGAGCGCGGTGACCTCTGGATCTTCAGATGAGAACGTGGCTATTTTCGTTTTGAGTTCGAGATAATTTCTGGCAATGTCTCGCAGCTCATGGTCGAGCGCTTCCGGCGAAGTCTTGTTGCGGCCCAACGTTGTAAAAAACTGGTTGAGGGCCGCTTCAGTGATCCCGAGAGATTTGAGCTCCTTGATGGTTTGTTCTGAGATGCTTGTGCAGACGCCCACACAAGCCGTTCCCCCATTCACCTTCGCACCATCTGAGCCCGTTGAGGAGCCAACGATCGCGCAGCCCCCTTGGAAGGCCGGCAGACTGGTCAGCCCGCAGAGCAAGAGGAGGGACAATCGGGAGAACCTGACGCGATGGGCCTGCGGGGTCATATCTTCGCCACAACCTCTTGAACGAACGATTGTAACTGTTCCCGATCGACCGGTTGGCCGGTCTCCGCCGCTGTCTTGACGCCCTCGTCCACACCTTGTTGAACCGCTTCGGTACGGTTCAACGAGGTGATGGCTCCGGGAAGTCCTTTTAGATATCCCACGGCGGCATTGGCCGCGGCTTCTGCCACTTTATCGCCGATGGCCACATTGATCGGCACCACAAAGGCCAGACTCGGAGACACCGTGATATAGGCCCTCCCCCCTTGTACCATGGCATGGTCGGTTCCCGTCGTGGATCCGACATAGGCGCAGCCGTGATTGAGCAGGATCACCCCACCAAAGAAGATGATTGAAACAGCCTGTGTGAATGTCATCGTGTCCTCCAAGAATAGTGAGCACAAGAGACGGCCATTTTCGCGTCTCGTTGATTCTGGTTCACCCGATACGGCGTTCGCGCAGCAGGCGGAAGGATACGCCAAAACCCTAGACCTGTAAACGAACGCCCTGCCCTGTGAAAGAATGGTCTGGCAGAGGCCTTGTGTCGCAGCAAGGGAGGCGGCATTGCGGTGCGATCCAAGAGAGAGGGAATGATCGCCTTCTTCAAGCCAATGGCCATCCACCATTTGGCACGACCCCATCGTCAGTGGAAATGTTCGACAGATCCAGGGTAAGGTGTCACCCGGTCCATTGCACAGAAAAGAGATCAGACATGTCATCATCACGACAACATAACAGCGGGCCTGATTCAGAGGGTCCTGACGTTCCTGAACCGTCCCATGCCGAGCGGGCCAAGACGCTGGTGTACCTACAGCAGACGGGTAGTCTCTCGACGCTCTCGCGCAAGCAGCCTGGCTGGCCCTTCGGGTCGGTGATGCCCTACGGGTTGGACGACGAGGGGCAACCGGTCTTTCTAATCAGCACGATGGCGATGCATACGCAAAATCTCCTGGGCGATCCGCGGGCCAGCCTACTCGTGACACCGCCTGAGAGCCGCAGCGATCCGCTGGGTGCGGCCAGGGTGACATTGATGGGGTCGGTGACCAAGGTATCGAAGGAGGAAGCCGTCGCGATTCGCGAACGCTACCTGGCACGCCATGCCAATGCCTCCTACTGGGTGGACTTCCAGGATTTCGGTTTTTTCCGCATGGCCCTGTCTGATATCTATTTTGTCGGGGGGTTTGGGTCGATGGGTTGGGTCATGCCGGGCGACTACGCGGGGGCGGCAGTGGACCCGCTCGCGGATGAGGCCTCGAACCTCATCCGAGAATTCAATACTGAGCAGGCGGACAGGTTGTTGCTACTGGCCCGTGTATTCGGCAACGTAGAAGCGCAGCAGGCGACAGTGACTGCATTGGATCGGTTGGGTTTTCACCTTCGGCTCACCACGCCAGGACGAATGCAGGGTGGACGGGTGGCCTTTCCCGATCCCGTTCGCAACGCGTCAGAGGCCAGGGCCGGCCTTGCCGGCTTGGCCGTTCAGGCGAGCGCGGGCCATCAGGCTTTGCATTCGCTGTAGCAGGTGCGGGCACAAGTTCCTGTGAGCATCCGGTAACATTGTTCTTTTCAACTCACCAGTTCATCACTAGGTAGGGGAATGTATGGCGACTACAAACGATAAACAAGTTATTTTCTCACTCGTCAATGTCGGCAAGGTCTACCCGCCGAAGAAGCAGGTGCTGCGGGAGATCTATCTCGGGTTCTATTTCGGCGCGAAGATCGGCGTGTTGGGCCTGAACGGATCGGGGAAGAGTTCGCTGCTCAGAATCATTGCCGGGACCGACCCGAACTACACGGGAGAGATCACCCGCTCGAAGGGCTACAGCGTCGGTCTGCTGGAGCAGGAACCCCAGCTCGACCCGGACAAGACAGTGAAAGAAATCGTCGAAGAGGGCAAGAAAGAACTCGTGGCGATGCTGCACGAATATGATGCCGTGAGCAATAAGATGGGCGAGGCGACGCCCGATGAATTGGAGAAGTTGCTCGAAAAGCAGGCGCAGTTGCAAGAGAAGATTGAAGCAGCGAATGGGTGGGAATTGGAGAACGTGCTTGAACTGGCCATGGACGCGCTGCGTTGCCCGCCGCCGGACGCAAAGATCGGGGTGCTCTCCGGCGGCGAGAAGCGCCGGGTGGCCCTCTGCCGCCTCATGATCCAAGAACCTGATATTTTGTTACTTGATGAGCCGACGAACCATCTGGATGCCGAATCGGTGCAATGGCTGGAGCAACATCTTCAGCAATACAAAGGCACGGTCATCGCCGTCACGCACGACCGCTACTTCCTCGACAACGTCGCCGGTTGGATTCTCGAACTCGATCGCGGCCACGGCATTCCTTTCCAGGGGAACTACACCTCCTGGTTGGAGCAGAAGCAGGTGCGGTTGGAAAAAGAAGAAAAAACAGAATCGAAGCGCCGCAAGAGCTTGGAGCATGAATTGGAATGGATCCGCATGTCGCCCAAAGGCCGTCAGTCGAAGGGGAAGGCGCGGCTTAACCGCTACGAAGAATTGGTCAATCAGAAACAGGACGAGCAGGCCGCAGATCTGGAAATCTACATTCCGCCAGGTCCACGGCTGGGCGATGTGGTCGTCGAATGCAATGGAGTCGGCAAAGCCTATGGAGAGAAGGTCCTCTATGAGAATGTGAACTTCAGCCTCCCGAAGGGCGGGATTGTCGGTGTGATTGGCCCGAACGGCGCCGGTAAGACGACGATGTTCCGCATGATCATTGGGAAAGAGAAACCGGATGCGGGCACGATCAAGATCGGTGAGACGGTCACGCTGGGCTACGTGGACCAGGATCGCAGTCTGGACCCGAACAAATCCGTCTACGACATCATCTCCGAGGGCCACGAGACCATTATGCTCGGCAAGACCGAAGTGAATGCCAGAGCCTACTGCGCCCGGTTCAACTTCGCCGGCTCCGATCAACAGAAGAAGGTGAAGGATATTTCAGGCGGCGAACGCAACCGTGTGCACCTGGCTCGCATGTTGAAAGAGGGGGCGAACCTCATCATTCTCGACGAGCCAACCAACGATCTCGACATCAACACCCTGCGGGCCCTGGAAGAAGGATTGGAACGTTTCGCCGGTTGCGCCGTCATCAGCAGTCACGATCGCTGGTTTCTCGACCGGATCGCGACCCACATCATGGCCTTCGAAGGCGACAGCAAGGTGGTCTGGTTCGAAGGGAACTACAGCGAGTACGACGCGGATCGGAAAAGGCGCTTGGGCAAGGAAGCCGATCAGCCGCACCGGATTAAATACCGCAAGCTGACGCGCTAGCGTGTGAAGCATCGTTCGTGAAGCGTCCCTCGACAGGCTCGGGACGCCCTGAGCCTGTCGAAGGGCGTATCTCGTTCCGGAGTCGGCCTCTTCATGTTTCGCGCCTGCTTCCAGCGCTTCACGCTTCACGAGATACGCTTCACGAGGAACGCGCTTTCTTGCGGTGTCGCGACGAATCGGCATGAATACTGCGGGCCAGTGAGTTACCCACTATGGCACCTTGCGCGATCGTCACCGGGGCGGCGGGATTGATCGGGCAGTACCTCGTGAAGACCGCTCCTCGATGGGCGCCTGACTGGGATGTGAAGGGGCTCGCCCGTGCCGACCTCGATCTGACCGATTGCGTGCGTGTCGAACGCGCGTGGCAATCCATCAAGCCCAACGCGGTGATCCATTGTGCCGCGCTGAGTCGTACAAAAGACTGCGAGCAAGATCCCAACCAAGCCCACCGCATCAATGTGGAGGTCACTGCGCATCTCGCGCAGCTGTCCCAGGATATTCCCTTTATCTTCCTCTCCAGCGCGGAAGTCTTCGATGGGAAGACCGGCTGGTACAGTGAGACGGATGAGCCGAACCCGATCAATGTCTACGGCAAGACCAAGCTGGAAGCCGAGCGGGTGGTGTTGCAGAACCCCCGACACACGATCGTTCGAATCGTGCTGACGGCTGGGACGTCGCAGAACGGCGACCGAAGCTTTGTGGAAGACATGTGCCAAGTCGCCAAGGCCGGCAAAGACGTGACGCTCTATGCCGATGAGTTTCGTTGTCCGCTTCCTGCCGGGGTCATTGCCCGTGTCGTCTGGGAACTCGTCGATCGCAAGCAGCCGGGGCTCTATCACCTGGGGGGGAGCGAGAGGCTCTCGCGCTGGGACATTGGTGAAGCCTTGCTGCCTTGGTATCCGGAGTTGAAAGGCCGACTGATACAGGGCTCCGCACGGAACCATGCTGGAAGTCCCCGGCCTTCCGACCTCTCGCTCCGCTGCGACAAGATTCAGCGGTTCCTGTCGTTTCGCATTCCGGGGTTTTGTGAATGGCTTACCGGACGCGTACGCCGAGATGCAGACTTGTGGGATTATCTCGATGGAAGGGCGTGAAACGCGGGCTAGGGGGTCTGCTTGAGGGCGGCGAGGCGTTCCTGGGCGGTGGCGGCTTCTGTGCTGGTTGGATAGAGACGGATTACATCTTCGTACAACTGTTTCGCGTGGGGCAGGTTCATCTGCCGCTCTTCGAACTGGGCAGTCTCAAGCAGCTCCTTGGCCTTGTCGCCGGAACAGCTCAGCAGCAGCATGCAGCCGATGGCACAGAGCATGAGTCGTGAGGTCATCATGGGTACCCTTTCCACGCACATCTTACTGACCGGACTCGTTGCTGTCCACTCGACCAGCTCGTGATCCGACGGAATCGATGCCGTAACGTGGGGCGGTGATGGCTTCACTTCGACAATGCGGGCAGCGGCTGGGCCTGGTGAGCCGTCGGCGATCGCGGAAGACAAAGTTGCAATCCTGACAGTGGGACGGCTCCAGAATGAATCGCCTGGTCTTATCACGCGTAATCGATTTGACGACGTGGATGAGATGACCCTCGACCTGCCGCTCAAGGATTGCGAGCATCTGGGCCAGTTGGTGGGTTGTCCGGCGCGTACCGGTCAGCAGTTCCATGATGCGCTGGCGTGGGGTGCGTTCGAGAGGGAGCATAAGTATGATGATAGGAGAGTAGAGGCTGAAGCTCAAGAAACGTCCATGAAGCCATGGTCGATGCCTGCGCGGCTCTCCCGACGCGGCGCACCGATTTCGCGACGAACTGTCATGAATCTGCGGGCCAGGCAGTTGCTCCCTCTAAAACGTTGGCGTACAATCCGCCTACTCGCTTGGAGGACCTGCTCGTGCGATACTCCTTTTTGGCTGTGGTTCTCTGTCTCTTCTCTACCGCCTGCGCCGCCAATATCAAAGACTCGGACCTCATTACCAGTAATACCTTCTTTCTTCCGCCCAGTATCGCCAACACCGTCTTCGTTCAAGCGCGGAATTCGTCAGACAACCAGGATATCTCGCTCACCGATCTTGGAGGGCGCTTGACCGCCAAAGGCTATCAGATTGTCCAAGATCCCAGCGCGGCGCACTACGTCGTGCTCGCGAATATCGTGTATTGCAATGTGACGAAGCCGGAGATGCCGGTGGAAAATATCGTGGCAGGGGGATACGGATCAGGCATCGGGTCTTCGATCATGGGTGGTCTGCACGGTCTGACCGGCATGGCCAGCATGGCAGGCCCCCAAGGTATGATTGTCGGTACCGCCGCCGAAGTGGGCCTGAGTGCCATTGAAGGCGTCGGCAGCGCGGTGGGCAGTCTATTCGGCGGACCCTCAACACCCACGATGCCGGATGACGTGAATTATGCCTGTGTGGCGGATCTGCAGATTACGGAACAGGGCCCGGCAGTTTCCGCTCCGTCTACGGCGAAGTCCGGTAGCGCCACGCAACCGGACGTCTACCAGACTCGCCTCGCTGCCGACCTGCATCAAAAGAAATTCGACGAAGCGGAAGCCACGCCATTGTTGCAACAGCGACTGAGCGCCGCCGTGGCAGGGAACTTTTAATGAACAGCGTCTGTCGTCGCCCTACCCCTCACCTAGTACTCCTTGCGGTCTTGTTGCTCTTCATGACCTTGGCGACCGGTTGCTCCAACGTCGCTCGATCCGGCCTCATGAATAGCAATACGGTATTCCTCGACCCCAGCATGGATCGGACCGCCTATCTTCAATTGAGAAACATTTCGGAAAATCAACACCTCACGCTCACTGACATTCAGACCAAACTGACGACCAAGGGTTACCGCATCACGAAGGATCCGGAACAGGCGAATTATTGGATCCAAGCCAAGGTTGTGTATTGCCACAAGGCGGCTGAAGGTGTCACGCCGGAATCGGTTGCGAAAGCCAATTTCGGCGCCGGTGTCAGCAGTGGTGGAACGGCGATGGCCTCTGCCAATTCAACGGGCGGCGATGACATAGGAAGAATGATTCCCGGAGGCATGCCCAACATCAATGCCATGATGGCCCAGGTCGCGGCGATGAGCGGCGGGCGAGGCGGCTTTCCCGGAATGCAGATGCAACAGGCCCCAAAGGAAGAGGGCATCACCTACCTCTGCGTGGCTGACGTTCAGATCACCGACCGTAAAATGGGCAAGTCATTGGGCCAGCCGATGGCAGGGCAAGCCACGGCTGGACCGAAAGTGCAGCACATGCGGATGGTGGGACACGTTCGCCAGAAGCATCTGGACATTCCTGAAGCCACGCCGATCATTCAACCTATAAACGGCAATTGAAGCAGAGTACTGCTCCGTTATAGTCTTGGTGGGAGCGGAGTGGCGGCGTATTTGTTAGTACGAAGGGAGTCACCCAATG
>JAWXBV010000087.1:0-16404 GCA_034440335.1 Nitrospirota bacterium | reverse complement strand
TACAGTGCGGTGTCTTTCATGGGGTTGTCGTCCAATCCAAAAAACAGCATTCTGCTTCATGGCGGAAAAAATTCACAGTAGAATTGACGAAGAACCGAAATTATAATCCCATTCGGTCAGCGAGAGGGGCAGACGTCTAGTCCGTCGCTTTATGCGACGTGACGAAGCCGCGGCTTGGCCGTTTCTGTTTCGAGCAACCGCCCTGCTCCCGCCCGTTGGGCCATCCGATGTTGCTGAATGAGCGGATCGACAATGTTCCCGCAGGATACACATCGCCATCCTTTCATCCACATCGGAATATAGCTTTCTTGAATATCGATGAGGCTATCGACAATCATGAGACCATCGCATCGTGTGCACTCCATGGGACCCTCCTCTGTTAAGGCTGAAACCTACGACGCCATACCCACTGCCATTTTAAGCTTAGCAGACGTGTGCGCAGCCGCTTGCCTGTTCCAGGGTGCAATCGCGATGCCACGGGTGTTGTTCCGACTGCTTGCGTGTTTTAGCAGTGAATCGTAGAGTGAGGACGACCCGTATTCGGCCTACACCGCTTACACGTGTCATACATTGAACTCGTGCGGGAAAAATGACATGAGGCACGAGCTGATAGTCTACGCGAGGAGACTCTCGTACTCAGCGTAAGTCGACACCGCTCTCTTCACGTACAGCGGCCATTCGGAGACGAATTGTGGCATTGAGCGCGACAGACATTACGAACGTGATAGATGAATGTGCCTCGGTTTTGACTGGAGGCTGGATTCAGAAAATTTATCAGCCGACAGATCGTACCCTGGTGCTGGAGATTCGCACGCC
Organism: Nitrospirota bacterium; assembly: GCA_034440335.1. GTDB lineage: Bacteria > Nitrospirota > Nitrospiria > Nitrospirales > Nitrospiraceae > Palsa-1315. The sequence goes on along the minus strand of JAWXBV010000087.1, from coordinate 15,588 downwards.
GGGACGGACACACCGACTCCTCATCTCATGCCACCCCGACACCGCGCGGCTCCACTTCACCACGACGGCCTTTCAGAATCCACCGACTCCTCCACCCTTCTGCCAGTTTCTCCGTGCCCATCTGCAAGGCGCACGCATCGAGCGGATCGAACAGATTCAAGGAGACCGAATCGTTCAGCTTGTGCTGACCGCCAAAGACGTTCCCTGCACGTTGGTCGCAGAGCTGACAGGGAAAACATCGAATCTCCTTGTGCTCGATGCCTCAGGCTGTATCCGACGTGACGTGAATGGGGTGAAGGATCATGTAGGACAGCTGTATGCTCCACCCGCTCGCTCGCAATGGGAACGAGCCACCGCCGGTCACGCACGATTCAGCCAGGACCTCCCAGCATCACCGTTTCCTCTCTCGGCTGCCATCGACGCCCATTACCACAAAGCAGCAGCCGGTTCAGTTATCGAAACCGTGCGGAACGCCCGGGCAGGACAACTCAGGAAATCCATCAAGAAGCTCCGTCGACGCATTGAGGCCTGGCACGAAGACCTCGCAAAGGCAGAGAAGTATATGGCCTACGATCGCTATGGCGAACTCATCAAGGCGAACCTCGGAACTATCCGGAGGGGCCAGACCGACGTGACCGTGGTGGATTATTTCGATGAGGAACTTCCCAGCCTCACGATCCCGCTCGATCAGGCCAAGACTCCCCAAGGCAATATGGATGACTACTTTCGAAAGCATCGGAAGTATCTGACGGCAGAACGGGAGCTGCGGCCACGCATCAGAGAAGGAGAAAGAGAGCTGGGGACTCTGCAGGGGGAGCTGACTGCCATCGAGCAAGGAACCTGGCAACCACCCGAGCAACCGCGTCAGATCATACGAACAGGAACTGCCTCGCGGGCAGGAGGAGGGAAGGACAGGCAAGAACAGCGTCAAGGTCCGTTCCGCCGCTTTACTTCATCGGACGGATTGGCGATCTATGTCGGAAAGAACGCGCGGGAGAACGACGAGCTGACGTTCGGCCTTGCCAAGAGCGACGACCTCTGGCTCCATGCCCGCGGCGCCCCTGGCTCCCACGTCGTGGTGCGATTGGAAAAAGGAACCGATCCGCCGCCCGAGACGATACGAGACGCCGCCACGCTGGCGCTGCTCTATAGCGATCTCAAGAAAAGTGGTAAAGGCGATGTGATCTATACTCGGCGCAAATGGGTCAAAAAGGCGAAGGGCCAGGCACCGGGCGCGGTGATCGTCACACAGGAGAAATCACTGCATGTGAGCCTAGAAAAAAAACGGCTGGACGCACTCAAGGCCCGTTCGGCTCGCGAATAGCCGTTCGAGTCTCACACTGACTTTCCTCACCTTCCCTTGCCATGATACAGAGCCACTGTTCCGAATGCATATTGACGCAGGAACTCCTCAAGTCGTTGAAGGGCGGAAACCTCGTGGGATTCTACCGCTGACGGATATGGCCGGCCTCTTTAACGCGCTGGGAGGAGGCTGGACGCCCCCACCTACCAAAAACCCTGCCTGACTCTCTCCCTCTCCATGCGGCCAGAAACGTGGATTCATTCGCCATGGACTTTATCCGGCACTATACTGTGGAACGAAAATCACAGTATGTCAGGACAGCAAGACATCATGCCTCAATCCGGACCTCCGACCATTCTCGTGGTCGATGACGAGCCGACCATCGCAATGCTGTGCAAGTTAATACTTGAACGAGCAGGTTTTTCTGTCCTCGATGCCGACGGCAGTTCAGAAGCCCTCAAAATCTGTACGCAGCACGAGGGGACTATCGATCTACTACTCACGGACCTCAACCTCCCCCCTCCGTCCTTTCAATTAGCCTCCAGTGCCAACCAATTCCCCCATGTGCACGGCCATGAGTTGGCCCTCCGCGCGCTCCGTATACGGAAAGACCTGCGAGTGATCCTCATGTCTGGCAACATCGACCAGGATTTGGCCGGGTACGGCATACGCCTGGAGAGTCTTCCGTTTCTTCCTAAACCGTTTGAGCCCCAAGGCTTGGTCGCACTCGTGCAAAAAACTCTTCACACGCCCCCGCCTTCAGCCGAGAGCTTCATAGAAGGCCGGGGTGGAACTCCAACAGTTGGGGATGTGTGGTTCGATTAGCTGACGGGGCCCGCGTCCTCAGGGAGAGCGACCGTCCCTTGCCCTTCGGCAACCGAAAAAACGGGGCTGCCATTGTGTCAACGGCAGCCCCGTTCTACATGTGCGAGGACGTATTACCAGCGATCGCGCTTGCCGCCGCCGGCACCGGCACCACCACCAAATCCACCACCACCGCCGCCGGTGCGAGGCTCCTGGGGACGCGCTTCATTCACGGTTAAGGTTCGGCCACCCATTTCCGCACCGTTGAGAGCGGTAATGGCCGACTGCGCTTCCGTATCTGAAGACATCTCGACGAAGCCGAACCCGCGTGACTGCCCCGTGAACTTATCCGAAATGATCCGGGCGGAAGCGATCGCGCCATGTTGCCCGAACAAATCACTCAATTCCTGCTCGGTCGCCGAATAGGGCAACCCACCGACATAGATCTTTGAACCCATCTGGGGCTCCTCCTTATGAGTAGGTATAATGATATTGTCTTGGACAAGAGGGACGGAGGAAGGAGCGGGCCGAAGACGCGAAACACACGGCGACTTGGGTCTGACTTCCGGCGAGATTCTCGATCAAGGCAACATCAATGCTGCAGACCTGTGTGTTTTGTTCCACCTCGCCGCCAGGCCCATGCGATAAGGTGGTTACAGGCTATCATAGCTCTCTTAAAAATGGCAATCCGGCCCCAGCAGAAGGCTGAAGAAGTCCGTCAGTTTCGTTCTCACCTCGAAAACATCCTCAACGTAGCCCACTCGGAGAACAAGCTGTCTTGGCAGCTCGGGGTGGGCGGGTGAGGCATGATACGCCTCCGGTGCTGTTATCGCTGTGGCCTTGCTGGGCAAACTTGTTGAGCATCGGACGAGAATGTTTTCTCTTTGTGACACATGCACGGACCACCGAAGCTCTGGGAGTTTCAGTCCATGTTATCGCGCCCTGCCAGACCCAGTGTGGCCTTACTCCCCGATGCGCACCAGCAGCCCCCGCTCCCTGCACAGCTCGTACATCCAATGGAAACCAGCTATGACCATGCCAAGAAATGCCAAATTGAGACCGCTCGCCCATGCGAGGTGAACGAGGGGCGAGGCAGAGGCGCTGATCACCCCGCGCATCCCTTCAAACACATGGGCAGCCGGGTTCATCCAGGCAATGGTCTGTAACCACCCTGGGAGCACCTCGATGGGGTAGAACACACAGGAGATAGGCTGGAACAGGAACACCATGCTCCAAGCCAGGACTTCCGCTTCCTGGCCGAACCGCATGATGAGCGCCGTGGTCAATACCCCGATAATCCATCCCGTCATCACAAGATTCAGGACAAAGGGGATCAGCCACAGCCCGATCACAAAGATATTGTAGGAGTAGAACAGTCCTGCGCAGGAGACCATCACGACAGAAACCGCCGTCACTTTCAAGACGCTCATGACCATGGTCGCCGCGAGAAACTCGCTCGGCTTGAGCGGGCTGGCAAACAAGTTCATGAGATTTCTCGCCCAGATCTCCTCCAGAAACGCAATCGTAATTCCCTGCTGAGCTCGAAACAGAATATCCCAGAGAATCAACGCCCCGATAAAGAACGTCACCATTCCAGGGATCTGTCCCTGGAACTTCATGAGATAGACCGTAATGAATCCCCAAATAACGAGGTCCAGAAGCGGCCAGTAAAAGATTTCCATCATGCGCGGCACGCTGCGCCGGTACAGATACAGATACCGAACCACCAACGCATAGATTCGATGGAATTTCATCGCTCCCTTTTCCCCTTCCCCACTCCGGTTGGCAAGAGCCTCTTCTCCGAAGAGGAATCGAGTAGGATGATCCTGACTGCGCGCGTCATTCTCACCCGCCCACCCGCTGGCAGATATTTTTCACCCACCCAACCCTCCGATTGCTTCGCAATCGATTTCCCGAGACGTGCCATTATCCCAGGGGAGGGCCTTCTGATTCCTCGACTTTCCAAGAAGGAGTAGGCAGATTGTTCTTCACTGCGCGCATCGAGCGACCACCGCTTTATCGTGGGGGCTCTGCGAGCAAGAAGAACGGTCTGCCTGCTCCTTTGCATCATTCTCAGGCCGCGCGTTGCGCGAGCACAGAGACCATCCTACCCGGTCCCTCCTTCTCTATTTCTCTCTGGCCAACTTCACAAACACTTCTTCCAAATCCGCCTGCCCGAACCGCGCCACAATCTCCTTGGCCGTCCCTTCCGCTACAATCTTTCCCCGCTGGAGAAAAATGATTCGATCCGACATTTCTTCCATCTCGTGCATGTTGTGCGATGAGTAGAGCACGCTGAGTCCGGACGATTGTCGCGCGTCTTTGAGAAAGCTCCGAATCTTTTGGGCGATATCGGGATCGAGACTCGCGGTCGGCTCGTCGAGGAACAGAATCTTCGGTTCGGTCAAAAAGGCCTTGGCCAGCCCAAGACGCGTGCTCTGACCGGAAGAGAGTTTGCGCGTCACTTTGTGGCGAAACTCCTGCATCTCAAGCCGCTTCACGATATCATCGACTCGCTCGTTGATCTGAGACAGACCGTACAGCCGGGCAATCACCCAGAGATTCTCCTCAACCGTGAGCGCCTGCGGCAGGGAGACATAGGTCGAAGAAAAATTCACTTGCTGCAGAATCTCTTCTCGATTGGTCGCCAGGTCGAGTCCGAACATCTGAATGGAGCCGGCGGTCGGTTTCACCACCCCAAGCAGCATTTGAATCGTGGTCGTTTTCCCCGCCCCGTTCGGGCCCAGCAAGCCAAGAATTTCCCCCGGCCTGATATCGAAAGAAATATCGTTGACGGCAACGAACTCGCCGAATCGTTTCACCAGATGTTGGACATGCAGGACAGGTGTGGACATGAACGATCGGCGGCTTAGCGTTCGGGAGTGGAGTTGCTGGTTGCTGGTTGCTGGTTGCTGGTTGCTGGTTGCTGGTTGCTAGTTTCAGGTTTCAAGTTGCTCGTTTCGGATTGCTGAAACTCCGGTCTCGAACCTGAAACGTGGAACATGAAACTTGAAACGCCTGAACGAGATACGCGTCACGAGAGACGCTTCACGCTCTGCTGATCTGCACGAGCCGGCGATCGCGGAAACTGCTTCATTAGCAAGGCGGCCACACCCACGACATCGTCCAACTCAAATAGCGGTACGGATAGATCCACCGGCTTGTTCGATACCACCGCGAGTAGCCCATCCATGGAAACAGGAATTTCGCCGATCTCTTCACGGACGATCACAATCTTCGGATAGCCTTCGTGTTTCCAGCCTTCGGCAATGATCAGATCGTAGGTGTGATCGAGAAACCGATCCCGTACCTCTTCGACGTTCATGTGATCCGAAACATCGGCAAACATCGCCATGCTCCCCTTGGAGAGCACCATCACGCTGCTGGCGCCGGCGCGCTTGTGACGCCAGCTATCTTTCCCCTCCGTATCGAGGTCAAACCCGTGTCCGGCATGCTTCACCGTCGCCACTTTGTAGCCGGCCCGGACCAACTCGGGAATCACGCGCTCAATCAGCGTGGTTTTCCCGCTGTTTGAGCGACCGACAAAGGAGACAATAGGTACGGCCATATGTGTGACTGGTCAATGATCCATCGTGACTGGTCGATGGCAGAGAAGAATGATTCCCGCCATCGCCTCGTAACGGATGATTCTTGACATCCTTTCCTTATGAGCAACAGGACAGCGTGTGAGGATCGGTGTGATGATGCTCAGAACGGCTGGCCCAGGCCTCCCCACTCAACAGTTGAACTGATACGAGATCACCCTGATTCACTCGTTCAACTTCGACGGGGATGTCGATCAAACAATTGGCCTTCACCATGGAGGTCAACATCCCGGACCCTTGCGCGCCGGTCGTACGAACCTTAAAGACACCCTCTTCTTGCGTGAGCACACCACGCAGAAAGTGACGCCGATCCGTCCGTTTAGAAAACTTCTCTTGGAAAATCGCCTGCATGACTGGACGGCCATAGCTCCGGTGCCCGCTCATTTTGAGCATGGCCGGCCGCACCAACTGTTCGAATGTCACCATAGAAGACACAGGATTCCCCGGTAACCCGAACGCCAGCTTGCCTTGAATCTTGCCGAATGCGAGCGGCTGTCCCGGCCTGATTGCCAGCTTCCAGAAATTCATGTCCGCGCCCAATTCGTGGAAAACCGTTTTCGTGAAATCGTAATCGCCCATTGATACGCCGCCGGACAGCACCAGAATATCCGCCGTCAGTCCCTGTGAAATCTTTTCCTTCAACGCGGCAGAGGTATCCCTCGCGATCCCCAACAACAGGGGAATGCCGCCCGCCTCCTGCACCGCGGCTGCAATCCCATAGCTGTTGGAGTTGATAATTTTCTCCTCGCTGAATCGCTCGTCCAAATCCGCCAGCTCGTCACCGGTCGAAAGAATCGCGACACGGGGCCGCTGATAGGTAAAGATGAATGACTTGGCGAGGATCGCCAGCATTCCCGCTTCACCAGGCCGAATCTGAGTTCCCTTCGCGATGATGCACTCGCCCTTCTTCACGTCTTCGCCTTGAGGTCGAATGTTGGCGCCTTGCCGCTCCGGCGTAAACACGCGCACGGAGTCAGGCGTGTGCTCCGTATCTTCGACCTTCAAGACCGTGTCCGCCCCCTTCGGGAGCGGGGCTCCAGTCATGATCCTGATCGCCTGTCCTGCGCCGACAGACTTCGACGGCATCTTGCCTGCTGCCACATCTTCGATGACTGTGAGCGTGACCGTTCTCTGAATGGCATGTTCCTGTTTGATATCCTCCCACCGCACCGCGAACCCGTCCATCGCGCTATTGTCCCAGGGTGGATTGTCACGTTCGGCGACGATATCTTCGCCGAGAACGCGACCGAGCGCATCGAGGATCGAAATCTTCTCCAACCCCAGCGTCGGAGTGGACTCCAACACGATTCGTTGCGCGTCCTCCAGCTGCGTGAGCCCCTCTGTCGCTGATGTTGCTTTCACGGTCTCTCCTTTAACAGGATGCTGAAAAAGTCGCTTTTCTCACCCGCCCAACCCTGGTGCGCCAAGACGCACCTTTCACCAGGCATCGTTCTCGCATCACTCAGAGGCTCAACGAGAGTTTCGCGGAAATCGGAAGCACGGGAGGGGCTCTTCCGTTCGCCAAAACCTATTGCAAGGGCGAACGGCCCCACGAAGTGCGGTGCGTACCTCCCGCCTCTCCGCTCGCCGCGGCCTTGCTGACGGCCTTTTTGAGCATCCTGAGACGATTGTGACATCGGCACTGTAGGGAAGATTCATGCGGCATTTTGACATACACCGAGTTTTCCCGCAGCCTGTTATCAATGAGCCTGCGGGGACGCGATCTTCACAAGCGATCCGCGCTTCTTGCAGAACGCTTCGACCTTATTGGCAATCTCGTGATAACACTCGGCCGTCGGCGAGTCGGAATTGAACATCGCAAAGGGCTCACCGGCATCGGACTGGATCACGACATCGGGATCCAGCGGAATGCGACCGAGAAAGGGCACGCCCATGTCGATCGCGGAGGCTTCCCCGCCGCCCTTGCGGAACACATCGATATGGTTGTGACAATGGGGACATTCCAACCCGCTCATGTTTTCAATAATCCCAATGATCGGGACTTCGCTATCTTTGCAGAACGTGACCGACTTGCGTGAATCCAGCAAGGCCACTTCCTGTGGCGTCGTCACAATCACGGCGCCGCTGACATTCCCGAGCAAATCGATGGTTGTCACCGACTCGTTGCCGGTTCCCGGAGGCAAGTCGACAAATAAGAAATTGAGGTCCTGCCATTCGACCCCGCCCAACAATTGGTTGATGAACTCATACTTGTACGCATCGCGCCAGATGATCGGATCGTCCGAGTTCTGCAATAAAAAAGACATCGAGGCAATTTTGAGGTTGTAGGCCTGAAACGGGATGATCCCACCCGAGCTGCTGATCTTAAGCTTCTGTCCTTCAGCCCCTACCATCTTGGGAATGTTCGGACCATGAATGTCCATGTCGCAAATACCGACATGCCAGCCCTTGAGCGCAAGACTCACCGCAAGATTTGTCGTGCAGGTGCTCTTTCCCACGCCACCCTTGTTGCTCATGATGAGCACTTTGTATTCGATCCGCTCCATCCGTTTCGCGACCAGCCAACGACTGTGCCCTTCCTTGTCCTTCTGACAGGTTTCGTTCTCGTCGCAGATCGCGCAGGCCCACATGTAGACGCAGGCATCGCTGCCGCCTGACGCGGGAGGTTGAATGACGTTTAATTCACGAGCCATGTTTCTTCCTTCTCCATAAAAACGTGACGCCCAATCTACCGGTTCTCGTCATCGCTGTCTGTCTGTCGGCACACCGACGTAGTCACCCTCTCCCCCGTGAGAGAGTCCCCCCGAGGGTGCCTTTCCGCTTCCTGCCGCCGCGGTAGCCAGAGCCGGCACAGCCGACTCCTCCGGCACCGGTTTCTTCTTGTTGAAAATGCCCGCGCTGATGATCCCTACTTCGTAAAAGATATACATCGGCAAGGCCATGAGACATTGGTTGAATGGATCAGGCGTCGGAGTGAGCACTGCAGCAAAGATAAACGATCCCAGAAAGGCCCACTTACGATATCGCTTGAGAAATGGCGCATCGACCCACCCAAGCTTCGCCATGAGGGTAATCGCCAGAGGCACTTCAAAAATCAGCCCGAACACCACTAAGAACCAGAGGGCAAATCCTACGTATTGCGCAATGGAAATCTGAGGAACGAAGCCGGCGTTGATACCGTAGGAAATCAAAAAATTCAGCGCAAACGGAAGCACGAAGAAAAACGCAAAACCCACCCCCGCGTAAAAGGCCACGGCAGTCAGCGCCACAAACGGAGCGACAAAACGCCGTTCCTGCGTATGGAGGCCCGGTACGACAAATTGCCAGACTTCCAACAGAATGTATGGAGTGGCAGCAACGAGGGCAAAGAGCCCAGCCACCTTGACGTTCTGCCACAGCGCTTCAGCCGGCGCGAGGAACACGAACGGAAGGTTCGGCAGATCGGTCGGCACCCACGAGAGAGAACCAGGCACAAACATGTTCTGGAGGGGAATGCGGAGCCACTTCACCAATAGGTCGGCATAGAAAAACGTACCGACAAACACGAGGGCAGTGATGATGACCACACGAGTCAGCCGAACCTGGAGCTCCACGAGATGCTCCATGACCGGCATTTTCTTATCTTCCAGCGGCTTGAAGATCGTGTCTTGCAGCCACTGGTTCAATGAATTCAGACCGAAAGACATATGAGCCGTTTACCCGATGGCCGGCGGCGACCGCCGGGGATCCGACCGGTCGCCGCCAGTATCATGCCTATTACTTGGGATTGATTGCGACAAACAGGCTATTCCCCTGCCGGCTCAAAAGCAGGACGGCCAACTCGTCTTTCTTCAACTTGCTCGACGCTTTCTGGTAGTCTTCGAGCGTCTTCACGACTTCATGGTTGACCTCTTGAATCACGTCGCCGCGCTGCAGACCTGCCGCTTCGGCTGCGCCGCCGCCCTCGACCGACATCACCACCACACCCGTCGTCTTCGCCGGGATGTTCAATTGACCCACCGTGGCCGCATCCAGCCCCTGCACACGGAGAGAGGCCAAGACATTATCCGGCAACTTCGCCGTCTCGACCGGCTCCTTGGAAGCCGGCGGGTCCTTTTTTGCCAACATTTCATCTGTCGGTCTCTCCGCCACCTTCACCGCGATGGTCTGTTCCTTCCCGTCTCGCAACACCTTCACCTGCGCATCCTTACCGACCATCGTGCGCGCCACAAGGTTCCGTAACTGACTCACGTTTTGGACTTCTTTTCCGTTGAACGCGATCACCACATCGCCGCGCTTCACACCGGCTGCATGGGAAGGGCCGTTCTCATTCACATCGCTGATCAACACGCCCTTCCGTTGCTCAGGCAACTTGAACGATTTGGCCAACGCCGGCGTGATCTCTTGAATCGCAACACCCATCCAGCCGCGCACGACCTTCCCGGTCTTCTGCAGGCTATCAACGATGTCCAGCGCAATACTGCTGGGGATGGCAAATCCAATCCCCTCCGACCCGCCGGTCCTTGAGAAGATGGCTGTATTGATCCCGATGAGTTCGCCGCTCAAATTCACTAACGCGCCGCCGGAATTGCCGGGATTAATCGCGGCATCGGTCTGGATGAAATCTTCGTAGTCTGCGATCCCGACATTGCCGCGGCCTAAGGCGCTGATGATGCCCAGCGTCACAGTGGAACTCAGTCCGAACGGACTGCCGACGGCCAACACCAGATCTCCGACTTGCAATTTCTCGTAATCAGCCCATTTCATAGTCGGAAGATCTTTCGCCTCGATCTTAACCACCGCCAGGTCTGTCTTCGGATCGGTTCCCACCACTTTCGCGCTGAATTCACGTCGGTCGCTCAGCGTGACGGTGATCTGCGTGGCGCCTTCGACGACGTGATTGTTGGTGACGATGAATCCGTTCGAGTCTAAAATGACGCCAGACCCGGCGCTTTGATCAGGGCGCCCATGCCCTCCACCTGGCGGCATCGGCGGAGGAGTTGGAAGTTCGCCCTCCGGCGCTTCTTCGCCAGGAGGTCCACCAAAGGGGCTCGGCGGCATCGGCGGCTTCCGGCCTCGTCCTCGGCCTTCGCCCCCCCCGGTCACCGCAATGTTCACCACCGCCGGTGTGACCTTCTTCACGATCTCTGAAAATCCTTGTGTCATCCCGGCGGGAACCCCGGCGGCCAAGGCTGTGGGTTCACTGGGTAGGACAGTAAAGGCGTAGGCGCCCGCAATCAGACCGAGAGCCGCAATAAGACCTCGAATATTCCGCACCCGACTCCACATGACCATAACAGCGTTCCTCCACAGGGTTTATCGACAGGGCCGCATGAGGCAAGTAAGATATTGTACACTATCCCTTCCGAGGGCTTCAAAGACTAATAGCCCCCGCCGGGCCCTCACCAAACAGAGCCGGAAGAGTATCTTCAGTAGGGCCCTGACGCGCGCGTGAGGCAAGGAACGCGCAATGCGATGTTCGAATTTCCGAACGCCTCGAACTTCGGACCTCGAACCGTCGTTGCCTCGCTTGTCCCGCCTATGACACAAGGCTATTCCATCGCCGGCAACGACCTGGTTTTCTGAGACGCCGCCTCCGATGCCGATACCCCACGCCACGAATCCTGAAGCGTCAGGATCAATCGTTGAGCTGCCTGCCCGAAAGACACGACACGGAGCGTATTCGGCGCTCCCTCGTATGTCGGAGGCCAGATACGCCGCTCATCCTGCGGGCGCAGGTAGATAGCCGGATACCATTGATCGATCCCCGGCGCACTTGGACGATCCAGCGTGGCCCAACCCCGTCTTTCAGCCTGCATCAAGATCCGATTGTGTTGCAAATCCAATAATGCACACTCCAGCAGCGACCAGTGATCTCGGCGAAATCCAGGCTGCGCATGCCTGGTCGACCCTAGAAAGAGAGTCACGGGATATTCCTGTTCGATACTGGAAACCACCACAAAGGCCAGATAGTCGAGTCCATGTTGCCGACCCAGTTCAGCGAACTGAGCCCAATCCCCATGCGGCTGTGGCCTGATCCCATCGGCTGGGATCACCTCCGTGATCGTAACAGGAATCGCTCGGCCAAGGTCTCGTTGCAGGCCTTCTCCGAGGCGGGCCAGTGCTCGTTCCGACAGATTCGGAACCGCACCTGGTTCTATCCTGTCCGACACCATGACAAGCCCTGCCTGTAGGGGGCGCTGAGCGATCCTCGTGAACGTCTCGCCGCCGACCTGGCGCCACGTAGAAACATACTCACCGATGCGTGCAGGAGGAACGACGGAGGCGCACGACACCAAGCATACTACGCTGAGCATGAGGCCGAATTGGTTACACCGACGGCGCATCTCCCACCTCAAACCATACGGCTTCGTCTGGCGCTTCATTCTCCGCTCTTGTACGTTCGCTCCCCCTTGGCGGCTCTGTCAAGCCAGACCACAGCCTCCCTCGCGAATCCTGCCTGTGACTCACTACCACATGCGAGTGGGTTCTGGTCCGCATCAGAACCACAGAGTGGCTGAAGGCACTCAGACTCGCAAAACACCTCGACGCCCTGCTACATTCAGCCTGGCTTGTTCATGCGGTTGCGGACGTGAACTCCAACTCACGGCAGACAGCTTCCCTTAGCCCGCAGCACGCATGCACACTGCTGCGACCATGGCAGATTCGCTGGTGCGACGAACCTTCGTTCGGCGGGCTCGTCCATCTGACCCTCAATGCACTGCCTGAGTACGCCTCGCGTCCTCAGATCTCTGCCCGACGGTCTCGCGACGCGGCTCAGCGACTTCGCGACGAACCATCATGAATCATGCAGGCGAGGCCATGCTCATTGAACCACCACCAACAGGCTTACCTCGACGACTCACGATGCGATGGGCCATCCTCTTGTCCCTCCTCATCTCAGTGGTTGGGCTGTCGGGATGCGAGAAGGTGACGTCGGCATTTCACCGAACGCCTTTACCGGACTTGGGTCCGCGTCTGGCCGACTCCGTCACGCTGACCTTCGACCCCGCCTTCACCAACCTGACGATGCAATACATCGATGGGTGCAACAGCCCCCACGAGCTCAACGTGGGAGAGGACGTCGCATCGATCATGATCGACGCAGCCTCCCAAAATTTTACGGCCGTGACCGTGACCGGTGGGATCGCCCCACAGATCAAGCCCGACAAAGAGATCGTGGTCGCACTCCAACGCTCGGACCTCAAACTATCGACCGATCATGTCTATGATCGAGTGCCTGCGGACATGACTCTCGAGGCACTCTTCACGATCAAGGATGCTGCGGGGAAAGAGCTTGGCCGGCAGACGGTGTCCATCACGCACAACCAACGCCTGATTCTGGAGCCGACGAATCGCCGATGCGACTATGGCAATATCCGGGAGTTGGTGCACGAGGCCGGGATCGCCCTCTCGACGCAATTTATCCGCGCAATCCGCGCCCAGTGGGCGGCGACGGGAGGGCCCGCTCCCCTAGCAACAGCGGCATCGCCCCTGGTGAACTCCGTTCCACCGCCGGCAACCATACCAGCTCAACGCACTCCACCGGCGCTGGTATTTAAGGCCACGGCGCTGGATGAGAATGGTAACTTGGTTTTTGAGGGAGGCGAGCGCATTCGGGTGCGCATCGACCTCGTGAACGGAGGAGAGCAGGAGCTTCAGGGCGTCACGGCGGCCTTGACGGGAACCGCTTCGCTCCTCGCCCAGTTTCCGACCACCACCTTGGCGATTGGGCGGCTGCAACCAGGCCAATCCCGCTCGATCGAATTTGTGGCAACGGTACCTCCGTCCCTTCAACAGCAGAAGGCCGAGATCCACGTGGCGGTCTCTCATTCAAAAACCCTTCGTCAGCCGCCGACTCAAACCCTGGCTTTGGCAATCCAACCAACGGGCATCACCGTCGACGATGTGGATCACATCCCTGCGATCGCCACCGAGTTTCGGCAGCCCCACACCTACTTGATCTCAATTGGGATCGGATCCTACCGAAACCGGCAAGTCCCATCCCATAAGTTTGCTTCCATGGATGCCCAGATGGTCTCGAACTATTTTCAGGCCCTCGGTGGCTTGCCGGCCTCCAACATTCTTCTCCTGCAAGACTGGAAGGCCATACGTTCGGATATCGACGAAGCGTTGCTGGACTGGCTGCCGCCTCGCATGAACAAGAACGCCGTCGTCATCGTCTATTTCGCCGGTCTGGCTTCGGTCTCTTCGACGGGAGAGACGTTCCTGGTACCGTACGATGGGACCGCTACGACTAGCTCACGATCATATCCCCTCAAGGATTTGGAGACAGCCCTGTCTCGCCTACAGGCCAAACAGACGGTGTTTCTGTTCGATGGCATGGTGTCGCCTATGGGGCCGGATAGCCGACCCAAGACCGCCCTGACCACCATTCCCCAATGGAATCCCACAGGAAGCTCAACCCTCCACGTCATCGGAATCAGCGGCATCGGGCAGGGGTTGGAGGACGACCAGCATCAACATGGCCTGTTCACCTACTATTTGCTGAGGGCACTACGCGGTGAGGCCGACAGCAACCGAGATGGCGACGTGACACTCGGCGAAACGGTGACCTATCTGAGCCAGAAAGTGCGCTGGGCCTCCACGACCTACAGGCGCCAGGAGCAACGCCCGTTCGTCATTCCGGCAATCAACCCGACCGATCCTTCTGCTGCCTTGATCTTGACCAAGCAAGCTGCGATCCAGAGCACCGAAGCCGACTAACAGGATGCCGAAAAAGCCCGCCAGCTTCGTTCTCGCATCGTTCAGACCCTCAACGTACCGCAAGGGTACGCCTCGGGCCTTCACTCGCTGCGGCCTTGCTGGACAGCCTTTTTGAGCATCCTGACAGAGTTACAGGATCGGAAGAAAAAAAAGAAGGTGGAGGATTCGATCCTCCACCCTCTTAGAACTCACCGCTGCGACGACACTACTCGCCTTTACAGAAGGTCCGCTCGTAGTTGATGATCGCCCAGGCTTCCTCTTCTGTGATAATTGCCGGTGTCAAGGAGATCATCCCTGTACCGACACTCCCGTTCTTGATCACCCAGAAGAGCTCGCCGTCTTTCCGCTTCTTATGGAACTTACAATTCGTGAAATCGCGGGGGCTCGGATTCAGAACCTTACCGGCCTCGCCCTGACCATTTCCATCTTTCCCATGACAATTAAAGCAGGTCCCCTTCCCCTCGTACAGCGCCTTTCCTTTGGCAATGTTCTCCGGGGTCGAGGCAACCGGATTCTGGTGATCCCTCGCCGCGGCCTTCTGATCAGGCGGAACACGGGGCTTGAGTGGATCCCTCTCCTCGGCTCCTACGACTGAGGCCGACAGTATGATCAGCGCTGCGCTGATTCCCAGGAACTTAGAAAAATACCCCATCAGACTTCCTCCTTTGTGTGTAACCACCGCATGTGAACTCGACATTGAGCCACCGGCTCGTGAGATCCATGGCAACGCGACAAAACGCGGGCGAATATAACAATGGCCTTCCACTCATGTCAAGCCAATCAAGCCTGTACATCGGACGGCCACCACATCTTCGACGCCCTCTCTCCAGCATCTTACTCCCTGTCCCATACCTACGTCCGCTTCATCGGCTCTTGTTCAGTTCTCACCGGATATGTATCAAGGCTCGTGCCAGAGCACCATCATGGCGAGGCACAGGATTCCAGCTAGTTAGCAACCTCCGCAGTTCAAGGAATCTCAACAATCTTAAGAAGGTGGCACCGTTGCGCCTCAGTCCTGGCTACTACGCCCCAGCAGTCGCCCTCGCGCATCTATCTGCAGCCCTCAGCAGGGTGATCAGCCAAGACAGTCAGCCACCAAAAATGGAGGTACTAGTGTAGTGTCTCGTGCAAAGCTTTATATTTTATCGCGCCGCACCAACGGCGGCATGTTCAGCGCCGCTCTGCCGCGGTTGATCTTGAGGATGAGGT
>JAWXBV010000086.1:0-3259 GCA_034440335.1 Nitrospirota bacterium | reverse complement strand
GCGTGCCTAAAAAAAGTGGCGGGCATCCTCCGCCGCAGCCAGCACAGAGTCTGGCTGGCTCGGCAGACTCAATGAATGGCTTACGTCCGGATTAGGGCCCCATGGTACTGCTTGACTGGTGATGAAACTCCGCGGCAAGTCCTCCCAAATATTCATCCTGGAATGCGGGCGCCATCAACGTAATCCCCATCGGAAGGCCATTCTTGAGAAATCCACTGGGAACAGCCCAGGCACAGAGATCCAACAGATTGACAAAGTTGGTGTAATAGCCAAGATTCGTGTTCAACAGCACCGGGTCGGCTTCCACTTCGGCAATCGTATAGATGGTGCCGGTGGTCGGAAGCAGGAGCAGGTCCACCGTGCGCCACAGGGTCCTGACTAACTGTTGATACGTTTGCAGTTGATAATAACTTTCGTAAGCATCGACGGCGGAGAAGCGCACGCCTGCTTCGATGATGCGCTTCGTGACAGGAAGCAAGGCGTCCGGCTTTTCGGCAAAAAAGTCCTTGATCGCTGCTAACCGTTCTGCTACCCATGGCCCCTGATATAGCAGTTTGGCAGTCTCGAGGAAGGGCCCGAAGTCAATCTCCTGCTTCTGACCTCCCAACTTTTCGAAACGTTCCACAGCCGAGGAGAACAGCGCCGCATATTCACCATTGCCAAAAAATTCCAACTGCTCCCGATAGGGCACCGCAAAGCGGAATGGACGAGTCGTTGCATGCTGCTTTTGGGGCAGATAGGCCGGTCTCTCGCGAGAAAATGGATCGACCGGATCAGGCGCCCGACACACATTAAAAACAGTCAGCGCATCGGCGCAGGTGAGCGCAAAGATCGAGACACAATCCAAGGAGCGGCAGGCCGGAAAGACGCCCTTTGTGCTGAGCAGGCCTTTGCTCGGCTTGAGACCGACGAGATTGGTAAACCCGGCTGGGACTCGGCCCGAACCGGCCGTATCGGTTCCTAAAGAAAAACTAACTAGTCCAGTGGACACGGCGACTGCAGAACCAGAACTGGACCTGCCTGGAATAAACCGTGAGTCGAACGGATTAGGACTGATGCCGTAAGGGGAACGAGTGCCTACCAGTCCAGTTGCAAACTGGTCCAGATTGGTTTTGCCGATCAAGAGCGCGCCCGACGAATTGAGCCGGTTCACGACAGTCGCCGACTCCGTCGGCACGTAACGAAACTCCGGACAGGCGACCGTCGTGGGGTACCCCGCTACATCGATATTGTCCTTGATGGCGTAGGGAATGCCATAGAGCGGCAGGCCGGTCTTGTCGGACTTCCACCGGGCTTCCAGCTCGTTCGCTTGGGCTAACACCACTTCACGGGGCAGGAGATGAATCCAGATATTCGGCACGGAACACTGTGCGACCCGCTCGTACAGAGCCTCCACGAGCTCAGTCGGCCTTAGCGTCCCCGCATGGTAGAGCTTCTGCAGTGTGGCGATATCCAAACTGCCATTTGGAAGAGACCGACTCATCCCAACTCCCCTACTTCTTCCACTCAGTATTTCTCCCCGTGCCGATATCAACCACGCTCCGGCACCTGTCGCAGCTACCCGTAGGCTTGTCGGAGAGCGTCTATCAGACGATTCGCCGTCGTCACCCAGCCGACAATGCCTCCCTGCGATTGGATCATGCGCAGGGTCGTCAGTTTAAACTCGGGAAAATAACTCTCGGTTCCATCTTCCACCAAGAGGCATTCATACCCGCGGTCGTTGGCTTCTCTCATGCTGGTCTGGACACAGACCTCGGTGGTCACTCCCGTAAAGATCAAATGGCTGATCGAGAGGGCCTGCAGACGCTCGTGCAGGTTGGTTGCGTAAAACGCCCCTTTGCCGGGCTTGTCGATCACGAGTTCGTCCGATTCGGGACGCAACTCCTTCACAAAGTCGTTCCCTGGTTCTCCCAACACCAAGATCCGTCCCATCGGCCCCGGATCTCCGATGCGGAGCGAGGAGTCCCCTCGGCTTCTTTTGGCCGGAGGGCAATCTGACAGATCGGGCCGATGGCCCTCTCTGGTGTGAACTATCGGTAGCTGCAATTCGCGAAATGTTTTAAGCAGCCCCGCGACGGTCGGTACGATCTTTTGCAGGAGTTCGACCTGATTGCCCAGGGCCACGCCGAACCCGCCTGGCTCAATGAAATCGCGCTGCATGTCGATAATCACCAACCCCACGCGCGCACCCGAGTCTCGCGAAGGCAACTGATAGGGATAGGGAGCTGCAATGACGGTGTTCATGCTGCATGTCCTGTCATGTGCCGTCCAATGAGCCCGAGGTCGGCGCCGGACGACGTCGTTTCATAGACCAGTCGACCGTTAAACATCACCACAGTACGGTCGGCCAGTTCGAGGATCTCGTCGAGGTCTTCACTCAACAGAAGGACAGCTGTCCCACGATTGCGCGCGGCGACAATCTGTAGGCGAATGTCTTCCGTGGCCAAGAAATCGAGCCCGAAACATGGATTCGCCACGATCAAAATCTCCACTCCGTCGGAGAGTTCTCGCGCCAAGACCGCACGCTGTACATTTCCACCGGAAAGAGATCGGATCGGGAGGTGGGGATACGGAGGCTTGATATTATATTGTTCGATCAAACTCTGCGCGCTACGGCGTATCATGTGGTGATTGATGAGCCAGCCACCCACGGCATGGGGCTCCCGATCGAAATTGCGAAACGCCAGATTTTCTGCGAGGCTCATGTTTCCCACGCAGGTATTCTGAAGCGGTTCTTCCGGTAAACAATAGATTTTATGGCGCACAATCTGCTCGCGGGTCGGCTCAAATGGCCTGCCCTGCACCAGAATTTTACCTGCCAACACCTGGCGTTGTCCGGCCAGGACCTCAACCAGTTCCCGCTGTCCATTGCCCGATACGCCGGCAACCCCGACGATCTCGCCTGCATGGATGGTGACATCAAGCCCGCGGACAGCTTCCACCCCGGCATCGTCATGCACCCGAAGATCGTGAATTGCGAGTTTGGGCGTCTTCGTGGGAGATGTGTGGCGTTCCTTCGGTTTGGCTGTGACTTCAGACCCCACCATCATTTCGGCCATCTGAGACACCGTCAGGTCCGACACGAGTCCAGACCCCACGAATTGTCCTTTGCGCAACACCGTGACCTCATCTGCAAATGTCACGACTTCTCTCAGTTTGTGGCTTGAGTTCTAACTCCAAGTGCAACACTACCGGCCCTGATGGGCTAAGGTGTTGCCATGCCAAAACGATGCTACACACACTTGAGTGCTGAAGAGCG
>JAWXBV010000085.1:0-21390 GCA_034440335.1 Nitrospirota bacterium | reverse complement strand
GGAGCGCTCCAGAGGTTGCTGGAGCAATCGCACACATGGTCGGTCATCGGAGGACTCCTCCGGCAGTTCAATGGCAGGGCAGTATGGACGCCTGATTCTTTGGAGCAGGGGCTTCTCTCTGCTGCGACGTTCCTCATCCGTTTCTGTCTTGATCAGGCCGATGACTTGCTGACGCACGCCTTGTTGCTGGTGACGGATTTCTTTCTCTTGCTCTTTCCCTTGTTTTTTCTCTTCACGGACGGGAAGCGATGGTTGGCGTCCCATCAGGAAGTGATTCCCCTGGCAGCCTCACATACGCAGCGGATCGTCGATCGCATGGATCAGACCATTCGTGCCGTGGTGAGGGGCATAGGCCTGACCGCGATCGTTCAAGGTCTCCTGGCAGGACTAGCCTATGTGGTTCTCAGAGTGCCGTTTCCCGTCGTATCGACGGCGGTGACAGTGATCCTTGCGCCGTTGCCCTTCGTCGGGACTGCATTGCTGTGGAGCCTGATCGTGCTCTGTTTTCTCGTGGCCGGCCCGCCGTGGAACACGCTGGTCATGTTGGGCTGGGAATCGGCGGGTGTCGATGATCGATCAGTTTCTTCGACCCTGGTTGATTGGACAGGCGGTGCAGAATCCCAAACTCTTCCTCGTATGCAGCGTCCTTGGCAGGCCGGCACTCTATGGCCTCATCGGGCTCTTCGTGGGGCCGGTTATCGTCAGTCTGTCGATGACCACGATCCAGATTGACCGGGAGGAATATCACTACACTGACACTGCGTTGCTCGCTGGTCTCGCCCTTCGGCCTCGAACCCTCGCTCGTCCCACCTGTCTCGCGCAGCCATCGACATCCCTATTCAAGCGGAATGGTGATGGCAATCCCGCCCATCACATCGTTGAGCTTAAAGTCCCGTTTCGGGCTGAGCCGATGACCGTTGTGGCAGTCGATACAGGCCTGTGAGACGGCAAGGTCTGGATAGATCGCCTGAAAGTATTGCTTTTGCCCGCTGGACACGATTCCGGTAACCGGCAGATCGGGATTCTTCCTGAGAGACTCTAACCCGTTGCGCTCCAGGTCGCTCGCGGGGGCGTTGCGCTGGTAAATAGGCCAGAGCCCGATCAGTCGATATCGGACCCCGCTTCCGTCCTCGGCTGCGAGCTTGCCGGAATGTTGGAGAAACTGGGCCGGCAACATGAGGGCGTTCTCCTGTTCCCAATGTTCGGACGCGGTCGTGACGCCTTTGGCTTGGAGTCGATTGACGATCTCCGTTGTGTACAGCGTGCGGTCGGCCTTGATGACGGCATAGATATAGGCGGCCGCTTTCTCCGGCGGGATGCCGGGCGATCGAGATCGTTCCTTTGCGGATAGGTTGGAGGGTCCCCACCACAGCAAGCAGATTAGGATGCTGAGGGCTGCGGCGAAGAGCGAGACGTTGACTCGGTGCATGAAGCCTCCTGTGTGGGCGGCTGAAGTGGAATCGCCGGGAGGGTCACAATGCATGATGTGCCGTTTCCCTCCTGGCTCTCAATTCTGATGTCCCCTCCAAATTTCTTGATGATCCGGCGCGCAACGGTCAAACCGAGTCCGGATCCTTCGCCTTGTCCCTTCGTGGTAAAGAACGGATCGAACAGTTTTGATAGATGTTGTTTTGGAATGCCGGGGCCTGAATCCGCGATCGTGGTCACAACGGATGTGTCGGTCAGGGACGTCGAAAGATGCAAGGTGCCCTGTCCTTTCATCGCCTGTATGGCATTCATCAACATGTTCGTCAACGCTTGTCTGAGTTGGTCGGGGAGGGCCAGTACGCAGGTGTCTCCCGCGTACGATTTCTGGATCGTGACTCCTGAGGCGTCCAGGCTGCCCGTGAGAGTCGCGATGGCTTGATCGAGTTCCCGTTCGAGGTGAACCGGTTGCCGGTGGTCCGATGTCTCGCGGGACGCGACGCCGGTGAAGTCTCGAATAATAGCCGCCATTCGGCGGCCATGCTGGACGATGTCGCGGGCATAGGATCTGACGCGATCGAGGTTGGTTTCATCTTCGATGGCTTCTCCCAGTCCGAGAATTCCGAAGAGCGGGTTGTTCAACTCATGCCCGATTCCGGCCGTGAGGGTTCCAAGGCTGCCTGATTTCTCCGCCTGGATGAGCTGGTCTTGGAGACGGCTGTCGTCAGTCGTGTCCCTGAAGACAAGGCCGATCCGGTCCTCCCCTTGGTTTCTCCCTGCCATGTGGAACCACTGATAGTGATACCGCCGGGAACCAATCTGAATCTCCTGTCGGTTGTGCGGTTCCGCCGTTCCCATCATGGGGGCCAACGGGTCACGGGCGGTGCTGACGACAGCGGCTTCCTCTGCCCCAGATGCGATCGCGAGATCTTCTCCGCTCCGCGCGCGTCTGAATTCTTTTCGCAAGTGCTCTCGTGCCGCGGGATCAACGGGGAGTATATCGAACAACGGGACTGAGTGGGTCGAATCAAGTATGGCCTGAAAGGAGTCGCGTCCGACCCGGTTGATGTACTGCACCTGTTCGTCTTGATTGACCATGATGATCGGGGTTGGGACGGCGTCGAGGATCTGGTCCGTCGAGTGAATCAGGGACTCCACTTGTTGCGTTTTAATCGTGACTTGATTGGTGAGGCCTGCAAAGGCGGCTTCCAATTGGCGATTCATGCGATTGAATTCGTCAGCCAAATCTTGAAGTTCATCGCCGGTCTGAATATCGATGGGCTGCCGAAGCTCACCGCGCCCGATCGATTGTGCCGCTGCCTGTAGCCGGCGCACCGGTTTGACAATGCGATTGGCTGCAAGGTAGCCGAGGGACGTCATCAATCCGACGGCGAGGAGGCTGAATAGGGCCATCCAGGTGAGGAAGTGGCGGATCGGGGCAAAGAGTTCGTCGGAGGCTTGCCACACGAAGGTGTGCCAGGAGCCTTTGCCTCGATCACTATTTGTGGCACGGCTGGTTTCCGGTACCGGGGCGAATCCGATCAGCGAGGTTGATTGTCCGCCGTGGCCATCGCTCGGCGCGCTGACCCAGCCGGGCTGTAGAGGCGTGACGAGGGGAACGAGCTGTGCATCGGAGAGCGGCACGCCGGTCGGCAAAATGGGGCAGCTCATAACGATGCCGCGATGGTCGATGAGCATCACATGTCCGGTCTTGCCGAAGCGAATGGGAGAGATCGAGGGCGAGATCAATTCTTTGGCGTCGATCACGCGATGGAGCACCCCGACCGCTTCATATCGGATGCGGTCCATAATGGGAAGCGAAATGCTGATGACATAGGTTTGAACGCGTTCGTCGAAGTGTACATTTTCGATGAAGAGCTGGCCGACCCCCCGGTTGAACGCGCCGTTCCACCAGGCCCGGTCTTTATTGGCAAAATGGGGTGTCGTGGTCGACGCGGCAACCAGGTTGCCCTCGATGTCGGTGATGTACAGCATCTTGGTGGCAGAACGGACGACTTGCGGGATCAGTTGATCGGCGTCGCTCTTGGCTCCCGAGAGATGTTCCTGAATGAGGCCGGCGATGTTCCCTCCCGTGATGGTGTGGACTGCGGCAGGGTCTTTGGCCTCCCATCCTTCTTTGAGCCCGTCCATTGCCCGGTGACGTTCAGCATCCGTCATGCCCAGCAAGGTATCGCGCCGTTGCTCAAGTTCATGGACAATCGAAGGGTCTCCGGCCACTCGCGCCGTTCGGGCGACTTCATCCGACATCAAGAGATCGATTTTTCGTGCGGTCTCCTCGGCCAAGGCCGTGAAGCTTTCGCCGCTGACAACTTGGATCTCACGAGAGCCTTGCCAAAAGGCGAGACCGAGCCCCACCATGAGGGGAATGATCCCCACGAGCAACATGGACAGAATCAGTTTGAGTTGGAGCCCCCATCTCGTTGTCGTTCGAGATGCAGGGGGTGCGGGATTCATGACAGGCGTCCTTGTCCAGCCAGCTCGGCGTTGGGGAAGATCAAGGTCAAGGTCGTGCCCTTATCGACGTGACTATCGACCGCAATGGTGCCGTGCATTTTATCGACGATGGTTTTGACATTATAGAGCCCCAGTCCTGTGCCTTTGCCGGGAGCTTTTGTGGTGAAAAACGGCTCGAAAATCTCAGAAATTTTGTCCGGGGGAATGCCGCACCCCGTATCGGATATTTGGACGTGGACCTGCCCATCCATGAGTGTGGTCGTGAGCGTCAACGTGCCGCCAACCAGCTCCATGGCATGGACCGCATTGGTGATGAGGTTCACGAGGACGTGGAGTAACTCATCAGGATTACCCTTGACCACGGCGCCTGGCTGGTACTGTTTGACCATGTCAATATCGTGAAGACTCGCTGCGTAGCGTGCGATTTTCAGTGCCTCATCCAACTTTTCGTTGACAGACACCAGCAGATCTTGGTGGGGGGACGCGCGCCGTGAATAGCGAGTGAGGTCTCGACAGATGGCACTCGTCCGTTTGACGGCCTCAATAATATCATGGGCTTGTTCGTGGACGGCGGCCAGGTCCTGTTCCTCTGTGAGATTTTCCGCCAGGCCCAAAATGAGTTGCAGGGGGTTGTTGATATCATGCGCAATTCCCGCAGCAAATGAGCCGATCCCTGCAAGTTTTTCCGACTGGAGGAGTTCGGCTTCGAGTGTGGATTCATGCTGGACCAGCGTCCATAGCAGCCGGGAGGCCGACCCACTGAGGATGTCTGCGGCAGGAGGTTTGTGGGCATGCAGATACCGCTCCATCTCCGGATCGCCCGTGACATCCATAATCAGGCTCACGCCATGATTGCCGGTCAGGTCCGGCACATGGGTGGTCGCGGGAATCTGAAGCTCGCGCGCGCGTTGCATCCCTGGTGCGTCAGGGTCACGGTCTGCAATGCCGACGATCTCAATCGAGGGGATTTGATGCAGCAGCTCTAAGAGCGCGCGCCCGCCGCGCCCTGCTCCCAGAATGGCGACTTTGGTTGGGTCAGTGCGGTCCATTCAGGCGATCTCCCTGTGGCAGGGTTTGTGCCCCTCCATCCCGAGGAGAGTCCGGAGGGAAGCGTCTCTCCTCGAGACAGGAAAGATGGAAGCGCATACTCACAGTTTTGCCAGCTCTCTCTGTTCCAGGGCTCGCGCAACGGCTGACCTCAGCTTTTCTCCTTCGACCGGCTTGACGAGATAATCCACGACGCCTTGCCGGAGGAAGGAGGTCGCCATATCGGTATCCGGGAAGCCGGTCAGCACGATGAGCGGGACGCGAGGGTAGTTGGCCCTGAAATAGGCAACGGCTTCGGCCCCATTAATTTTTGGCATACGAATGTCGCAGATGACGACGTCGAGGAGGAGCCGGTTTTCTCCAGAATTAATCACCTCAATCGCCTTTTCACCGTTTTCCGCTTCAAGGACTTCATAGCCGGCCTTCTGCAGCGTCATCTTCACGACTTTGCGAATGTCGGGCTCGTCGTCTACCACGAGCACCCGCCCCTCGCAGGCCTCTCCTCCGATAAAAAACCCAGATTTGAACTCACCCATGGGACCCTCCTTGGTTGATAGGTGAATGCGGTTGTGTCATGGCCGCTCACGTGTCGTTGCCCTGCCTGACGCGCAATGTGCGTGCCAGCATGGCGATGAGGCAATGGCTCATGTTCCCCAGCAAAGAGATGTTGTGTTGTGACGTCACGCAGGCACACGTGGTGGCAATCCACCACCATGTGTTGAAATCCACCACCAGCGTCAGCTTCCATATCGCAGGCTGTGTGATGCGCGAAAAGCGGATGGGTGCTCCGGTCTGTCTTGTTCATCTGATTCGTCTTATTCAATGGCACGAGACAAACGAGAGGAACCAGACAGACTGCAGTAGCTGGTCCGACCGGCATCGAATTGCCTTTCAGTCTGCCGCTGAGGTATTCTTTAGCCTATAAGATCGGAGGGGTGATGATTACGCCAGATGTACTGACAGAATATGTGCGCAAGACGATGCCGGATGCCACGGTCACGGTCTCGGACCGGACCGGCACGATGAACCACCTCAAAGTCGTCGTGATCTCAGCAGCCTTCGTGGGGAAGAATCTGCTGGATCGGCATCGCTTGATCTATCAAGCGTTGGATGCCCCGATGAAAGACGGGCGGATTCATGCGCTCGAAATAACCGCTAAAACCACCGATGAAACCTAGGAGGCCGACCCATGGCAGATCCCATTCAAGAAGAAATTGACAAGGAAGTCGCCACGCACAAGATTTTGATCTACGGCAAGGGCACTAAGCAGATGCCGATGTGCGGATTCACGAGAGAGACCATACAGTTCTTCGACAAGTACGGGTACCCGTTTGAACTCATCGACGTCCTGTCTCAACCGAGCAAGCGAGAGGCGCTCGCGAAAATGACCAACTGGCCGACTCTCCCCAAGGTGTTCATCGACGGGCAGTTTTACGGCGACACCGATGTGCTCGATCCGATGGCAGCCAAAGGCGAGATAGAGCCGCTGCTGAAAAAAGCGTTCGGAAAGTAGAGTAGTCGAGAAGAAGATCGGGAAGGTCAGGAAGGGCGTCTGCCAAACTCTCCTGCTCGCGCAACGCGCGGCCTCAGAAGGCCCTCGTTGGACGCGCGCAGGAGAGTTTGACAGACGCCCTTCCTATTTTGTCATTCAGCGGCTTGGGAGGAGAAGAAAAAGAGAGTGCGGCTGTCATGCTCTTGTGCTCGCGCACCCCTCACCTCAGAAGGTGATCGGTGCATGCGCGCAGTGAGAGCATAACAGCCGCCCTTCCTCTTTTTGTCGTTCAGCGGCTTGGAGAGGGAAGATAAGAGAGGCCTGGCTTGGTCCCCCCTCCTCACGGCACCCCCACGATAAAACAGTGGTCGCTTGGGAAGAGGTCGCGTTGTAACGCGACCAGGGTTGGGTGGGTGAGAAGGTCGTGCGCAGATGGTGACCAAGCCAGGCCTCCTTGGGGATAATCGGCAGGAACGGATGATGAACAAAACCACGACCACTCATTACGATGTTGCTGAGCACCTTCGCACTCCGGAAGAAATGGCGGCGTATTTGGAGGCGTGCCTGGAGGAAGCCGATGGCGATGCCGCGTTTATCGCCAAAGCACTGGGCGATATTGCCCACGCCAAGGGCATGGCGCAGGTTGCGAAGGATGCAGGTCTGTCTCGCGAAAGCTTGTACAAAGCACTTTCCGGTGAGCGGAGCCCCGACTTCGACACCATCCTTAAAGTCGTCGGAGCGCTGGGGTTGAAGTTGCATGCCGAAGCACCCCGTGGTCGGCTTCGTCCGTCAACGCCACGGTCAAGCAGCCGCACGACAAAACGCCGCGCGGCGTAGGGTGTTCTGTTCGAATCGGCTCGGACACGTTACCGATTGATCGGAGACCGATCATGAAGAAGAAAATGACCAAGTCCAGCGGCAATGTGTTTGTTGACCTTGGCTTTGATCCGACCGAGGCTGCCGTACTCCAAATGCGGGCGAATGTGATGAGCGATCTTCGTCTCTATATCGAGAAGCACAAGCTCACGCTATCCGATGCAGCCAAGCGCCTCGGCATTGCGCAATCCCGCGTCTCCGACCTCGTGCGTGGCAAATGGGACAAGTTCAGCCTTGAAATGCTGATCACGCTTGAAGCGCGGATTGGACGCACAGTTCGCGTAGAGTTTGCGGTGTAATTGTATAGACAGCCCGGCGCATATTGCGCAATGTTGAGTTGGCAGATACATTGTTCTTCACTTGCCTCGCGTGACGAACAAGGCTATTCTCAGAACCAGTGGCACAGGTGGGAGGACATCATGAGCTATTTGCAACAAACCATCAAAGCGGTGATTCGACCAGGTGACGAAGCCGGCTATGTGGCCGAGTGTCTTGAAATTGCCGTCGTCACTCAAGGGCGGACGCTCGACGAAACCGTTAAGCATCTTCAAGAAGCGACCGCGCTGCATCTGGAGGGCGAGCACCTGGCGGCCTTTGGCTTGCGAGAGAAGCCGACCTTGGTGCTGACCATGGAGTTGGACCCAGCCCATGCCCAAGCTTCGTAGGCTCGCTGGCCGCGACGTCCTGACTCTTCTTCAGGGTTTTGGCTTCCAGCAGGTCTCCCAGCGGGGAAGCCACGTCAAGCTAATCCGTGAAGTCGAAGAGACACGCCAAATATTGACCATCCCCCTCCACGCAGAATTAGATCCCGGCACCCTTCGCGCCATCTTTCGCCAAGCCAGTCGATTCATTTCAGAACAAGAATTACGCCCGCATTTCTACACATAAAGAATGTGGTTGCTCGGGATGCTGGTCTCTCTCGCGAAAGCCTGTATAAGGCACTCTCCGGTGAGCGGAGCCCCGACTGCGATACCATCCTCAAGGTCGTCGGAGCACTGGGGTTGAAGTTGCATGCCGAAGCACCTCGTGGTCGGCTTCGTCCGTCAACATCGCGGCCAAGCAGCCACCCAACAAAGCGCCGCGCGGCGTAGAGTGTCTTTGAGCCAGTGAGAGTGAATCTCTGACACTCCAGAATTTGCACTCAACACATGCTTCAACCTAAAAACGGCAGACAACGTGTCAGCTGGCCGCAGCTCCTGAGGTCGGCAAGGCCGGAGGGCCCGCTGTTGTGAGCATAAACTTGGCGAATGCGCGGGTGAGAATCGCACGCAGGCGTTCGGCATCGGTCCACTGCTCCGCAGTGGCTTTCAGTGTGCGCAGGAAACCAGCCACGTGAGTCAGCACGGCTTGGATGGCCGACTGCTTGGCGTGCAGGCTGGTGATGGTCAGGCGCGTGTGTCCGGCGTGTGGCGTGTGCGTGGCAACGCCATGCAGCAACAGCGGCCGGCTGGAGATGGCCTCGACGTGTTTGTGCGGCTGGGCGAGCCGCACGAACAGCGTCCACCAGTTGTCCACCAGCGCCACCATCCGTGCCATAAGCCGGCAGCGCGCAAGATCTTGCGTGGTGAAGCCACCCCAGCCCCATTGATTCTTCAACTCGTCGAAGTTGTTTTCGGCATCGGCCCGATCGCGATAGAGCTGGGCGAGTGCGAGGATCTCGTACGAGGTCGAGGTGACCAGCACGGCGTACTCGTCGCGTGTGGTCGGCACGTCGCTCTCCATGAAGTCGAACCGCTCCTGCTCGTCGTCCTTCGCGGTCATGAGTATCTCGCCGGTGAGCATTCTGCGCAGCACCACCACGCGTCGTGCGCGGCTCCACCCCGACAGCGTCAGCCGGTCCGTGCCCCCTTCCCAGCCTTGTCCCGCCTCTTCCCACGCGTTGGAACGGAACCACGTCTTGATGAGGGTCTTCACGTTCTTCGTCAAGCGCAGTTTGGTCAGGTACGGCTGGTCGCGGGCCTCGGCCTCACGCAGTACCGATTCGCTGCCATAGACAATGTCGCCACGGAGAAGAGCCGGGCGTTCCACGTTGGGCAAGGCATCCAGCCAGGCCCAGATCCCCGGCATGCGGTGCAGCGGTGCCGTCTCATTCCCCGGTAGCACGTCCACCGCCAATGCCAGCCGGGTGTTTGCCATCCACGCGCTGTGAGAGTTGTGCGACGGTCGCCCTGGCTTCTTTGGGTTATAGCCCACCACCGCCCCTTCCTGTCTACCGTAGCGGCACTTCACCGTCGCCTCCAGATCCAGGATCCAGGGTGTGGCCAGCAAGGGCTGCGTTGTCGCCGCCAGATGCCGGTCGAGCCAGGCCACGCCCGACGCCTCATCTATCCGTGCGAGTGCGCGGCGCGCCGCATCCTCCGAGACGAGTTTCGAAACGCCCAACAGCTCGGGGTGGATACCGCCATGGCGAATCGCCGTGATGTGCGCGTAGCGGTGGTGTCCCGCGAGGATCGACAGCAGCAAGGTCGCCAGCACCGCGCGTTTATCCGACGCGTGGGTGCTGTGGTAAGCCAGCGGGCAGTCTGCCACCCACGCATCGAATACTCCGCTCACCTTGAGGAACTCGATGAAGAATGGCAACTGTCCGAGCGGCGTGACGGCCGCGGACGGATCCCACTCCACATGGATTCGACCCCCAAACGTATCGAGCGCGATCGACTGCCGTGACCCGACCAAGGCCTTGCGTGTTGCTTCACCCATTGGGTGACTCCCTTCGTACCAAGCAATACACCGCCCATCCGCTCCCACCAAGGCTATAACGGAGCCGTACGCTGCTTCAACTGCCGTTTATAGGGTGACGAGCTGCCCACGTACTTGGTGGAGAGCTGGGCGGCCATTCGCGCGCAACTGCTCGCGGGCACATCCCAGCCGACGCCGGTGCGGGCAGCGGAGGTTCCGAAGAGCGGGGGCGGAGTGCGCACGTTGGGCATCCCGCCCGTGCTCGACCGGGTCATCCAACAGAGCCTCCTACAAGTCCTGCCACCGATATTCGACCCTGGTTTCTCCCAACACAGCCACGGCTTCCGACCGGGGCGCAACGCGCATCCTTCGGTGTGCGAGGCACAGCGGTACATTCAGGAAGGGAAGCGGGTAGTGGGGGACGTGGACCTGGAGAAATTCTTCGACCGGGTCAACCACGATGGGCTGATGGGGAGGCTGGGGAAGCGTATTGCGGATACGCGGGTGCTGGGGGCTCATTCGGTCGCTACCTGGAGGCCGGCCTCATGGCCAACGGGGTGGTGATGGAGCGGTACGAGGGGACGCCGCAAGGCGGACCCTTGTCGCCGCTCTTGGCGAATGTGCTCCTCGACAGGGTGGACAAGGAGCTGGAGCCGCGCGCGCGCGCATTCGTCCGCTACGCCGACGACTGCAACGTGTACGTCCGGTCGTGGCGAGTGGGCACCGACGCCATAGAGCCGCTCACGCGGCTCTACGGGCAACTCCGACTGCGCATCAACGAGGCGACGAGCGCGGTGGCGCGCCCGCAAGACCGCACACTCCTCGGGTACAGCTTCTGGTACGCGAAAGGCGGCGCGGTCAAACGGCGCGTGGCCCCCAAGGCCCTTGCGGCGATGAAGGCGCGAGTCCGCAGGATCACGACCCGAAACGGTGGACGGAGCATGCAGTCCGTCTGTGCCGAACTGCGCAGCTATCTCACTGGGTGGAGGAACTACTTCCGGCTGGCCGAGACGCCGCGGATCTTCAGCCATGTGGATGAATGGCTGCGCCACCGGCTGCGGATGATGCAGCGCAAGCAGTGGAAGCGAGGGACGACCATCTACCGGGAACTGCGCGGCCTCGGAGCCAATGAGGGCGCGGCCCGGCAGGTGGCCGCGAGCTCGCGACGTTGGTGGAAGAATTCCGCCAAGCTGCTGAACACCGCCCTGCCCATGGGCTACTACGGCCGGAGGGGAGTACCGAGACTGGCCGGCTAACCTCAACCAACCGAACCGCCGGATGCGGACCCGCATGTCCGGTGGTGTGGGAGGGGTGTAGCGGGGCTCACCCGCTACCCCCTATCCCGATCAGGGCGAGGAGGCGAGGAGGCGAGGAGGCGAGGTTGGCTTGGTTATCCCCCGTGCTCGCTCAACCCGCGGTCGTAGACAGGTTTCGACATTCCGACTGGATGGATGTGATTGGTGTATGTGAAAAGGCGAAGGCTTGTGGGAGTTTATTTCCGGTCAGTAGTCTTCTGTCAGATTTCGTCTTGTTATTTTTTACGAAACCCAAAGAACATGCCGACTGCCCATGCCCCCGTTGATGGGAGATAGCCTGAGAGGAGGTGTTTGATTCCTTCAGCTTCCCGATGTGCGGCTGAAATGGCGTGGTGGATTTGTGTTTCCACGGACATCCAGTCGAGATTGATCCAGCTGGTCTCTTCCAATACGGCAATGCCGGCCAGCAGTCCACCGATGAGTAGCGCGGCCATTCTCATAAATCGCCTGGATGCCCAGCCGATAAAAAATCCTACCAGGTAGCTGCCACCGATGCCTGCCACAGCAGGCGATGAGAAGTTCGCTGCCCATGAGGCGAGGCCGCCGAACGTTGCAATCCCAGCGGCGATGACGGATTTTGCATTCCAGGGCGCATCGGCCAGGAAGGTCGAGAAGATGGCCCCGGTGGAGGAGGATTCCGGCTGGTCGAGTTCTTGATCCATGGATTGACTATCATCGCCTATTCGCAAAGGTATCGCAGGCCTTGGGGTCACCCGTCTCCAATCCCTTGCGGAGCCACGTCATCCGTTGCTCAGACGATCCGTGTGTCCAGCTTTCCGGCCTGATAGAGCCGCGGGACATTTTCTGGAGTTGATCATCGCCGATCGCCGCTGCTGCCCGGAGCCCTGCTTCGAAATCGCCCGGTTCGATCAAGTTTCGCTCTCGTTTGGCGTGGTAGCCCCAGACGCCGGCGAAACAATCGGCCTGCAGCTCCATTCGTACCGACAAGGCATTCCTCTCTCGTTCCGAAGCCTGGCGCTGAAGGCGGGTCACTGTTTCTGCTGTGCCCATGAGGTTTTGCACGTGATGGCCGACCTCATGCGCAATCACATAGGCCTGGGCAAAGTCGCCGGATGCGCCAAGGCGCTGGGCCATGACGTTGAAGAAGGAGAGGTCGAGGTAGACTGTGTGGTCGCCTGGGCAGTAGAAGGGACCGACAGCCGACGACGTGGTCCCGCATGCGGACTGGACTGCGCCGGTGAAGAGTACGAGTCGAGGATCTTCATACCGGGGCCCGAGGAGTTGCTTCCAGGTGGTTTCCGTGTCGGCGAGGACGACCGAGGCGAATTTCCCCAGCTGGTCGTTGGGCGATCCGGTCAGCGTCGGCTCGGAGGGTGCCGATGATTCCGGCGTGCCCTGGACCCCGTTGAGCATGTCGATGAGGGTCACGGGATTGATGCCGGTGAAATAACTGACGACCAGCACCAGCACGATGCCGCCGATTCCCAATCCGCCGCCGATCCTGGCCGGTCCCATACCGCGACGATCTTCGACATTGCCGCTTTCTCGTTGTCCTTCCCAGCGCATACGCTCACACGTGCCTCCGTAAAGAAACCGTATAGATGGAATCACATCCATCGGTCCAGTGCAAGTCGGTAGTCTGCATGGTGCCTGAGCGTTTCTGCTGCAATCGCCAATCCGCTGTTGCGACGAGCCTTCGGCCTGCGGGCTCGCCCCTCGGACCCTCAACGTACCGCACGAGTATGCCTCGGATCCTCACGGCTCCGTGCGCAGGTCTCACGACGCGGCTCGGCGCTGTCGCAACGAACCGTTGTGAATAATGCGGGCTAGGTGGGTGTCCTGTGGAGATAGCCGAAGAGGAGGCGCGAACCATCCGGTCGCGCCTCCTCTTGGTTGGTGTCACTATTTCGCTGAAGCCGTATGGGTCTCGACGTGGCCGGTGATTTCTTTAAGATCTTTGGGGTACAGCACGATCTCGATTCGACGGTTGGACGATCGTCCCTCTTCGGAGTCGTTCGAGGCGAGTGGCTGTGTGTCCGCGTAGCCGACGGCGGAGAGGTGTTGGCGGTCCACACTGCCCTGATCGATCATGTAGCGCACCACGGTCGTGGCACGAGCCGTCGAAAGTTCCCAATTCGTTTTGAAACGGCCTTGCAGTTTTGAACTGATGGGCACGTTGTCGGTGTGGCCTTCGATTCGAATCTGTTTATCCGTGACGGTTTTCAATATGTCACTGACCTGTTTCAGGACTTTCACGCCGGCCGGTTTCACCTGTGCTTGCCCGGAATCGAACAGGACGCGGTCCACCATATTGATGGTGAGGCGGTCACGCACTTGTTGAATGGTGATATTGCCCTTGGAAATTTCGTCTTGCAGCGATTTGGAGAGTTCTTCCTGTGTTTGCGTCAGCCGTTTGATCTCTTCTTCCTTGGCCGTTCGCTCTTGATCGAGCGTCGCGGCCAATCGGGCCTGCTCCTCTCGCAATTGCTCGCGCTCCTTGGCGATACGGGCGGCGTTCGCCTCAAGTTCAGCAGCCTGCTTCTGTAGCTTGGCGATTTCTTCCTGCGACGAGGCGCTTCCGCTCGCGAACTTCTGTTCGAGGTCGGTGATCTGACCGCGCACAGTGCCAAGTTCGCTGTTCAGTCGCCCTTTCTCCTTCTCCAGGTTGTCCAAATTAGCCTGTAACGCACCAGCCTGCTGTTCGGCGGCTTTGCGCTGCGCGGCCTCCTGGTCCAGTTTTTGTTGCAGCTGTGCGGTGGCTTTCTTCGCAACGTCAAGTTCAGCGAGCGTCTTGGTGTGGGTTCCTGTGCTCACGCATCCCCCCAGGGCCAGCGCACACAGCATGGCTAACGCGGGAGCCCGGAGCGATGTGGTTCGATCCATCGAATTGTGTCTCATAGTCTCCTCCTCTGAATGATGGCGTGGAACAATACATATAAAGAGAGCAAGCTCAGTGCCGGCAAGTTTCGGAAACCTGTCCGAAAAGAACTGCTTATTTCTTATGGAGTTGAGGTGAAAGTATAGCCCACTGTGCTCGGTCAGCAAGAAAAAATGAGGATCGCGCCACAAGCACTGTAGGGACTGCCATACAGATGTTGAGTGAGGAGTCGGAGAGACATACGTAGAGTAGGAGCGTTCAGGGCCGGCGATGCCCGCATCCATGCTGTCGGCAAGATTGCAATGTGGCTGACGATATCGATGCAGGGTAGAGTCGTTGTCGCATTGTTCTATTGGAGGGGGTTGGATATAGTAGCGGCATGCTGTCTCGATTGCGACTGCGGGTTAACCGAATTGAATGACAGCACGGTATTCTCATGCCGATACTTCGCACGATTGCGTTCAACAAGCCCTACGGGGTGTTGCCCTGCTTTACCGACCCAGAGGGAAGGCCGACATTGGCGAACTATATCGATCTGCCGGGGGTCTATGCAGCTGGTCGCCTCGATTTGGATAGTGAAGGGTTGTTGCTGCTGACGTCGGACGGTACGCTGGCGCATCATGTCACAGACCCGTTGCATAAGTTGCCGAAAGTGTATCTCGCGCAAATTGAACGTATCCCGAACGAGGAGGCCTTGGGGCAGTTGCGGGACGGTGTTGCCTTGAACGGCAAGAAAACCAGACCTGCTGAAGTTCGGTTGCTGCGCGACGTTCCACAGTTGCCTGATCGTCCCGTGCCGATCCGCTTCCGCAAAAATGTGCCGACTGCCTGGTTGGAGATGACGCTGCGCGAAGGACTGAACCGACAGGTTAGGCGTATGACCGCCGCTGTAGAACACCCGGCATTGCGACTCGTGAGGGTGGCGATCGGGCCGGTCAGGCTAGGCGATCTCCAGCCTGGCACATGGCGGGATGTGACACCGAGTGAGATTGAGCAGATCTATTTCGCTGTTCGTCGATAATTTTGGATGAACGCTCGATCCTTGTTTCTGCTCGGTGAGCGAGTTGAGCAAACTCACGCATCAGATCGTCTTTCAGTCATGCGCCGGAGGTGGGAGGTTCGATGGTCCCGCATCAATCTCGGTGGGTGATCGCGCTCGTCATGGGCCTGCTGGTTGGTTTCGTCGGCTGTCAGGCCGGAGGCGGGCGGATCTTGAAAGGGACGCCCTGTTTGACGATCGAGCAGCACATCGATCTTTCTGACAGGATCGGCACTCTCAACCGATTATCTTCCGCGTTTGAAGAGCGG
Source organism: Nitrospirota bacterium (assembly GCA_034440335.1). GTDB lineage: Bacteria > Nitrospirota > Nitrospiria > Nitrospirales > Nitrospiraceae > Palsa-1315. The sequence continues at coordinate 5,933 of JAWXBV010000085.1, read as the reverse complement.
TGCTATGACACCGTTATCGTCCATGGCGAGAAGGCTCGGTCGGAATTCCGGCATAAGACGTTCTCCATCATCAAGGAGACCACCAACGTCTTCGTTCCAGAAGGCGCCTTCATCGATTACGTGTTGGAAAGTTATGAGCGCGGGTATCTCAGCCTCTTACTGGCGGCGAGTTATGCGAATGTGCAGAAACCGGAGGCGGCGAAGGTCGAGCTCCGGCAATTGGATCATGAGCTATTCACGCCGCTGTATAATTACGGCGAAGACCCGGTCAATTTGTTGTTGTCCGCTGTGTTATGGGAGCGTGTAGGGGAGGTCAATGAGGCGCGTGTTGATTGGCTCAGGCTGAGAGACCTGGGCCTGATGTGGAAAGGCCAGCAGGACGCGGTCAGGCAATTTGCTGCGCAGGAGGTGGATCGAATCGATAGCGGGCAGGACCTCAGTGAGCCGTGGCAGGTCTATGGCATCGGTCAATTTCCTGAACTCACATGGGATCTCCAATTCTTTAGATCCACGAACGGATATTTTTCCATAAAGCCGAAAGGAGAGTTTCTTCCCGCCTGTCAGTCCGACACCGGGGTGAGGCTGTCTACGCAAAGTTGGTTCGAAAAGGTGGCGATTCGCCATAGCCACGGGTACCATCCGCTCCTCAACGTGCAGGCATGGATCCGATTGCCGATCGGTTTGACCTACAGCTTGATTCCATTGGCTGCAGGAGGCGGCGTGATGGTCGGAGGTTGCGTGCTCGACGCAGCCGCCAAAGGCAATGGGTCGCTCTGCCAGCTCTCAGTGGTCGGGGGAATGGCCTTAATAAGTACTGCGCCGGACGTGTTTGAGGGCGCGTTACAACCGGACCTGCGGCATTGGGAACATGTGCCGGCAGCCTTTGTGGTGACGAGAGCCCCAACTCCAGAACTGGAACCCTGCTTTCCGAAACGTGACACGGCTGTTCAACGGCTATGGTAGGAGTTGATCTAGTCCGCAGTATTCATGAACATTTCTGCTGTAAGGGCCATTCCGCTGCTTGCGCGTGAAGCGTATCTCGTTCAGGTGTTTCAAGTTCCATGTTTCTGGTTCCAAGTTTTCGGAGGTTGTTTCCTACCAACATGAAACCTGAAACTAGAAACCAGCAACGCCGCTCCTGAACAATACTTCAGGAGGAACGCGCTTTGCGGCAGCTTCGCGACGAACTGTCGCTCAATTACTTTCGTGGGCGACGACGGCGTCCTTGGGGTTGATCGAGTGCTTGGCCCCAGTGGGACAGAAATTTGGTGATGAACGTGTGTTCCTGATCCGGTTCCACGGCCAACTGGGCCAGTGCGAGCGCGACGGCGAGCGAGATATGATAGCCCACTGAACGGGATGCCAACGCACGCCTGTAGGCGGGATGGGCCTGGTTGATCCAGACGGTGGATTCGATGAGCCGGCCCAGTTCTGAGTTGTCAGGATTCTCCTCGAACTGAATTCCTAACCCGTACCGCATTGGAGCACGGGAACGTCCATGACCAGGGAACATGGCAGATGGTGAATCAGGGATCGTGGCCGTCGCAGGCTCGGGTATTGCCGTGTCTTGAGCAGTAGGGGGAGATGGTGTGTGTGGTTGAGCTGGTTCAGTCTCATGTGGTTCCGGTTCAGCCGTCGGTGGGGCGACCAGAATGGCAACGGCTCCTGTTCCAGCCGCAATGTCGGGGACTTTGCCATCGATCGGCAATCGTTTTTGGCCGCCGGTCCGGCGTTCGACGAGTGAGGCGAGTAGCGGAAAATCGTCGGACAATTCTTCCAACACACGATCCAGGTCTCGTTCCAAGGGCCGCATCATGCGGGACGAGGCTTCCGGCGTTCCGGCTCGCCCATCTCCCCAGGCTTCCAGTTGCCGGGAGACAGCTTCTTGGATCGCTTTGCGATAGGCAAGATAGGTCGCTCCTCGGGCTCCCGTGCGAATGAAATCCCCTTTGTTGAGGGTGAGCGAGGCGGCGAGGTCGGGGACTTCGATTAAGCCGTTGATCCGTTCCGACTGCAACGACGTCACACCCAACCAGTCCCATCCTCGTTTGATGACTTTGCCCAACGTGCTGATCGCGACGCCGCGTTGATCTTCCGGTAGTGGCGCGGAATGGCGGGACAAATACCCCAACGCCGACGGTTTGCGTCGTCGGGCCAACCGAACGGCCAACGGAGCGTGGTCGAGTGCCGACAGGGGGTACCGTTCTAAGGGTCGCCCATCGACCTCGAATGCAATACCGGACGGGTAATGGCAGGTGAGAAAGGAATCAAAGGGAGGTTCAAATAACGGTTGGAAATGCCGACGCAGCACTTCTTCAACAAACCCAGGGTCTACAAGAGGAGAGAGTGGGGTCTGTAGTTTCAGCCGCACCGCAGTGCCTTGTTCGCCGATCAGTCCAGGCGGAGGCACCCATTGCCACGGTGCGCGGTGGCGCGAGGCCAAGTGCCATCGCGTCGCCACATGCGTGCTGCCACGCTTGGTTTCGGTGAGCACCTCTTCGCAGACCAGCAGCCCCAGTTTGATGCCGACTCCGGCAAACCCAATGCCCTGGCCGCGCACTTTCGTGCTGGCCGCAATGTCGTGATACTGCCGCATCGACTTTCGCTGCATGCCAGACCCGTTGTCCATGACGGTTAACGTGGACTGTGCTGGGTCAACCACGATGGTGATTCGGCTGGCTCCTGAGTCCAGAGAGTTAGCAATGATTTCGGTGAGGATTGTGTCTGAGATACTGTAGGGATAGGCATCCCGTAGGTCTTCCAACAGATGTTCAAGATCGACGCGGGTCTCGCCCATGTATCACTCCGTGAGGTCTGCCCTGTGTGGCCGAAAGGGACTGTAGACGGGAGGCGCAGGAAAAATCAAGATGAGATCGAAGTGTGAGACTTCAGCCGGGAGCGATCATGAGTCATTGGGTGAGGCGCGCCGTGCGCCGCGAAACGGGGAGGGCGAGCATTGCATCACGTCGTGCGATTAGAAAAGACTCCCGACCTCTTTGTTTCGCCCCAATCTCGGTGCCGAAAAATGTAGAATGTCCCCGTTGATTGGCTCAGACTCCTGTCCTCCTGGTCAGGATTGTTCTGCTGATAATCAACGCGCGGCCAGGGCCGGATAGTCGCTGTAGCCGTCTGGTCCACCCCCATACAGCCGAGCGTAGTTGACCTCGTTCAGCAGGGCCTGTTTCGCGAAGCGTTCGACCAGGTCTGGGTTGGCGATGTACGGACGCCCGTACACGATCGCATCGGCCGCACCGCGTGCCACAGTCGATTCGCCGCTCTCACGCCTGTAGCTCCCGTTGCTCATCAGGGCGCCTTGAAAATGTCGGCGGGCGACTGTCAGGATGGCTTGCTCCTCAGGCAAGGCGTGGTCCTCGTGCCGTATTTCGAGGAACGCGATCGCTCGTCGGCTCAATTCCTGTGCCACATAGGTCACCAGCGCGTCGGGCTGGCTGTCGACCATGTCATTGAACGGGACCAGGGGCGAGATCCGTGCCGCGACGCGCCCGGCTCCCCAGACGCCGATGGCGGCATCGGTTATCTCCAGCAGAAAACGAGCACGGTTGGGAACAGAGCCCCCATAGACATCCGTGCGTGCGTTAACGCCGTCGCGGAGAAAGTTATCGATCAAATAGCCATGGGCGCCATGGATCTGCACTCCATCGAAACCGGCCCGTTGGGCGTTCTGTGCGGCAAGCCGGAACATGTCCACATACCGTGGGACTTCCTCAGTGCGGAGCGCGCGCGGCACTTCGTAGGGCTTGGCGCCCTCCGGGGTCTGGGTCACGTCATTGCGAATCGCGGTGGCGCTGCTGGAGACCGGTTGCTTGCCTTCGTTCAACAGCGAGTGCGCGGCACGCCCGGGATGCCAGATCTGCATGAAGATGCGGCCGCCTTTGGCATGCACGGCGTCCGTCACTCGTGTCCAGCCGGCCACGTGCTCGGGGCTATAAATGCCGCCTTCACCGATGAAGGCGCAGGCATGGGCATCGACCATGGTGCATTCCGTCATGATGAGCCCGCTCGATGCCCGTTGGGAGTAATAGTCCACCATCATATCGGTGGGAATATGCGAGGACCTGGCCCGCACGCGGGTGAGGGGAGCCATGACGATGCGGTTGGGTAAGTGAATGTCCCCGGCCTGCAGTGGGGTAAACAACGTGGTCATTGGGCGTTCCTTTGCTGAATAGGTAGATCATGGGTGAGAGAGCGTATAAGTGAGGTGGTGAGGGAGTCAAGGCAACAGATTGAGTGCATGGGGAAATAGAGGGCTAGAGGAGGCGCAACTCTTGCCAGGAAGTAGCTTATAAGCTACAATCGAAACCTATGGAGGCGACGCCAAAAGAACTCCAGATCTATGTGACGGAAGATGGTCGGGTGCCGTTTAGCGAATGGCAGGCCTCGTTGCGCGATATCAAGGCCCGAGCCAAGATTCGAGTGCGGTTAGATCGAGTAGGGCTGGGGAATCTCGGAGACTGTCACGGTGTGGGTGATGGGGTACAGGAGCTCCGAATCGAGTACGGGCCAGGCTACCGAGTCTATTTTGGCCAGATCGGTGCAATGATCGTGCTGCTTCTCTGCGGTGGCGGCAAGAACACACAGACGAAAGACATTGAAACAGGAAAACGATATTGGAATGAATACCGGAGGCGACCATGAAAAAGAGCAAAGCCTACCAGCCGGATCTAATTGAAAGCCTGCGCAATCCGGGCGAGGCGGAAGAGTACCTCAATGCGGCGTTGGAAGAAGAGGACCCGGAGCTGTTCTTGGTGGCGTTGAGAAATGTGGCCGAGGCGCAAGGGGGTGTCGCGCAACTCGCCGAGAAGACGAAACTCAACCGCGAAAGTCTTTACAAGATGCTGTCGGAGCGAGGGAATCCTGAGTTGAAGAGCCTCGATGCGTTATTGCACGCGTTGGGATTCCGCCTCGCCGTCACAGTGAACAAATAGCGATCGAATGGCTTGAGCGAAATCCGCCGTGCATAATTCAATCTCTTCGGCTTGGAGAGAGGCTAGCCTGCCTCTTCATCTCTCCCGCCAGCAAATCGTTGATGAGTGATTGATAGGGGACTTCTCGATTGGCTGCGAGGGATTTCAGCCAGCGAAGCACAGCTGGGTCAAGTCTGATGGCAATGAGTTGCCGTCGTTCCGCCCCCAAGGGCGGTCGTCCCACCGGACGCATAGAGGCAAGTTGCCGGTCGGATAGCGGAGGGATGTCTGAATAATCAATCTTTCGCTTCTTGATAACGCCTTTTTTCTTTTCGATTCGCCAATCGCGCACTGATGACTCTGATAGTTTTTTCACGGCCGTGGCTCCTGAGCGTGTAGGCGATGACGAGAATGTTGCCGGCTGTCGATTGTGCCAGCCGAAATCGTCTCGCTTCCGTGGTCGAATGGTCGAGGTCTTCGCCGTCAATGCCGTTCGAGTCGAAGAAAGGCATTGACGGCTTCTTCAAATGAGACACCGTGCTTGATCTTGTTGCTGGCGGCTTTCTTAGTGTCCATTCGAACACCAATTATGTATATACTAAACTAGGGCTATGCGCAAGTTGGACTATTAGGGAAGAGCCAGTGATCGGAAGCGTGTCACCACCATCTCGCCGGTTTCTAAACGAGAAGCAAGGGACGCCGTCGCCGAGCGCCGCGAAACGGGGCCAGCCGAAATTGCATCACGACGCGCGACAAGAAAAAACTCCCGACCCCTTTGTTCTCTTCCCGTGGCCTCAGAAGGATGGGGAAGGAGCGGCCAGGTGCCCTTCTTGCTCGCAGAACGCGCACGATGAAACTGTGCTCGCCCGATGCGCGCAGTGGACGATGAAGCTCCCCGCAGCAAGCTGCGGGGTATCTTGCGAAATTCTCTGAAGCCGCTACCTGACCCCCCTTCGCCAAGGCTACGGAGGGTTCTCCTCGCCTTCATCCCCGTAGCGAGCTACGGGG
>JAWXBV010000084.1:0-9863 GCA_034440335.1 Nitrospirota bacterium | reverse complement strand
TGGTCTGTCTGGTCTGTCTGGTCTGTCTGGTTTTTGGTTGAACAAAACTAACCAGATGAACCAAATCAACCAGATAAACAAAACAAACCAGATCATTCATCGCTACACAGCCCCAGCCATTTGAAATATCGGCAAATACATGACAATGACGATCGCACCCACTAAGACCCCCATGACCAAAAGCAATACCGGTTCAATCCACGTCGTTAATCGCGTGAGCCGGAGATCCAGGTCTCCTTCATAGAATTCAGCCACGTCATGCAACATCGTAGGCAACGACCCGGTTTCCTCCCCAACCGACAGCATCTCCACCGCCAATTTTGGAAAGACTTTTGGACGATCCAGTGCGGCAGCCAGGGTTATCCCTTCGCGAATTTCCGCGACCGCATTCGCGACTCCAACCGATACATACCGATTGGAGATGGCGCCGCGGGCAATAGACAGCGCCTCCACAAGCGGGGTGCCCCCGGCAAGGATCGTCGCAAGGGTACGCGTGAGCTGAACCGTATAATGTTTCACGAAAATCGGCCCCATCACAGGCAGGCTCAACGACAGCCGATCTACGGCGAGCCGCCCAGCCGGCGTCGCATAGTACGCACGACCTGCAAGCCCCAGTGCCGCGAGCCCCACAAGTCCAGGCACCACGTACGCTTGGCCCCCTGTTACCACATCAAGCAATAGCTGCGTGGCAAACGGTAAGGACTTCGACGTCTCCGCATAGACCGACACGAAGGTCGGCACGACGTAACTCAAGAGAAACCCGATGACGGCAATCCCGACCAGCACAAGAAAACCAGGATAGGCAAGCGCTTTCGAGACCTTCTGACGCAGCCCAATCATGAGTTTCAGATAGGCAATGAACCGCTGCAGCACGTCCGCCAAATTCCCCGATTGTTCTCCGGCTTTAATCGTCGCAATATACAATTCTGAAAAATGGATCGGGTGTTTCGCCAGCGCTTCCGAAGCCGACGCCCCACCGCGAATATCCTGTCGAACGGCCCGCAGGGTCTGCTGAAATCCTGAATGGTTGGCTCGTTCAATCAAGAGATCCCACACCCGCAACACGGGAAGACCGGCTTTCACGAGGGCGAGCAGCTCTTGATTGAACACCAAAAAATCCTGAAGTGGGAGCTTTCGAAACGCGTGCCACCCCCCACCCAAACCGGTTGTCGCCGCACCGCGCCGCTGTAGCCGAAAGATGAGGAAGCCCTGGCCCTCTAATTTGGCTCGGACGAGGTGTTCTTCCTCTCCCTCCATCTGTCCATCGAGGGTTGAGCCATTCGGACGTGCCACTCTGTAAGCAAATACAGGCATGATACGGCGCGCATACAGGTTGAACCGGTAACGCTCCCCGCAACTCGCTGCGGGGTATTCGAATAGGAACATACCGGGAACATCGGCTTACGGCGTCGATCCGGCTGTATCGGCGCCGGCCCCTAACGTAGCCCCATCATCCCGTAACCGTAAGGCCTGACCAATGATAATCCTGTTGTTGGTCAATCCATTGAGGGCTCGCAACTGTTCCAGCCTGACGCGATATTTCTGCGAAATCCTCCACAGCGTATCGCCGAATTTCACTGAAACATGTTTCGGTGGATCCATCGACTCCTCGCCCCCCGATGGGGCATCACGGTCGGCACGTACCGGCACCACCCCAATTGGGGACGACACCGTCTGAGCTGTCTCCTGAAATTCCAGAGACCGATTTCGTCCTGCGGGAACCCGGCCGGCCTTCTGCCCTTTCGCTGTCGCACCACTGGAGGAGAGTGCCCCCCCCTCTTGCCCGTCATACGCAGGGCTCGGTGTCCCCGTCCTTGAAAATTGCTTCTGGGACTGCCTCATCTGGCCCTGCGAGTGAAGACTATTTCGAGATAGGTGCGCCCTCTCCGTCCGAGCGACGGCCAGTTCTTCCCGCTGCAACTCGATCACCTGCTGTGCTTCGAGGACCCTCCGTTCTGCTTCCCTGACACGCCCTTCAAGCTGCGCGCGAGCGATCTGGGCTTCTGCCAAATCCCTACGCCGTGTCTCAAGATCAGCCCGCAACTCTGTCACCATCCGTTGCGCATCGCGCACCGATGCTTTTAACGTATCTGTGGTCAGCTCAAGATCCACCACCTCCGGCTCTCGCATCGGCTCAAGTTCGCCACATCCGGCAAACAACGCCACAGCCAAGCCGACAGCACAGAGGGCGCCGACTCGCACCGTCGGATGATACGCGCGCGCGGTCGCACCCGAAGCCTGAAACAGGCTGCGATGACGATTATACATAGTCATCATTACCAACTATTGTAGGGGGTGCCGTTCGTCCCCACAAACTCGGCCCCTGAAAAGATGTCGACCACGCCCCCCTCGACAGGATCAGCAATCTCTTGCCAGGTGGTCATCGCACCGGTGAAGGGATCCTTGGGGATTGCCCGAAGATACCCGGCGCTCACGAGGGCCGACAGAGAAGGAGGATACTTGCCCTGGTCTGCCTTGTGCTGATCCAGCACATCGCGGACTGTCGAGAGATCCTGACGCAACGCAGCCTCTTTGGCCTTCACCACCGACGAGTGGTACGAGGGCACTGCCAGAGTGGCGAGAATGCCGATGATCGAGACGACGATCATCAGCTCGATCAGGGTGAAACCCTCTGCACCCTGTACTCCACCCTTACCAATCTCGATACTTCGTGCCATCTAATGCCATATCCTCACTCTGAGTCATCACGTCGTACACATCATCCCCACACCAGTTCGATGCATTCGGCGCGTCTTTATAGCATCGGAACAACCAATCGGCCTTGCCCGTCAAGGGATCGCGAGGAAGGGTCCTCAGATAGCGTTTTGTCGTCGTGCCCCTGACCGTCGCCTCTTGACTGGTCAGCTTGATCCCCAACAGTGTATCCAGTGACTTCGGATATCCATACACACTCGTCACGTCTTTGCACGTGAGCGTATTCTTTATGCACGCCGCTCCCAATAAGACGTCCCCATCGCGATTCCACTCCAGTTTAAAGCTGTCGATGGCAGCCCGCATGATCCTCAAATGCTGCCGCAGTTCTATTTCGTGAGTTCGTTTCGCCGACAGACGGCTGAGCGGCATCGCGATAGAGGCCAGCACCATCACAATCGTCAGCGTGACCAGGAGCTCCAAGAGGGTCACACCTGACTCTTTCACCGCACCCTCACAATACCTTTTCCTTCTTGATACGTTGCCGTGGACGACTCCTCAGCGGAACCCACCAACGTCACACGCACAGGAGACACACCAGGCGCCTTGGCGTAGAAGGTGGCCGTAACAGTCCGCCCCCCCGCCTGCCTCACGGATGGCGCGACTTTGAAGGCAACCGTTCCTGCTTGCGCTTCTGAACTGCTGGAGGCCTGCCCATCTAGGCCTTCTGACTGGACAATCTCGCCATTGAGGAGTGTTCGGAATTCCAAGACCTGTGGATCATACTGAAGCTGAAACACCCCGTCCGCCGTCGGGCGAAGACGTTCATCAGTGATCGACAGGTTCACTTCTTTTCCCATTTGAATCACAGGGTCATCCGGCCTAATCGAAGCCACCGCCCCGACCGAGCCCAGCGGGGTCAATGTTGCGGCAGAGGCCTTCCCTGCTATTCCCCCTTTTGTCGGCCGTCCCGACAATGAGGACCTCGCGCCGGACATCCCGCCTTCCATCAGGGAAATCTTCCTTCCCTTTGGGGCAAACAACGGGCTCGTGGCATAGGTTGAGTCCGTCCCGGACCAGAAGACCTGCGTACTGAGCCCGGGAGGATTCACTCCCTGAATGATGTGCGGGGTAATCGTCAGGATCACCTCGGTAGTGACTCGTTGTGTCCTGAAAGAGCTTAAGAGATTACCGATGATCGGGAGATCGCCGATCCATGGAATCGTGGTGCGGGTTTTCCGATCCTCTTCCTGGAGCAGCCCTCCCAATACAATGGTTTCGCCGTCTTTGACATTGAGCATGGTTTCCGCCGAGCGATTACCGAACTTAAACTGGGTAATGGGAGGACTAGCTTGGAGCGTCACTTGATCGCCAAGACGTATGACTTCAATCTTCATCTTGAGAGATAATTCGTTTCCAAGATGGATGGAAGGCTCAACGGTCAATTTGACTCCGGTGTCGCGGAATTCGATCGAGGTCACGGTCGAGGTCGTCGGAACTGCCCCGGTTGCCGCTTGACCCGGTAAAACATTCGTGGTGGAAAGCAGGATCGGCTGCTTATCCCCAATGTTGATCTCCGCCTTCTTATTGTTGACCACGCGAATTTTCGGAGCAGCAAGGGTCTTGGCATCGGTGATCTGTTTGAAGAAATCCAGCTGGATGTTGGTCGGAAGCTTAAAGAGATAGCTGCTTGAGCCAAGGTCGGTGAGTTGGTTGAGCGTGAACTGCTGTGCGAGAGTTCCGGCGATCAGTCCTGTAGTCCCCGGAGGCACCAGGGCAGCTGCGATGTGTTTGGGATAGGTCAGGCCATAGGTCTGATCGACCGTGCGATCGACCTCCAGGACCTCAACATCGAACAACACTTCTGAATCCAGCCGATCGTTGGCCAAAATGATCTTTTCAGCCATCTCCAGCTTTTCCGGTTGGTCCCGGATGACAATCGTGTTTAATTGTTCATTGGCATGCATCCGTTTAGAATCGAGCATACTCCTCAACAACACCAACATATCCTTGGCTTTGGCGTTGGACAAATAGAACGTCCGAATCATCAGATCTTGATACTGTTCCTGCTTCTGTTTGGTATTGGGACTGACAATCATGACGCCCGGGGATACGGTTTGAGCGAACAGGCTATTGCTGTTGAGAATGAGATTGAAGGCCTCGTCGAACGGCGTGTCTTGAACGCTGATGGTTACAGGGTCATTTCTGACATCCTTGTCGAAAATAAGGTTGATCCCTCTGGCCTTTCCAATCCCTTCCAGAACTTCTTTCAGCCCAGCATTGCGAAACCGCAGTGTCACCGGTTGCTTCTGTTGATCGTGACGGTTCAGCGCCTGCTGCTCCTCGGTAAGTTAGGAGATGCCCTCGAGAGGTTCCCTGAACGAGGGATCCAGCTCAACCGCTCTGGCATACGCCTCCATGGCCTCATCGGTTCGACCGAGCTGGGCGAGGCGATCTGCCTCTCGATTCTGGCTGCGCGCATCACTCACGCGGAGCGCCTCAAGCAACCCCGATTGATGATCGAGACTGGATGGCTCGATCGTGAGCGCACGCTTAAACTGTTCTGATGCAAGATCCGGCTGATGTTCCCTGAGATAGGCCCGTCCTCGCTCCTCATATGCCGCCGCCGCTCGTTCTCGAGCCATGGTGTATTTGCTCTGTAGCGTGGGATTGAAGGGATCCTCTTTCAGCGCGTGCTTGTAGGCGAGACTCGCTTCCTCCCACTTGCCCGCTGCGAGATGTTGATCCCCCCGCTTGATGTCAGGTGAATTGAAGTAGGCACAGCCGGCAAGAACGGCCATGGTTCCAATGGCAAAGCCTATTGTCACTGCCGTCTGTTTCACGATGTTAGGGCCGAGTCTATTCATCGGTCGCTCAATAGGGTCAACAGCAAAAGAGGGGAAAAATGAAAACGCCTGGCCTGCGATGCCTCAGAAAATCTATAGCAGCCTATCTATAGTTGGGCAACGAGAATCAAAAAATCAGCTGGCAGTGAACGATGAGTGTCGGGTCTGCTACGGCTACAGGGAGGGGACGACGGTGGCGGTGCGAGATCGGATGGGTCGATGCGCGCTTGTCTGGTTCAACACAAACCGTGTGGAGCGCGGCTTCCTGAGAAGCATGCCATGAACAGGGCGCCACAAATCGAGGCTGCAGTGCATCATATCGAGGCGCTCCGTGCAACGATGGAGCCAGTCACACTGGAGGAGAATACTCCAGAACATGCCCTCACCAAAACGAGATGGCAGAGGCAATACGCTGATCAATCGAGCCCTTTCACTTCCACTGATGCGGCGATGCCAAACTGGGCGCCTGCGCGCTGGGTCGGCCCCTTACCAGCCACACCCGATATCGCCAGACATACCTATGGGCCAGGGCAGAATCCTCTTGTGATAGGAATTTCTGGCTTCTTGAACTCGCTACACGGTTTTTCAGAGAGTTAGTAGATGTATGGCGAGCTTACTCAATTCGCAAAATTGAGAGTTGGTGAACGAGGAGCTATGGTATCCCCTGGTGGCGTAGACGTTGGTCTCCCGATGCGGGTCGTGGAAATCACTGTGTGGTCATACCAGATATGTTGCAGCTGGTTGATATTACACGGGACCTTGCATCCACCACCCCAAATAGGCGTCTGCGCCATCTGGCCCATGGGCGTATCGCTGGTATGAAGTGGGACATCCGCGTGCTGGAGGACCAGCACATCATTGAACCACACCTCAATGAGTCCGTTCGCTTGTCCTACGGTATTCAGGCGAGCGTGAAATTCAACCCAGTACCAGCGACCCGTCTGAATGTTCACGCTGGAGATGTTGTTGTAGCGGTTCTGCGTGCATGGGGGACAATTCCATAGTTGCGTCGTGAAGATCAGCCCTGACCCATTCGGGCCGATAACGAGCACGAAATTGTCACGACCGTTGCCGACATTACCGTTCTGGACAGGATCCAGCATAGTCGTGACCATAAATTTTGTCCCAATCGGGTGCCAGTCAAACGGATTTGACCATTTAATCCAAAACCCAGCGTACATTTCGTTATTGACGCTAGAGGGCACTGCGGTAAAGGCGGAAGTCCCACCTCCAACGCTTGCCGTATAGGACCCTGGGTTAAAATTCCCGCGTATTGCCGACCCCCCGGATGGTGAGCTGCCTCCGATAGGAGAAGGGTCCACTGTTGGATTTCCTTCGACTGAACTATACGCCCATCCTGATTGCGTCTTGGTATTCCACTCGTTGAGTTCTACCACGGCGGCATGCGCCCATACAGGGAAAAGGAGGCACGCAAGAACTCGTAAAATTAACATTCTTCTACTCCCATCGTTGGTAAGGCCCCGGTGCAGTCTGCGGCTGACGCGGCGGGCCTGAAAGCAATTGCGACAGTGGCCCATTCAGATCCAACTGTCGTCGTCCAACTCATCGTCTGAGATCCGACAGACGCCTTCGCAACCCATAAGACAAGCACCTTTTCATCAGCCACGGCACTATTCAAATCCCGATTCGTCACCGTGGTTTGATCGGCTCCAATCGTCCAGGTGCCTCCATATGTGGCGTGCGTACTATCGAGAATCGTCGTGTTGTCAACCGTCGTCGTGATCCCGACGCTAATCGTGGTGTTTGTCCCGGTCGCTTTTGCGCACAGACCAAATGGGCTCGCCTGATCGACGCCATCCAGCAGAACCGTATTCAAGAGGGTGCTGGGATATGATCTGGATTCAGCAAGCCTCCGTTGGTGTTGCAGATGTTCCGCCACGAGCCACATCCTGCCGACCTGGTGAGTTGTCGCATAAGCAGCACAGCGAGATTCTCCTCTTTGAATCGTATCACGCACAACATGTGCCAGTCGGATGGTCCGTTACTTCTTGCTCCTCTTGGCCACGTCCATCTTCTAGCCGTACCACTCGTGCGTTGAGGGTCCAAGTTAGCTTCAATAGTGACGATGTCGTCATGCGGACTGCCCCAGTTTCTGCCCCATTGGCAGGGACAGCACACACGTGGCGAGTTGAATTGTTGAGGGGGAAAATTCAATGCTCCGTACAGAATTGTTCAGAAAGGTCAGAGCTATTGCAGCGGCTGTAACGGTCAGGAGCAGCTCTGGTTCAGCTAGGACAGCCATTCCTGGCCTCGCGACAACGTGGTGATGATCTGTATACTCCTGGCCCCACAACAAACCCAGCCACCGACAGGGTTCAGGCTGAACCGGTCCCCGCCGGTATGCCGTAAGCTTCTCTCAAAATTGAGGCGGTCTGAAAAGAGAACGTTCTAACAGGATGCTGAAAAAGTCCGCCAGCAGGGGAGGGGATGGAGCCTGATGATCTTCTGTGCTCGCGCAACGCGCGGCCTCCGAAGGCCCTCGTTGGACGCGCGCAGTGGAAGATCAGTCAGCCCCCATCCCTAGAGAGATAACGAGCAAGCTTGGAGGGATCACCTGTACTCGCTCGCTGCGGCCTTGCTGGACGGCCTATTTGAGCATCCTGCGAGTTGTTCATGTGTCAACGCCACGCGTAAGAACACAGCGGGATTTGAGCTTAAACTGAGTTTTTCGGCAGCCTGCTAAAGATGCGCGGAGTAGCGTAAGAACGGCCAATCCCCCTATAAACGCCAGTACTTGAGCGTCTTAGGCAATTTCGTCCTATCAAGCAAACATTTCACATCAATCACCACACCCTCCCGCTGACTGCGGAGAGGCTTGAGCAGCTTCTGCAACCCCATATCCGCATAGGCACGATGCGCGACCGCCACAACCATTCCGTCGATATCTTTGAGATCGTTCCACTTACTCAAATGTATCCCGTATTCAGAAACCGCTTCTTCCGGTGCTGCAATGGGATCATGCACCGACACGTGAACACCATACTCTCGCAATTCTTGAATGATATCGAGCACCTTGCTGTTGCGTAGATCCGGAACATTTTCTTTAAACGTAAGACCTAAGACCGCCACCTTAAGATCATTGACTGGCCGAGAAAGTTGACCAAGCAGCTTCATCGTTTGCTCCGCGACAAACTTTCCCATCCCGTTATTGATTCGCCGGCCGGCCAGTATGATTTGCGGATGATAGCCGACCGACTCTGCCTTCGCGGTCAGATAATACGGGTCCACCCCGATACAATGGCCGCCGACCAATCCCGGAGTAAACTTCAGAAAGTTCCACTTCGTCCCCGCCGCATCGAGGACCGACTTGGTATCGATGCCAAGACGATGGAAGATGAGGGCCAGCTCGTTCATCAACGCGATGTTCAGGTCTCGCTGTGTATTCTCAATCACCTTCGCCGCTTCCGCAACCTTAATGCTGGACGCTCGATGAATCCCCGCCTTCACAACGAGCGCATAGGTATTCGCAACGACTTCCAGCGACTCGGCGTCTTGAGCCGACACGACTTTGACGATCTTCTCAAGAGTATGTTCCTTGTCCCCTGGATTGATGCGCTCCGGTGAATATCCGACCTTGAAGTCAACGCCGGCCTTGAGACCGGACGTCTTTTCCAGAATCGGGAGACAAATGTCCTCTGTCACTCCAGGGTACACCGTAGACTCATAGACCACGATTGTACCGGGCGACATATTCTTGCCGATCAATTCCGAGACTATTCGTAGCGCTTTGAGATCCGGCTGGAGCGCCTCGTTGATCGGAGTTGGAACGGCCACAATGATGAAGTCAGCGGACTTGAGGTCGGTAGGCTCCGACGTATACTGCACATCAGAGGCTTTGAGGTCAGGCGTCGACACTTCCCCCGTTCTGTCAAAACCCTTCTGTAACTCCGCAATCTTTGTTGTATTGATATCAAACCCAATGACCTTCCCCTGCTTGCCGAAGGCAACGGCAATAGGAAGCCCCACATAACCAAGTCCGACAAGCGCAACCTTTCGTACAGTCTCTTTCTTTTGAGCCATGGATTTTCTCCGAGTAGGTTTCGATCAGAATGGCAGAACGTCGCGTTTCAGTCAACGAAGTTGAGTGAGGTCAGCGTAGGATACCAGTTCATTTGAGCAGCACAGGTTCACCCAACCTTGTCATTCGTATTCTCCTTCGCCTAACCCGCATTATTCATGAACACTTCTGCTGCAATCGCGGATTCGCTATGCTTGCGCGTGAAGCGTCGTTCGTCCGGAAGTGGAGTTTCTAGTTTCAGGTTCCAAGTTTCAGGTTCGACCTCTGAATTTCACCAATCCGACTCAAACAACTTGAAACCAGAAACATGAAACTCGAAACACTTA
>JAWXBV010000083.1:0-17316 GCA_034440335.1 Nitrospirota bacterium | reverse complement strand
CGTGCGTGAAACGTCCTTCCATAACCGTGTCTTTGACAGCATCGAGTCCCTGGAAGCGCACCTCGAACAGGCGCTCGCTGACTTCGAGAAGTCCCCCAAACGTACACGAGGAATTACGGGGTGGCCTTGGATTATTAACGCATTATCTACTTAGAAATGGAATTACCCGTGCGTCTGATCGCAGCCCCGATCTTGGGGATTTCTTTCTCGACATTCTTGGCCACACGGTTCGACGGTAGACTGAAGTCTGTTGAATTTTGAGGCCTGGTTCCTTTCGTAAAATACGACCCCGGTAGCGAGAACATATGGAGCCACAGATGCGAGAAGCCACGAGGCAGCGGAAGCACGCCATCGTGGGATTGGGAGCGATCGCGGGTGAACAACAGGTGTGGAAAGAAGCTGGTCTTGGGATTCTGGGAGGGCTCCTCTGAGAATCACGAGATCTGCGAGGCGTTGTTCCACGCTCTGGAGCGCTGCGGCCTCGCGCGCTCGAACCGGATTCTGTTCATGCGCGACGGTGGGAGCAGCCTGTTCAAGGCGCTACGGGAGCGGTTCGACACATAGCTGGTACCTCAACGTTATGCGTTCCATAGGAGGCGGAACGTGCAACGGTATTTAGCCAAGAGCTACCACACAGAAGCCCATCGCACGCGCATCCCTGCGCTGGTTCAGATGTACGGTGCCGAGGTCGAGGACATGTTGCTGGAGCTGGAGGCGTGGCTGCGGACCAAAAACGAATCAGTGGCGGATCCACTCCTGGAAGCCTTCGAAGAGTCGTTGCCGCTCCAGAGACTGAACGTGACGTCGCGACTGCGCAACACCCTGAGGTCGACCAACTTGATCGGGAGCATGTTCTCGCTGGTTCGGCACTGTGAGCGGACTATCACACACACGAGCAGCGGTTCCCGCTCAATCTCTCGAATGACACGGGATGGCATGGCGGAGGGGGCGAGATTTGAACTCGCGGACCCCTTGCGAGGTCTCCAGTTTTCAAGACTGGCACGTTCGGCCGCTCCGTCACCCCTCCATATCCTGCCCCCACGACCAGGAGCCCGTATCATAGCTCTTGACGAAGGGATATGCACTTCCCAGTCGTCTACTCTTTCTGTATCCGTTCCATCCCGCGCATGTACTGACGCAACATATCCGGTATCGTGACGCTCCCATCCGGTTGCTGATAGTTTTCGAGGATGGCCACGAGCGTGCGGCCGACGGCGAGTCCGGATCCATTGAGGGTATGCACATACTCTGTTTTCGCGCCCTTCTTCCCGACGGTGTTCTTATATCGAATACTGGCCCGCCGGGCTTGAAAACCTTCAAAGTTGCTGCAGGAGGAGATCTCTCGATAGTGGTGTTGGGAAGGAATCCAGGCTTCGATGTCATATGTTTTTGCCGCAGCAAATCCCATATCGCCGGTGCAGAGGGTGATGACTCGGTAATGCAGCCCTAATCCCTGCAAGATTGCTTCGGCATGGCCGGTCAATCGTTCCAGTTCTTCATACGACTGTTCAGGTCGTGCGAACGCGACCAACTCCACTTTATTAAATTGGTGCAGGCGAATGAGCCCTTTGGTGTCTTTTCCGTAGGATCCTGCCTCACGGCGAAAACAGGGCGTATAGGCCGCATACCTGATCGGCAGCGCACGCTCGTTGAGCGTTTCATCACGGTGGAGATTGGTCACGGGGACTTCGGCAGTTGGAATCAAGAAATAGTCTTCGTCCCGTAGATGAAAGAGGTCCTCTTCGAATTTTGGTAATTGGCCGGTTGCAGTCATGCTTGCCCGATTGACCAGGAATGGCGGGAGGACCTCTCTGTAGCCGTGTTGTGTCGTGTGAAGGTCGAGCATATAGTTGATGAGGGCACGTTCGAGTCGCGCGCCGGCTCCTGTCAAAACCGCAAAACGTGCACCTGAGATTTTCGCCGCACGATCGAAGTCCAGAATGCCCAGCGCTTCACCAAGCTCCCAATGGCTCTTAGCCGGTGCGGTCAAGGTGGGTGGGGATCCCCATCGCCGAGTTTCTATGTTGTCGGCCGCGTCTTTTCCTGGCGGCACCGATGTATGTGGAAGATTTGGGATGCGGAGATTCAGATCAGTCAGGGTCTCTTCGACTGTCCGCAGCTCATCTTCGATCGTCTTGATCCGTTCCCCGATTGCCTTCATGGCAACCATGGAGGTATCCGCCGGCTGGTTCTCTCGCTTCAGCTTGGCAACCTCGTCAGACCCTTGTTTCAATTCGTGGCGAAGTTGCTCAACCTGACTCGCCAAGGTCCGACGTTGTTCGATCAGTGTGCGCAGTCTCTCCCAGGGGACGTCGCCGCCGCGCGGGCCAAGTTGTTCTCGGATCACGTCAAAATTGTCACGTAAAGAGCGGAGATCATACATCGGCTTGTGTTCCAGTCGGCGGCTGAAACTTAACATCGGGGTAGAGGTTAGTCAATCAATCGAGCCGTACGATTCCCTGGGGCAGGTGGTATGGGCTTTGTTGACAGGAGCAGGCGGATCGAGGACCATATCCCGATGCGCGCGGTGATGAATCCACCTAATCCATTTGAGTCACAGCACCGAGATCTCTTGGAGCCTGCGCCTCATGTGCAGCTGCAGATGTTTGACGATGCGACCCGTGACATTCTCAGTCGGAACGAGAGCCCTGATTTGCCGTTTCGATGGAGCCTGAACCCGTATCGCGGTTGTTTCCACGCCTGCGCCTACTGCTATGCCAGGCCGACGCATGAGTATTGGGGATTCGGCGCTGGGACTGACTTCGAGTCCAAAATCATCGTGAAGCGGGAGGCCGCGGCCTTGCTCCGTCGGACGTTCGAGAAACCTTCCTGGAAGGGCGAATTGATTCTGTTCTCGGGGAACACCGATTGTTACCAGCCGCTAGAAGCCTCCCTGGAGTTGACCCGAGCCTGTCTGGAGGTCTGTGTCGAGTATCGGAATCCGGTCGGGATTATCACGAAAGGGGTGTTGGTGCTGCGTGATCTGGATCTGCTGCGTCGGTTGCAGCAGGAGGCGTCGGTCCACGTGTATTTCAGCATCCCGTTTTCAGACGATGAGATGGCGCGCAAGGTTGAACCCCATGCGCCGTCCAGTCAGAAACGCTTTGAGGCGATGGCGACCTTGGCGAACGCCGGAATTCCCACCGGCCTCTCGCTGTCTCCGATCATTCCTGGTCTCAACGAGGAGGATGTGCCTGATCTGTTGGCCCGAGCAAAACAAGCCGGGGCGGTGGAAGCAATGGCGACGTTGCTGCGTCTATCCGGCCCCGTCGAGCCGGTATTCATGGAGCGAATGGCTGCGGCGTTTCCCCATCGAATCGCTAAAATCACACATCGGATTCGGGCTGTGCGAGGCGGAGCGATCAGCGAGGGAGCGTTCTTCGAACGCCATCGTGGCGTAGGCCCCTATTGGACAATGATTGAACAGTTATTCGAGGTCTCCAGACGCAAGGTAGGATTGTCGGCGCTGCACGACGTAGCGATTCCAGACACGTTTCGCAGGCCGGGGATCGAACAAACGACGTTATTCTGAAGCACAACAAAACAGGAAGGGAGCAGGAATGAAGCATAATCCTGGGTTTCTCAAGTTGATGGATGCGGCACGAACGCGAGTCAAGGAATGTACCGTGGCGCAGGCGAAGGCTCGGCTCGATGGTGGTGAGGCGCTGCATTTTCTCGATGTGCGTGAGGACCACGAGTTTGCGAAAGATCATGCAACTGGCGCCCGCCATCTTGGAAAAGGCATTATCGAGCGCGATGTAGAAACGCTCATTCCGAATAAAGAGGAGGCCATTCTGTTGTATTGCGGAGGCGGCTACCGGTCGGTCTTAGCCGCAGATGCGCTTCAGCAGATGGGCTATTCGAATGTGGTGTCGATGGAGGGAGGAATCACAGGCTGGCGGAATGAGGGCTATCCGATGGAGCATTGATGGAACCTCGGAGAGGCCGAGGTCCCATTCGCGTTGGATCATACCGTCACACGTGCGCGTTCAGGAGTGTTATTTGTTGTTGGTTCGATCGAATTCCTTGGTGATCTGGTCGGTTAAATCGATGGCGTCCTTGTTGTAGATCACGATCTTGACTGTTTGTTCGCTGCCTTTGTCGACGACGAGCGCAAACCCGTCTTTTTCGGCCACGGTCTTCGTCGCCGAGGATATTCTCTTCATGTAGTCATCGACCAATTCCTTCTGCTTCCCTTGTAACTCCTGATTAAATTCTTGCGCGCGTTTCTGATATTCCTGGACCTTGGTGCGGAACTTGGCCTCTTTTTCTTTTTTTTCGACGTCGCTTAACTTCGAGAGTTCCTCTTTGAGCGTCTTCTCCGTGTTGCGCAATTCCTCTTCGTCACCGGACAATAATTTCTGCCTGGTGGTCACGTATTCTTTGAGCCCGTCCAAGGCTTTTTTTCCCGCTTTGGATTTCTCTAAGACGGCTTGAGGGTCGACCACGCCCATCTTGAAGGCCTCCGCAGCCTGTGCAGCAGAAAGAGAGGCAAGCCACAAGATGCTGGCGGCGACCAAGGGGAGTGTGATCCGACCCAAGGGGATTCCCATTATTGGCATAACGCGCGCTCCTTGTTTGTAAATACTGCAGTCAGCATAACCGTTGCGAGAATAGCTGGGAGGCTAGGCCCTGTCAAGGGATTGGGTTGTGCGGGGGTTACACGAAGTATCGGCTGGTATCGAATTGATATTCCGTGTTGTCGATCAACCGAATAATGTTGTATCGGAAGTCTCCGTTCTCATCTTTTTCTGTCAGGTCGATCTCGCGCCCGTGATCGACCTGATTCCCCTGCGAATCTGTGATGGCTTTGATGAACGGTCGTTCGGCATTCGCTTTATCGACAGCCGGCTTGAGCACGACCGCCAACTCGCTGGTTTCCAGCATCACCAGGCTGCCGATGGGGATGATGCCGACACAGTTGATGAACAGCTTGAGCAGCACCGTGTCGAATGCCTTCCCGGACTTTGCCAACATCATCTTTAACACTTTCGACGGGGACATGGGTTCCCGGCGATAGACCCGGGAGGAGGTCATGGCGTCGTAGCAGTCTGCGATCGTGAGGATCCGGCCGGTCAGTGAGACAGTCCAGGGCACGGTCAATTTCGGATATCCGGAGAAGTCCAGATTCATATGGTGCTCGAAGGAGGCGGCCGCCATGCGGCCAGGTAGATTCGTGATGCCTCTCATTTTCGACAGGCTCAGCACTCCCTCCGAGGGGTGGCTGCGCATGGCTGCCCAGTCGTCATCGGTAAACTCGCCTGGTTTGTTCAAGATCTCCATGGGGATAGTGGATTTGCCCATATCATGGAACAGCGCGGCAAGACCTAGATCGGCGAGATCTGCTTTGGGATAGCCTACCCGATTGGCCAGCGCCATGGACAACAACGACACGTTGACCGAATGGTTATGGGTGTACTGATCGTGGCAACGAAGGGTGGTGAGGCCGAGGACTGCAGTCTCATCATCCACCATACGATCGATGATGTTTTGAATCGCCCGCTTCGCCTGCTTAAAACTGACCTTCCCACCCTCATGGGCCGATTGTGTCAAGGCGCCGACCGATCCCGCCAATTTGGCATAGCCGTTCTTGGCGTTCAGTTTCTGCCGAGCCTTGAGGTCCGCGCCTCCCAGTTCTGGTGTTTTGCGGATTTGCAGCTGCCGCTGTTCTTCCAGCGCAATGCCGTGAATCTTCCGGTCGGTGATTTCTCTCCGAAGGTCGCCGAGGGTGTTGTTCGCATGATCGAGACCGACAAAGAGCGCTGCAAACCCACGAAGATCTTTTGATTCTACGGCCAAGGAAAATGTGATTCCGCCGATTTTCCAGGAGTTCAACACATCGATGATGCTGGTGGCGACGGCCATTTGCTGCGCATTCACTTTCAAATGACTGTCACCGAGAAACAAGAAATCGTTCTGTAGGCGAAGGGAGACCGGATGGTCGTGTGTCATGGTCTTGATCAAGGTCAGCATGGCATCGACTGGTTTATCCAAGGCCGCGTTCGTGGGCTCATAGATGCGGGACGTCTTAATCAAGACGTTCAATTGTGTCACCAGTTGAATGCCCAGCATGATCATCTGCTGGGCAAGAATATCTCCGGCCTCCGACCCGCGAGCAATTTTCTGAGAGAGAGATTGTTCGTGGGTCAGGATCGGCTGGGCCTGCTCATCCTCGACCGAAACGTCGTTGATCTTGCTGTCATTCACGGCAACGGTTCCTCACGATGCTGCTGTCTGTTTGAGCTGCTGCTGTCGCTGAGCCTGCGCGAGTGCAGCCGCACAGGCTTGCTTGACGGAATTGCCCCCTTTTTTTTCCCCCAGCTCCAGAGCGGTGATGGCGGCTGGGCTTGGGAATTTCCCCAAGGCTTCAGCCGCGAAGGCGGCGAGTTCTTCTTTTTTCTTCCGGTTGATCCAAGACCGTTCCGTCAGCAAACTTTCAAAGAAGGGAATGACTTCATCGTGACTGGTGGCGCGCATGGCTTGAAACACCGCGCGTTTTTCACCGACGGTTCGATCCATGAACGTCTCAGCCGAGACGATGGGAGACCACGCAGAATACGGGGCCTTGTATTGACCGTTCATGAGCAGCTTGAGCGCGGCAAACCGGACCGATTCTTCGGTATCGTGCAGGAATGCGACGAGTTTGACTCCATTCCCGTTGGGACGAAATATTCCGATCGCTCGGATGACGTCCTTCCGCACCTGCATGTCCGGATAGCGGACCAGTCTTTCAACCGCGTCTGAAAATTGAGGATTGTTCCATTTGAGAAGGATGGCGAGCAGGTGCTTCACATAGCGGGGGCGGCGGTCGGATAGACCTCGAAGCACAGGGTCCGGCTGATCTTTTCCCAGTATCGTGATGGCGTCAGCCACGATGGCCTGATGGATTGGCGCCTCCAAATTTGCCAAGAGGGCACAAAATGCAGGAACGGCCGTCGCCGTCATCGACAGCAACACGGCCGGCAATCCATCCATGGCTGCGCCGGGCGTCTTATTCAAATAGGTCTCGACCATTTTTACACGTTCGGGGCGCCCAAGGTTGTCGAGCAGCACTGCCAGTTGTGTCTTCTGATCGTCATTGAGATCCGGTCTGATCTCTGAGGCGACATGTAACAGCCCCAGTACGCTGTCTAACAGAGTCCATTTGCCTTGAGCCGCCAATGCGTCGAGGATGTGTTCCCAAAGGTCGAGTAACTTGTTCAGTACCACAGGAGACTTTTCCGAGGCCAGGATGGCTGTGAGCATATCCAATACATACGTCACATTATCTCTGACACTCTCAGCCGCGACCTCCGTCGCCAAGTCTGCTAATTCCGTTTCGGAGATGTCGTAGCCCTGGCGCCCGGACTGGAATCGTCCGGCTGCTCCTGCTGCCTTGTCGTCCGATGGACTACGTCCACCCGCTCCAAGGCCCTTCTCCTTCCTGGCTTTGGCCTGCTCCCGATCCAGAAGGTCCCGTAAGTCCGATTCTGATGCGGCCATGGATCCGGTAGTATGGAGCGCAAAGATGTCGTCACTGATTGAGGCTTTGGCGACTTCTTCGGCGGTGACGATGGTGATGGTGGGGAGGTTTTTTGACCATAAACGAGTCACAATGTCGTCATCGTCTTCTTCTTCTGGATTAAGGCTGCTCCACAGCGAATCGAGAAAAAAAGAGAGATCTTCAGCCGCAAGACCTTCGAGAAATGTCAGTTCCCGAATACCATCGGCATAGAGCTTGAAAGCGATGTTTTCATTACTCGAATCCTGCTTGGAACGGTAGACGGCTTCTCCATTGAAATACAGCTCGGAACGTTGAATCAGAAACCCGAGTTTGGAGTAGTCGGCGAGGTGAGCTGTGAGCCCCTCGAATAACTCTTGGAAGAACTTCTGCGCGACAGGGTTTGTGGATCCGTACGTCCGACTGGATTTCGCTGTCCTGTCCAAGAGTGCGAGGAGTCGCTTCACGGAGGCCAATTCCGGATCGACCGGTTCTTTTGTCGACGTCATCGGCAGTACGGCGTCCCCTGTCTTCGGTTCGTCCATGATGAGTATTCGTACCCCGGAGGTGCTGAATCGTCAAGGAAATAGCCGCTCTGCACCTACCTCGTGCCGAGGCAGGCTCAAGGCACTCCTGCTTCCGTGAGCCTGCGCAAGAGGGGATTGTGAACTCCGCGGCAAGGCCGGTAGAATCCATCGTATCGTGACGACGGCATCGAGCCACATTATATGTTTCGGAGACAGCCTGACGGCAGGGTTTCAATCGCCCACGGCTGAGAATCCTCAAGGCGCCGAGACCCCGTATGGACAGTTTCTACAAGAATGGCTTGGACCTGCCGTGCGCGTATCTGTACAGGGTGTCTGTGGTGAATTGACCGGTGACATGGCCATGCGATTTCGGTCGGTGGTCCTGGCGCACCAGCCAACGTATGTGGTGATTCTCGGCGGCACGAACGATCTTGGGTGGAACGCCGCGCCGGCGGACATTATGCAAAACCTTCTCGGTATGTATGAGTTAGCGGCAACGGCTGGAATCAAGCCGGTGCCGATGACCGTTCCATCGATCAGGGTCGGGGACGATCTGTGCCAGGAGGAAGGACGCCGATGGTTTCTCGATCATCTTGATCGGCGGCGTCGGCTGAATGAATTCATTCTTCGCTACGCAGCATCGAAACAGTTGACAGCCGTTGATCTGTTTGCCGCCACGATGGAGCCGGACACGCAACAACTCGCGGCCCGATATTCCAACGACGGGCTCCATCTGAGCACCGCTGGATATCGGCTGGTGGCTGAGCGATTGTCCCGTGACGTGTTTGGTGTGGCGCCGTCGAGCGGGTCGTGACGATTGGAGAGACAGATGCGTGACGTGACCGATCGGGACTTCGATCGTGTCGTCGCAGAGGCAACGATGCCGGTGCTGGTGGAGTTCTGGAAACCAGGATGCGGAAGTTGCCGAGCGCTGCTGCGAGAACTCGAGAGACTGGAGCTCGATGTGAGGGGGAAGGTCCAGATCCTCACCATGAACGTCGACGAAAACTTCCAGATTCCAGCGGAGCTGGAGATCACATCCTTGCCCGTGCTCGCCCTCTATCGCAAGGGAATGTTTGAGCGGTTTATCGGCGGGTTGGGGACCAAAGAGGAGATCCTCAAACGATTGCCGTTGACGTAACGTGAACCGCTACAAGGTTCGCCAGGTCCGTCCATCCTTCTCGATGAGCCGATCGGACTCGACCGGACCACAGGATCCTGCCTGGTATTCAGGCAACCATCGCAGCCCTTGCCGGTTCCATCCTTCCAGAATCTTGGTGATCCAGGCCCAGGAGGCTTCAACGGCGTCGCGCCGCATGAATCGTGAAGCATCGCCGGCCATCACGTCCAAGAGCAATCGTTCGTAGGCTTCGGGCGATGGGCGGCCGAAGACGTCGCTGTATTGGAAGTCCATTTCCACCGGGTGGGTCTGCGCGCGGGTACCAGGCACGCGCGAGACGATCCGTAGCGAGAGCCCTTCCTCCGGCTGGATGCGCAGCGCCAACACGTTCGGCGGTTGCGGCTGCTGTGCATTGGCGTTGAACAGGATGTGCGGAATGTCCTTGAATTGTACGGCGATTTCGCTGGCTCGGTGGGGGAGTGCTTTCCCCGTGCGCAAATAGAAGGGCACGCCGTCCCAGCGCCAGTTCTCCACGAAGCATTTGAGCGCGACATAGGTTTCGGTTGTGGAATCAGGGTGGATCCCGTTCTCGCGACGATATCCCGGAATGGGCACACCATGGGCCATGCCGGCGCTATATTGGGCACGGACTGTGACATGCTCGACATCCTGATCGGTAATGGGCCTGAGGCAACGGAGGACTTCCATTTTCGCATTACGCACCACATCGGGATCGAGCGAGTAGGGGGGCTCCATGGCAACTAAGCAGAGCAGCTGCAGCATGTGATTCTGCACCATGTCGCGTAACGCCCCCGCTTCTTCGTAGTAGCCGGCTCTGGTCCCGACCCCTTCTGCTTCGCTCACCGTGATCTGCACATGGTCGATATATTTGTGGTTCCACAGCGGCTCGAAGATGCTGTTGGCGAACCGGACGACCATGAGATTCTGAACGGTTTCTTTTCCCAGATAGTGGTCGATACGGAAGATCTGCGATTCGTCGAACACGCGCCCCGTCACCTGGTTGATGGCTTGGGCAGAGGCTAAGTCGCGACCGACAGGTTTTTCGACGATGATCCTGGCATAGGGCGTATGAGCCTCCGGCTTCGTGGCCAACCCTGCGTGGGCAAGTCCCTCGCAGACAGGCGCAAATGAGCTGGGAGGGATGCTCAGGTAGAAAATCCGGTTGCCGGGTAATTGGAGATTCTTCTCAATCTCTTCTGCTCGAGATTTCAGTCTGCTATAGGTGTTGGAGTCATCGTTCCCCCCCGATACGTAAAACAGTCGTTGCGCGAAGTCTTTCCACTTGTCTTCTGCCAAGGCTTGCCGGGAATGTGTCACGACGCCGTCACGAAGCGTGGCGCGAAACTGCTCGTCCGTCATTGATGTACGGCCCAACCCAATCACCGCGTAGTTTGGCGGAAGGAGACCGTCGAGGAGCAAATTATAGAGGGCAGGTATCAGACGCCGACGGGCCAGATCGCCGGACCCTCCGAAGATGACGAGGGTGCAGCGCTGGACTGGAGGAATCGTTTCCTCCGAGGGGCTGATATCGATTCGTGGTCTATTCGGTGGCATAGGGCTCCGGTGTTAGTCGGCTGAAGAAGAGCTCGGTCGATACATGACACACCGAACGTCTGAGCAAAGCGAGCACGCCGCCGGCGGACTGTTTCAGCATCCTGTTACCGGCGAACCGCATGGCCGCCAAAGGCGTTCCGTAATGCAGCCAGCATCTTTTCCGCAAAGGATTCGCTCTGCCGCGATCGGAATCGAGTGAATAAGGCCGTTGCAAGCGTCGGGACCGGTACATCCTTCTCGATGGCATCAGCGATCATCCAGCGGCCCTCACCGGAATCCTGCACGTAGCCTTTCAACCGTTCCAGCCGCGGATCCTCTTTCAAGGCGCCGGCCGCCAATTCCAGGAGCCAGGAACGGACGACACTGCCGTGCATCCAGAGGTCTGCGATGTTGGCGAGGTTGAGTTGGTAGTCGCTCTTCGCCATCAGCTCGAAGCCTTCCGCATACCCCTGCATCATGCTGTACTCGATCCCGTTATGGACCATTTTTACATAATGCCCGGCGCCGACTCCGCCGACGTGAGCCCAGCCCTGTTCGGGCGCCAACGTCGTGAAAATCGGCGCCAGTTGTTTCACCGGCGCTTCGTCGCCACCGACCATCAGGCAGTAGCCGATCTTCAATCCCCAGACGCCCCCGCTGGTGCCGGCATCGACATAGTATAGCTGCTTCTTATTGAGTTCCGCAGCCCGTCGCACATCATCGTGATATCTGGTGTTCCCGCCGTCGATCACCGTGTCGCCAGGCTGGAGCAGAGCGGCCACGGCTTGAACAGTCTCCTCCGTCGGCGCGCCGGATGGGACCATAATCCAGACCGCCCGTGGGGCCTTGAGTTGACCCACGAGGTCAGCTAATGAGGAGGTCCCGACGCAACCAACGCCTTCGGCCTGCTTGATCAGATCCGCCGATCGATCGTAGACCACGACCCGGTGCCGGTCGCGCTGCAACCGAGTGACCATGTTCATACCCATCTTCCCAAGCCCGATGAATCCGATTTCCATTGTGACTCCTTCTCGCAGGGTGCTGAAAAATCCTTTAGTTTTCTGCAATGTTACGGTTCAAGTTCAGGGTGAGAGTTACATAAGTCCGATCTTCGCGCCCCCTTGGCCTCGATTTCAACCAAGATTCGGACAGTGACGCGTTGCCGGACGGGATCGCAGGGGTCACAATTCTTGCGAAAAACTGTCCTCTGTGCAGACCTGAAGGACGAATGGCTGACAGGCTCCATGCGACAGCCGTCAACGAATCGACCCGAGAGTTCTGTCAGTCGATTCTGGCAGGATTCGGGACGTCCTTAAAGAGCGTATCGGCAAGGTCGCGGCCAAAGTTGAGCCGTTCAGGTAACGTGGCCGCTGTCAGGAACCGCCCAATGAGGTCACCCAGTCCCGCATCACGGGAGGCGATGAACTTTGGCACGTCAACCGGTGAGGTCAGCCAGACGCCTCGTAGCCGGAAGAACGCGTTGATGATGTCATCGAAAAATATCGAGAGCAGATACTGCGCGGTCGCCGGCTTGTCGGCCAGATCTCGCGCTTTTCCCAGCGAATGGAAACACTCCGCCTTCATCCGAATCTGCTCATTGATGCTGACAGGGGGCGGTCCTTGTCGGAACCGGTGGTTCGCACGCTCGATGAGCCTGGCGCCGATGTTGTCGTGATCGAAGAGGATACGGGCTTTCCGCAAGAGCGATGGAAGGCGTGGCGAATAGGGAAGGTCCTCTTCAAACTCTTGGTGTCCACGATAACGGATGTCGGCCAGACGATCGGCAACACGGACGATCTCGTGGCCGTCGGCCTGTCCTTTCACGAGCGCAATGAGATCGATGTCGCTGTGGGTCGTGATGGCGCGCCGCACGCTGGACCCCACCAGGATCACACTCACGAGATCACCCCCGCGGCGGCCACGAACGTGGCGCGCGGCCACCTCCACCAGCTCTTCGAACCCCGGTTCATCGATTGGGTCCGGCTGTTCCGGCGGCTCCGGGATCGCCAGCAGTTCTGCCTGCAATTCTTCTGACGTAGGGATAGAGTGGGCGACGGGGCTATCCATGGCTAGGTTTCCTGTATGAGCTGAATGTGTTTGGGGAGCGATTCCAGCCAGTCCTCGAACGGTTGGTCCGCATCGACGATGATTTCCAATTTGCCATTGGCCAATCGCCGGACGACACCGGGGCTTTCCGGGGACAACGGGATTTCAACCCACTCGCGGTTCAGTCCGAGCGAGTCGGTGATCCCAAGGATCCGGCTGATGTGTGTGAACGACACAACCTCTAACGGCATTGGTGCTCCATCTCGGGCATTCTAGGTTTCAGTGGGAGAGGTGTCAATGAGGGGGCGGCTCAATTCTCCAAGACACGGGTAAAGATCTCGCAGGCTTCTTCGGTCATGGCGCTGGAGATATCCAAATGGGTGACGGCACGAAAGTTGGCGCCGCCGATGGCATTGATCAAAACCCCCTCCTGCTTCAATGCGGCGACGAGCGCCGGGGGGCTCAGGCGGTGGCCGATCACCTGGAAGATGACAATATTCGTCTCGACATCTTGAGGGTTGATCCGAACCGTTGGAATCTGTTGCAGCTGTCGCGCCAACCGCTTGGCGTGGTTATGGTCCACTTTCAATCGCCCGATATGGTGTTCGAGCGCATAGATGCCGGCGGCAGCGAGGATACCGGCCTGCCGCATTGCACCGCCATACATACGGCGCAGTCGCTTGGCCTTGGCGAGGAGCGTCAGATCGTTCATCATGAGGAGTGAGCCGACCGGCGCCCCCAGTCCTTTCGAGAGACAGACTGAGATTGTGTCAAAGTGCTGGGCATAGGAGGCCGGCGGCAGGGTGGTGGCGGCAATGGCGTTGAACAATCGTGCTCCGTCCAAATGCATCGGGATACCGTGAGTGGCAGCCACCGCACGAATCCGTTCAATCGTTGCCAGGGGATAAATCGTTCCACCTCCGCTGTTATGGGTGTTCTCCAGACAGATCAGTCCTGTTTGTATGGTGTGCGGCTCGTTGGGGCGGATTGCGGCGTCAACCTGTTCGGGTGAAATGAGGCCTCGATTCCCCGTGATCCAATGGAGTTGGACACCTGCTAACGCTCCGGCGGCGCCCTGTTCATACCGGACGATATGCGCCGTGCTTTCGACGATCACTTCCTGCCCCGGTTGTGTCTGAAGGCGAATGGCGAGTTGATTGCCCATGGTGCCGGACGGCACGAAGAGGGCCGCTTTTTTCCCGAACATCGTGGCCATCATCTCTTGGAGGCGATTCACGGTGGGGTCTTCACCGTACACATCGTCTCCCACCTCCGCGCACGCCATGGCTCTTCGCATGGCGTCAGTAGGCTGTGTGACCGTATCGCTGCGTAAGTCGATCATGAAATGTCCCTCAGCATGGCGCAAGTCCGTTCGTCCGGCGCATTCTAGCAAATTTTGTCCTTGCGTGGGAGCGTCGGTCTCGGCAGGATGCCGGGTGCATGGCCTGGCTTCAACACGTGCGTCCGTCGGTGGCCGATGCAGAACCGGGCGAAGCCGTTCCGGTAGGCTGGGCATGCCTCTATTTTTCTGCCTCCTCTGCGGCACGACAGGAACGAGGTCACCGGACCACTTTCGACAGTCAACGACTCAGCCATGCCGATGGTTGCCTCCGCGCCTGTTCGCTCCCTTCTCCCTGCTTTACGTACGAAAAAATCGCATGCTATAGTCCACCGCTCAGTCCGCCACATCGATGGCGTTGGCTCACGGTTCATGAGGTTCGAAATGCCTGAAGTTCCAGTTAAGCTCTATCTCGATAAGCTCTTGAAGGAATGCAGAAGCATTGTGCGATCACTCGCGCTGTTGCGTGGCCCTCTCAAAGAGAAGGCCTTGCGCGCGATGGCCGATCGATTAGCGGCCGATGAAGAAAAGATTCTGGCGGCGAACGAGAAGGATGTGGACGCGGTCGGGAAGTCTTTTGAGGCCGATGTCATGAAGGATCGGATGAAAGCCGCCGTGGCCCGTCTGCGCCTGACGGCAGACGATATCAAGGAGATGGTCGATCGTGTCCACATGATTGCGGATCTGCCAGATCCGGTCGGTGCGGTCACATCACGATGGGAGAGGCCGGACGGATTGCAAGTCAGCCGTGTCCGCGTCCCGATCGGGGTGATCGGTGTCATCTCGGAACTGAGTCCACTCATTACCGTCGAGTCGATTGCGCTCTGCCTCAAGGCTGGGAACCTCTGTGTCTTTCGGGGGGCCCCGGAGTGGGGCCTGACCCAACAGATTATCGGGACCGGTCTGCGCGAAGCCGCGGAGCAACATGGGGTGCCGTCCGGCGCATGGATTCTTATCGAACGTCCAGAAAAAGAGGTGGCAGTCGAGCTGATTCGGGCAGGCAAAAGTCTTGATGCAATTATCCCGCGTGGCGGGGCCGGCCTCCGGAAAGCGGTCATTGAGCAGGCGAAGATGCCGGTGCTGTGCTACGACGGGGGGCTCACACAGATGTATGTGGATGCCGACACCGATATGCCGATGGCTCAGAACGTGGCGATCAACTCGAAGGTACAGAAGGCCATGGCGTCGAACTCGCTCGATACGTTGCTCGTGCAACAGGTGATTGGGCGGCAGTTTTTGCCTCCGTTGGTCAACCGCATGCTCGAAGAGTTCAAGATCGAAGTACGGGCTTGTCCGAAGACCATGGCCCTCATGGGGCAAATGGCGATGACCGGACATGCCTCAATCATTCCGGCACAGGAAGAAGATTGGCACACCCAATTCCAAGGGCCTGTGATGGCCGTCAAAATGGTGGCGGACCTGGACGAAGCCTTGGCGCACATTGTGGCGCATGGCCCCTGTCTTACCGCCGTCATTGCGACCACGAGCTATGAGTCGGCCTTGCGGTTCACGCGTGAAGTGGATGCCAGCGCGGTGTTCGTCAATGCGTCGTCCCGCCTCAATGCCGGTGACAGCTACGGGATGGGTGCCGACGTCGGGCTCAGTGGCTCTCGTCTTCATGCCAAGGGTCCGATCGGTCTTGAGCAATTGACCTGCGAAAAGTATGTCGCCTTCGGCTCGGGCCAGTTGCGCTATCCGCATCCGGTACCGGAGGCGTATTTCGACGCGATCATGCTCAAGCGACCGTAGTCGCCTGCTGAAAACGCTCTCCAGCTTCGTTCTCAGTCGGGCGAACCACTCGACGTACCCTCACCGCGTACGACTCGTGGTTCGCACTCCTTGCGGCCTCGCTGGAAAACGTTTTGAGCAAGCGTGCCGAGGCTGCATCAATGACCAACGACTCACTGTTGCAATCGCTCCATTCGCACTTGGCCTGGTGGGGCCTCCAGCAATTCACGTCGGATGAGGCCTATTTCCAGTGGCAGCGGGAGACCCTCTCACCGCCAGAAATCGCAGCGCTGCATCGGCACCTGGAGCAGAAGCGTGGCGGATCCTCTGCAGATGAGATCGCGTTTTACGATGCCACCACCCATTCGAACATCCTGCCGGTCCTCTATAGCCAACAGTACGACTATTATCTGGCCATCGGCGCGCGGGTAGCCGATCGCATCGGTGAAGCCCGGTTCATCATAGATGTGGGCTGTGGGGTCGGCATCCTCACGACGTTCTATGCAAGGCACCATCCCGACAAGACCTTCGTCGGGATCGATCGCTCACCAGCTTCAATCGCGCGCGCGCAAGAACAGGCGAAGGCACTTGGTCTGACCAACGTGCAGTTTGAATGTCTCGATCTCGATCGCACGGCGCCCACGTGCTCCTCCGATCTGGTGCTGGCCACGCATGCCCTCGTCCAAGCTGAACAGGACCCAGGTATTCTCAGTCGCAGTTGGAGCTCCTTTGAGCGTGCCGGCGATGGTCAACAGCAAGCAGAATTTGAGCGGCGAACGGGCATCGACGTACGACTGGATCGGCTGAGCGCGTTGTTAGCCCAGAAGGGCCGCATGATCGTGTGTGAGAAGACCCGTCGGTTGGCCAGACGCGTCCCATTGCAGCGGGCTTTGGCGGCACGAGATCTTGCCCTGATCGAGCCGCCGGAATTGATTCGATACCGGTTGGTCGAAGAAGTGGCCGACGATGGCCCCTTGTATCTGTTGGGGAAGGGAGCCTTGTGTCCGTGTCACTGGGATGAATCGCCGGAGCCAGACGAAGGCCGTCCGTTTAATCGAGCTCAGCTAAAGGCCGGTTCAGCCGATCTGGACGTGCCGCTCTATGAGAACCATTGGCCTTCCGCGCAGCGCGTCTGGGAGCAGCTGCATGATACGCACCTTCTGCAAGAGACCACGCGCCAGGAGTCTGACGGGCGTCAGCTGCATGTCGAACTCGGGCAAGCAGAGGAGGGGGTCTATCTCTATTGCGCCAACACCTTGGACCAACGCCAGTTGGTGCTTGTCGAACCAGCCCGTAGGGGCATGCTGGAGTCTTACTATCAGGAGATTGTGCATGGCGCACCTTAGCAGGCTGCTGAAAAAGCCCGCCAGCGGCGTGCTTACCTCGAAAGCATCCTCAACGTAGCCCCGAGGCTACGCCTCCGCGGAACGTGTCAACGACTTTGAGACACTTGCCCTGGGAGTTTAGTGTACAACCTCCTCTGTCTGCGTCGTGATCGTGTGAGGCGAGACGATCACGGGAT